>DATGIX010000037.1:0-40117 GCA_035295505.1 Puia sp. | reverse complement strand
TGCCTGCTGTTGGAAATGTGGTTGGTGGTTATGTTGTCGGACAATTCATTCAGCAAAAAGGAAAAACCTATGAAGGTCTTGCGAAGTTGATGCTCGCAGGTTGTAGCTTATTAGTGATTGCATATTTCTGGGATCTTGGTTTTCCTATCAATAAAAAACTCTGGACAAGTTCTTTTGTGCTTTACACAGTTGGGCTTGATTGCATCATTATCTCTGCCGTTATTTATGTGATTGATTTTTTGAACATCACCAAATGGACTTATTTTTTTCAGGTGTTCGGAAAAAATCCGCTTTTTATTTATTTGTTATCAGAAATTGGCGCAACGATTTTATATGTGCTTCATGCGCAGCCAAAAGTTTCTGTGTACAATTGGCTTTATAATAATATTTTCAAAAACGCCGGATTGTATTTTGGCTCATTCCTTTTCGCAATAACATTCATGCTTTTCTGCTGGAGCGTGGGTTATATTTTAGATAGGCGGAAAATTTACGTTCGTGTTTAATAATTGACCACAGAGTTTCTCAGAGTTTAAGCGCATAGTCGCACAGAGGAACTTCGTGTAAAAAACTTCGCATAACTCTGTGGTTAAATGCTATAAAATCAACTTTAAATTAAGTTTTCCTATCTCTTTGCCCTCCCATTGTTTTTTTGTACCTTTGCGGCTTCAAATTTGAGGCTGTAAGGATTGGTGTTTAGCCAAGGCTGACAAAAAATTTACAGGTTCTAACGAAAGCTTTGACTAAAACGAATTAATTAATTATGGAAATCAGGAATATCGCAATCATTGCACACGTTGACCATGGTAAAACAACTCTGGTCGACAAAATTTTGCACGCAACCAAAGTGTTCCGTGACAACCAGGAAACCGGCGAATTGATTATGGACAGCAACGACCTCGAAAGAGAGCGTGGCATTACCATTTTTAGCAAAAACGCGGCTGTGGAATACAAAGGCGTTAAAATAAATGTCATCGATACTCCTGGTCACTCTGATTTCGGTGGGGAAGTGGAACGTGTTCTGAAAATGGCTGATGGCGTGCTTTTGCTCGTTGATGCTTTTGAAGGACCGATGCCGCAAACACGTTTTGTTCTTCAAAAAGCATTGGCATTGGGATTAAAACCCATTGTTGTTATTAATAAAGTTGACAAACCGAATTGCCGCCCTGATGAAGTTCATGATGCAGTGTTTGAATTATTCTTCAACCTTGATGCGACTGAAGAGCAATTGGATTTCCCGACTTTTTATGGTTCCGGCAAACATGGCTGGTTCAATAGCAAGAATGAGCAATGTGCTGATATCACTCCATTATTAGATGGCATTTTGCAATACGTTCCTGCTCCGCAGGTTTCTGAGGGACCAACACAAATGCAAATCACTTCGCTCGATTATTCTTCTTTTCTCGGAAGAATTGCAGTGGGAAAAGTGGCGAGAGGTTCTGTAAAAGAAAATCAAACTATTGCATTGATGCAGGCAGATGGCGTGAAGCGAATGAAAGTAAAAGAGCTTTACACGTTCATGGGCATGGGCAAGAAAAAAGCAGAAGAAGTTTTTGCGGGTGATATTTGTGCAGTAGTTGGTTTGGAAAATTTTAATATCGGCGATACTATTTCTGATTTTGAAACACAGGAAGCTTTGCCGGTAATCAGTGTGGATGAGCCAACGATGAGCATGCTTTTCGGCATTAATACTTCGCCATTCTTTGGTCGTGATGGAAAATTTGTGACGAGCCGCCAATTGCGCGACAGATTGATGAAAGAAACAGAAAAAAATCTGGCATTAAGAGTAGAAGATACAGATAGTGCAGATAGCTTTTTAGTTTTCGGTCGAGGCATTTTGCATTTGGGCATTTTGATAGAGACCATGCGCAGAGAAGGTTTTGAGCTTACTATCGGTCAGCCAACTGTTCTTGTAAAAGAAATTGATGGGAAAAAGCATGAGCCTTACGAAATATTAGTGGTGGATGTTCCATCTGAATATAGTGGAAAGGTAATCGACCTTGTGACACAAAAGAAAGGTGAAATGCATATCATGGAAAGCAAGGGGGAAATGCAGCATCTTGAATTTGAAATCCCGTCGAGAGGATTGATTGGTTTGCGCAGCAACATGCTCACCAACACGGCTGGCGAAGCAGTGATGGCACATCGCTTTTTGGAATATAAACCATGGAAAGGGCCGATTCCCGGAAGGAACAACGGTGTTTTGCTTTCTAAAAATCAGGAAAGAACAACAGGATATTCAATTGATAAATTACAAGACCGCGGTGTGTTTTTTGTTGAACCGGGAGAAGAAGTGTACACTGGTCAAATCATAGCCGAGCACATTAAGCCGGGCGATTTGATTGTGAACGCGACAGAGCCAAAGAAGTTGACGAACCATCGTGCCAGCGGCAGTGATGATGCTTCTAAAATTGCTCCGAAAACTTTGATGACATTGGAAGAATGCATGGAATACATTCAGCAGGATGAGTGCATTGAAGTGACGCCGAAAAACATCCGCATGCGCAAAGTGATTTTGAATGAAGAAGAAAGAAAGAAAGTACAAAAGAGAATGACCGCAGAAGTCTAAATAAATTGCCCTTTTTGAAAATCATAAACCTTCACTTCTTTTAGTGAAGGTTTTTTTTATTGCTTGAAGAAACAGCGAATCATATTAACTTTGCAGAAAGCATTGAAATGAAAAAGTGGATATTGATATTACTCCTCACTGCGGCTTATTCACTATTCACCATTGACCATTCACTTGCTCAATGTTCCATCTGTACACGCACGGCGCAACAACAAGGCGAAAGACCTGCCAAAGCATTGAATGCCGGGATTATCTACATCGCATTTATGCCGCTTGTTATTATCGGGATTATCGGTTATAAATGGTGGAAGAATAACAGAGAGCTCGAATAAATTCTAGCAACTTATTTCAAAATCGAGAAAGGATAAATTTTGTTGCTCTCCCCAAGTATCAGTTGCTTGTTATTTTGAAAATATTTCCCTGAAATGTCTTTGAGCGAATCCTGAGTGGGATAATGAATTCCCACAAGACCGGTCATAGTGTTAATCAAATTTTCTGAAGAGATCAATGAATCCTTGTGCTGCAATAAATTCGATACTTTTTCGGGATAAGCATTTGCTAATTTGTTGGAATACCAAATAAAAAATGGGATGTGCGCAACATATTTTGATGGAGGTGATGCATGACCATGATCGGTAAAATCTCTGCTGTCATCCAATAAATCTTCTCCATGATCGGAAAGAAATGTGACAGATGCAAAATTATTCAGGTTAGTTACAGTTGTGATAATACTGTCAATTACTGCATCAGTGTACAGAATGCTGTTGTCGTAACTGTTCACTAAAATATTTTTAGATGATTTATCAGTCACTTTTGTTGGAACTGTTTTGTTGCTTGGAGTGAAGACATCAAATTTATCAGGATATCTGGTGCTGTAATTATAATGACTCCCTAATGTATGAATGACAATAAATTTCTTTTGATCAGGCTCAGCTAATATCTTTTTTAATATGCCGATTAATTCCATATCTCTGTGAACATGCTTTGTCGATCTGAAATCCGACAACAGATAATGCATGTTATTAGCTTCTAATGAATGGATTTTTATATTCGCTCCAATGTCTGATTGATTGGTGATCCAATGAGATGAAAACCCTGATTCTTCAAATGCGCCGATCATACTTTTTCTGGTATTATGCAAATCAAAATGTTCAGCACCAACTCCTGTCAAAAGCAATGGCACAGCTAATTCCGTCATATAACAACTTGAAGCAACGTTGCTGAAGGAAATAAAATTTTTTCTTTTGCTTAAAAGCGGTGATGTATTTCTTTGATACCCATTAATGCCCCAATGATCATAACGGCAGCTTTCTCCGATGATCAGAATATGAACCTGTTTATCTGTGATGGATGAATCCTGCTTGCTGGAGAAAACAAATTTGTCTCTTTCTTTTTCTGTTGCTTTTATAAATTGGTTTTGCTCGTAAATAGTTTCAATGCTATTAAAAAGAGTGAATGGAAAAATGTTGTCGATCTTGTTCCTTAAATTACCGTAATAATTTGTTTTATGATCATAGAGTACAAAAGGTGACAGCGCTAAAAAAGCCAGAGAGAACAAACTGATCAATTTCGCTTTTGTTGAACTGATAGCATTAGGAGATTTCCGGAATAATAAAAACAATGCTACCAGATAAGTGATAATAAAAATGATCAGCACATTAAGATATCCGCTCAATAATTCACCTGCTTCATTTCTTGATGTGTTAACGACCATTAAAATGGTTGCTTCAGTGATCGTAGAATTAAAAATGAGCACATAAGCAAGATTGAAAGGAACGATCAGCAAAAGCGGCAATAACAATATCAGGTATAACTTTAATTTATTTCTGAAAAAATAAACAGGTAATAAAAAAATGCATAAGCCCACCATGAAAGAAAAAGGCGCAGTGAGGTATCTTTTATTAATAAAATTATAGATGAACTCCGAAAAAGGAATAAGAGAAATGGTCAAAAGAAATGGGATGATATATGCCCAATTCTTTTTAATAAAAAAAAGAAACCTTTCCATAGATGGCAGCAGTTTAGGGAATTTGGTCGATTACATTCTTTTTGGATTGATAAATATAGGAAGAACTTGCTGAAATGTTTCAAAACTCTCTTCCTTAGTGAACAGATTAAAGAGAAGTTTAATATCGATATGATTATGTGCAGTATTATTTCATATAAAAATTTTATTGAGAAGGTTTCAAATTTCAATTGAACTATCTTGTAATACCAAAATTTATCTGCAATGAAATATTGTTTGCTGTTGCTGCTGTTCTGCAGCTATTTTGCCAATGCGCAAAAGCTTCCGACGATTGAAGAAAAAACAAATGGCCTCAAAAAATACGAAGGCTACCTGAATTTTTATTGGGATGAAAATGCTGGAAAAATATTTCTCGAAATCAATAAGCTCGACAGCGAAATATTATATCAAGCCTCATTGCCTGCAGGATTAGGCTCAAATGATGTTGGCCTTGACCGTGGGTTATTAGGCAATACAACGATTGTTAAATTCACAAAAGTTGGAAGAAAGATTTTGATGATCCAGCCGAATTATGAATATCGTGCTATTACAAATGATGCAGCAGAAAAAAGAGCGGTCGAGCAATCATTTGCTCAGTCAACATTGTGGGGCTTTGCAGTTGAAGCTGAAAGCAATAATAAAGTGTTGGTAGATGCTACCGATTTTATTTTGCGTGATGCGATGCATGTTGCCAACCGGATACGCGGCATGCAACAGGGAAATTATGTATTAGATAAAACACGCTCTGCGATTTATCTTCCGCGCACTAAAAACTTTCCGCAGAATTCTGAGATCGAAGCAACCATCACATTTGTGAATGGTGATGGCAATGTTGGGAATTATGTTCAATCAGTAACGCCTTCACCAGAAGCAATTACCGTGCGCATGCATCATTCGTTTGTGCAGTTGCCGGATAATAATTTCAAGCCGCGAAAATTTGATGCACGTTCAAGTTTTATCCCGGTTTCTTATTTTGATTACAGCACGCCTGTTTCCGAACCGATTGAAAAATATTTTGTGATGCGCCATCGCCTTGCAAAAAAAGACCCAGGCGCTGCGATGAGTGAGGCTGTCAAACCGATTATTTATTATCTCGATAACGGAACGCCGGAACCCATCCGCAGTGCGTTGCTCGAAGGTGCAAGCTGGTGGAATCAGGCATTCGAAGCAGCAGGATATAAAAATGCATTTCAGGTAAAAATTTTGCCTGATAGCGCTGACCCAATGGATGTGCGATACAATATGATCAACTGGGTTCATCGCTCTACACGTGGCTGGAGTTATGGCGCAGCAGTTGTTGACCCGAGAACAGGAGAGATTATCAAAGGTCATGTTACACTTGGCTCGCTGCGCGTTCGACAAGATTATTTGATTGCGCAAGGTTTGTTAGCGCCGTTCGAAAACGGGATTCCTGCTGATAATAAAATGTTGAAGATGGCTTTGGAGAGATTGAAACAATTGGCTGCGCATGAAGTAGGGCACACGCTCGGGCTCATGCATAATTATGCATCAAGCGTGAACAACCGCGCAAGCGTGATGGATTATCCTCATCCATTAGTAAGATTAAATGCAGCGGGCGAAATTGATTTGTCGAATGCATACAGTCATGATATTGGTGAATGGGACAAAGTAGCCATCAACTGGGGCTATCGGGATTTTGGAAACAACGGCGATGAAGATGCACAGTTAAATTCAATCTTAACAGATGCTACAAAAAAAGGTTTGCAATTTATCAGCGACCGCGATGCGAGAGCAGCAGGTGGTTTGCACCCTCAGGCACATCTGTGGGATAATGGAGTTGATGCTGTTGCTGAATTAAAGGAAGTAATGAAAGTGAGAGAAAAAGCATTGTCACAATTCGGAGAAGAAAATATTCGCAGTGGAACACCAATGGCAATGCTCGAAGATGTTTTAGTTCCTGCATATCTATTTCATCGTTATCAGCTTGAAGCTGTAACAAAAATGGTTGGAGGAATGTATTATACTTATGCATTGAAAGGCGATGGGCAAATTGTCACTAAAGCATTGACAAAAGAGGAACAGTCAAGGGCATTGAATGCTGTGATGGATTGCCTCGATTCAAAATTTTTATCTATCCCTGAAAATATTATTAAGTTGATTCCACCGAGACCAAGTGGATATGATTATCACAGAGAACTATTCAATCGCAGAACAGGATTGGCTTTTGATCCACTCGCCGCTGCTGAAACTGCTGCGGATTTTCCACTATCATTTTTGTTCAACACAGAAAGGCTTGACAGAATGGTTCAATACAAAACACAAAACAATGGATTAGGTGCAGATGAAATGATAACAGCATTAATCAACAAAACATGGAAATCACCTAGGCAAAAAGGTTTTGAAGAATTGATTCAACTGCAGAACGAACAATTGATACTTACCTATCTTTTATCAGTCTCTGTAAACGATAATGCATCATTCGCTGTGAAAGGTTTTGTGCAAAAAAGCTTGAATGAAATAAAAACATTCTCTGAAGCACAACTGAAAATGCCAGTTGATGATAGTTACAAAGCGCATTTATTATTAACACTCGAAAGAATAAAATCTCCTGAAAAAGCAAAGCCATTGACACAGCATAAAGAAATGCCGCCGGGCGCGCCGATTGGTTGTGAGTGGGATGATTGAAAAGATTTGGATAGCAAACTATGGGTCGGTGTCTTCACCGATCCATAAATATTGAAATCAACACTAAAATTTTTTATTGATGTTGTTGAGCAATTAATTTATCATACATATCGCGAATAGACCGTGCAATAGAAACTTTGTTTTCTCCATAAACTGGATGTTTGATCAGGTCTATTTCCTTTACCAATTCATCTTTTGTTTTTCCTGCTTTGATGCCACGCCGAACCTGATCAAGCATATCTGCGAGATAAGAACGTTCTTCTTTTATTGTTTCTGTAGTGCAAGGTTCGCCGTGACCAGGAATAACAATTTTCACATCCCATTTCGACATCGTGTCGAGAACAGTGAGCCATCTGTCATAATCTGCGTGCTGATCTGCTACGTTATTTCCCCATGGATTTCCGTGAACCAAAAGATCACCTGTAGCAAGAATTTTTTCTTTCGGGAGATATGCGACTCCATCACCACCAGTATGTGCCGGCCCCATTCTTATAAGTTCAACTCTATGCTCACCATCATCAAATACAAGCCTGCGATCGAATGTAAGTGATGGAAACTCGCGTCTGTATGCTTTCATGTTGCGGCCGCTATATGAAGTTCCGCGATCCCATTCTTTCTGACCAAGTGTATGCATTTCATCAGCGGTTTCTTGTGTTGAGACAACAGTTGCACCGGAATCAACAAACACACTGTTGCCAAAAGTATGATCGTGGTGATAATGAGTGTTGAACACAAAACGGATAGGCTTAGACGTGGTTTTTCGGATTTCCCCGATGATTTCCTGTGCCCCCCATGGATAATTAGCATCGACTGCTAAAACATAATCTTTAAATATTATCCAAATGCAATTGGCTGATTTTTGTTGCAGCTCGTCACCAAAATAATAGAACACTCCCGGTGCAAGTTCACGCACCGGTTTGCTTTGTGCGCTAATAGAAGTCGCAGTTAAAGAGGTAAATAAAATAATCACTATTCCTGCAAGTGCTGAATGAGAGTGAAAGATCTTAGGCATAACCTGATTATTTGTGTAACCAAATTAAGGATTTTTATGAGTTGCAAAATGAAGGCTTACAAAATAATTGAGCAAATAATATTTTATGAGAAAAGTGCTTATTAAACAATGTACCCTATCCTGCAACAAAACGATAACCAATTCCTTTTATAGTAATAATTTCCAAGGTGGGCTCATCTTTTAAATAACTGCGCAATTTTGTAATATACACGTCAAGATTACGGCTGTTGAAAAAAGAATCATTTCCCCATAATAAATTGAGGATGTCTTTTCGGTCAATAATTTTATGCTTGTTCTCATAAAGAATTTTCAAAAGCTCGGCTTCGCGAAAAGAAAGTTTTCGTTCTTCTTTCCCGTTCACTAATAATTGACGGGTGAGATGAAAATGATATTTTCCGATTGCAACGATATCATTGATATTATTTTTTGTATCACCTGATTTTCTTTTCAGCAAATTATGAATACGAACAATCAATTCTTCCATGCTAAATGGCTTGCGAATATAATCGTTGCCACCAATTGAAAAGCCTTTTACCAAATCTTCTGTTTGTGTTTTTGCGGTCAGAAAAATAATCGGCACCTGCTCATTTATTGCTCTTATTTCGTCTGCAATAGTGAATCCATCTTTGTTAGGGAGCATGATGTCAAGCACACAGATATCAGGATTTATTTTTTTGAACACGTCTAAAACCTTATCGCCATCACTTTCCATAACTACCTCAAAGCCGCGGCTCTCAAGACTTTCCCGGACTATCTTCGCCAGAAAAACTTCGTCTTCAACATATAAAATTTTTACTGCGCTCATGAAGGTTGCTTTGGAATGGTAATGATAAATGTTGTTCCAATACCTGGCTGGCTTTCCATTGCAATTGTGCCATGATGTTTTTGAATCACTTGAAATGTATAACTTAAACCAAGCCCATACCCTTTTGCATTATGTGTGTCGCCATGCGGCACGCGAAAAAATTTTTCGAATACTTTTTCTTGGTATTCGGATGGTATTCCAATGCCATTATCTGAGACTTTTAATTCAATATTATTTTCTTTTTCTTCCAGCACAACATTAATAAGGGGTGCCTTTTCTGAATATTTCAATGCGTTATCCAATAAATTAAAAACAACACTTTGCAAATTAAGCTGATCACCTTGCAAATGAAGATTGCCTGATGATGTAATGTTCACTGTTGCTCCTTGTTTTTCCAATTGCAGTTTTAATGAGCCAACAACTTCTTCAACAATTTGCTTCAAATTGATCGATTCATATTTCAATTCCACATCTTTATTTTCAAACATGGAAAGCTTCAGTACTTTGTCCACAAGAAGATTAAGCCGCTGCAATTCGTTTGATGAAATATCAAGATATTCTTTTGTCCGTAATGGGTCGTCAATAGCGTTGAAATTTTTCAGCGCTTCGATAGCAACAGCAACAGTGGCGACAGGTGTTTTTAATTCGTGCGTGATATTGCTGATGAATTCATTTTTCTGTTCGCCAAGTTTTTGCTGTTTTATCAGATTTTTATATAATATTAAAAACGCAAGAATAGTAATACATAGAAGCAATACAGAAAAAGAAATTGGTAATGCAAGTCGCTTTAATAAAAAAGGAATTGTATTGCCAAGAATTAGCTTGTATGTTTTTGGTTTTGCTAATCCTACCGTGACTTCATTGCCAGCAGTGGAAATATAATTGCTGTCTGATTCAAGAATGGAAAAAGGAACATTAGATTTTTGTTTTTGCAAAGCTGCATGATAAGCGGAATCAATCTCCTTCAACTTCAGCGGCTCTTGTAAAGAATCTATTCCATATAAGAATTGTATGACATGATCATCGCGCCTGTATGTGGGAATTGGCTGAGTAATCTTAAATGTGTCATTATGATTTATAGTGCTTTCGTTTATGGAAACAAACATTCTTATTTTCCCCGAGGAATCTTTTTTTAAAGTATCCCGCAATTTCTGTTTGAGCACGTTTATGGTGGAAAGTATTTGTTCTTTTTGCGGAAGCTTGCCCAATACACGCTTTGCTGAGCTGTCGTCATTTATAAAATACGTTATTTTCTTATCATGTAGCGAATCGGGTGAAATACCGCTAAGCTTTAATTTAAATATTTGTAACTGCTGAATAGTTTCCCGAAAATTTAATTCCGCATTTATCGTGAGCGTATTTTTTTCACGATCATAATTTTCTTTAAGCCAATAGATGAGAAAAGCCGCAATCCCAAGAATAGAAATCAGCATCAGCAAAGGATCTGGTATCATTTTTCTTTTTCTCATCAGTCAACAAATGTAATTATTCAGGTTCGGTATCATCAGGCCTTTAACCTTTATTAACCTAAATGAAAGGTGGCTTAACCTATGTTGCATCCGCGCTTTGATAGTTTTGAAATTAAAAGAATAATATGAAAAAAATAATCATCGCATCATGCGTGATGCTTTTTGCAGTTGTTACGCAGTCGCAACAAAAATCAGGTAAAGTAACTTATGAAAGAGTGAGCCAGTTCATCGCCAGGTTTAACGTTAATGGTGTGGAAAACGAATCGCCACAAACAAGAAAAGACAAGTTCGAGCTCATATTTGCAAACAATCAATCTTTATGGAAGGCTGCAGAGCAGGAAAATGATGATGCAACAGCAACCTCAGATGGAGGAGGTGTACACATAAACATGATTGTAGCCGGAAGCAATGATGTGCTTTATTGCAACTTCGATTCACAAAAACAAACTGAAAAAAAAGAATTTTTCGATAAAAATTTCATTGTAAGTGACAGCATCCGTTCGTTAAAATGGAAAATGACCACCGAAACAAAAACGATACTGAACCATAATTGCATGAAGGCTATTGCAACCAGAATCAGCACAAAAATGCAAATGATGATTAATAATGGTTCGATGGAAAAAAAGGAAATACAAGATACAGCTTTTATTGTCGCATGGTTTACCAATGAAATTCCTGTGCCTGCCGGTCCTGCTGAATTTCAGGGACAATTGCCAGGGTTGATTTTAGAAATGAATGTGTCTAATGGCAAACAAACTTATATAGCAACATTCATCGCTGAAAAAGCAGACTTCGCTGTTATTAAAGAACCGACAGGAAAAAGACATTATACTCCCGAAGAATTTAAAAAAGAAAGAGATAAAATGATGGAAGAAATGCAAAAGAATCAGGGTGGTAACCGGCAATTCAGAAAGGACTAACTAAAAGGATTTAATTTAAAATAATAAAGCCTCCGTTAAGAAAAGGAGGCTTTATTATTTGTACAGGCTGATGTTGGTTATTTAATAATCATTCTCATTCCACCTCCGCCTCCTGCATTGTTCAACCCTGTTTTGGTCAGGCTATATGTGAAACTGAGCAGAAAGAAACGGCGCAATGTCATCACTCTTGAATCTTCAATATAATTATTGTTAGTATTGCGGCTGATGCCAATATTTTTATTAAGCAAATCACGAACACTCAATTTCAATTCGCCGCGATTGAATTTCAGCATTTGTTTACTAATGCTCATATTCCATAACGGTACATTAATATTATAACCGGCTGTACGCTGGCTGTTTATCATATAATTAAAATCAGTAGAGAAGAAAAAACGCTTCGGCATTTCCCAATCAAATGAAGCGTCATAATTCTGTGAAACATAATTTGTGTTTAATGCAGGCTGCAAAGAATTTTTGGTATTATAATAATTGATATTTGCACTCAGCCCGATATTTATTTTGTCTGTCGGGTTCACATCAAATCTAAGCCTTGGCCCAAGAGACAAAGTTTTAATATCATTCACCGATTCATTAATAAATTGTTTTGTTTTTAAAAGACTGGCATTTCCACTTAGCTCCACAGTGCCTTTTAAAAAATGCAATGGCATACTGTAACTGATTTCGGAGTTTATATTATACACGCCATTTACATTAACAGGTTTTGTGCGATTAATACCAAGCACATCAACACTATCAGCATTCACAATTTTATTTTCTGTGAACTGCATCGTGAAAAAGATGAAAAGGTTTTTGTTTTTATAAGGGCTTATCAGATTCAAATGCCCCATAATATTGTGATTAAGCTCTTGTTTCAAATTGGGATTGCCTATTTTGATATTTAGTGGATTGCTATTGTCTGGCACAGGCTGCAATTGTGATACTGTTGGCTGGTTTGTTGAAGCGGCATAATTAATTGCGAGTGTTTTGAATTTGCTGAAATTATACTGGAATCGTGCATTTGGCAAAAAATTCCTGAATGTTTTACTGATAACAGAATCCTTAACGCCAGTGATTATTGTTCCTTCCAACTGGGCTTGCTGATAAGAAAAACCAAAAGCAAAATTGTAGTTCTTTTTTTGTGTTCTGAATCGAATGCCCCCCGTATAATAACCATACGTATTTTCAAAATCATTAGATAGGGAATCGTTCTTCAAATTGAATTTTCCATCGAGCTTATTATAGTCGTTTGTGATTTTCTCAGCAGTGCTTCGGCTGGAGCTTTTGCTGACACTAAATTCAAGAAGTGATTTTTTGAAAACAGGTTCTGTATAAATAGCTTTTGCAATGTAGCCTTGCAAATTTGCATGAGTAAAATTTTGCTGATTCAATGTGTCCATTGCAATCAGAGAACTATCGGGAGTATAGAAATTATTGATAGAAAAGATGTTCCCGCCACCATTGCTGTTATTCAAACTCGTTTGCAACGACAATGAAAACGTTCTTCCTTTCAACGCAAACTTTTTCCGCCAGATGACAGTGCTCCCAAAATTAAATCCTTCATTATAGGTTGAAGTGTTGCTGAAGCCATTATTAGTTAAAGCTTTATTTCCTGAAAGTGTCTGATAATTTGTTTGTGAGCTGTTGTTTGTTTTCTGATAAGTGAATGAAGGTGTAATGCGGAGGGAATTGAAGGAATCAATCTGATACAATGCATTCAGATTAAAGCGATGACTATTATTTAAGTTGTTTGCAAAAGAATGTTGATTGTAGAAATAAGAGGAATCCGGCAAAAAATATTGTCGCTGAATATTGCTTTCAGTATTCGGGTTGAAACGATTGTAAAAATAATTGCTCTGTAAATCCAGGTTCTTGCCAATAATATTATTATAGTTAATGCCACCAGCCCACGCGGTATTGATACCACTATTAGTGCCGCCCGGATTTAAGCCCATTGCTGCTGCATTATCAGAGGATAAATTGATACTCATGTTGCCTCCGCCTTTTTGCATTTTCGCAAGCTCACCCGTGAAATTTAAAATGTCCATGAATGAAAACCCTTCTGCATTGGTGTTGTTTCCCATGCCAATGGCCGACACTTGTCTTGCGCCTTTGAAAGAATTTATATTGAACTTCCCTTCGTATCGTCCATCAGTTCCTGCGCCCGCATTAATTTTTCCAAAAGCTCCATGCTTTTTATCATCTTTTAATTTCAGGTTGATAGTCTTCTCATAATTTCCGTCTTCAAACCCCGTAAGCTGTGCCTGGTCGCTTTGTTTATCATACACCTGAACTTTATCCACTGCATCCGCCGGAAGATTTTTTGTTGCCACTTTTGGGTCATTACCAAAAAATTCTTTTCCATCAACCAGCACCTTTGTCACTTTTTCTCCCTGTGCTTTAATCGTTCCATCCTTGTCAACTTTTACTCCAGGCAATTTTTTAAGCAACTGTTCAACATTTGCGTTTGGCTGCACTTTGAAAGAACCCGCATTGTACTGAACCGTATCATCGAGCAAAGTAACCGGCGGCGCTTCTCCGGTCACTGTAACTTCATCAAGCACTTTGGTTTTATTTGTCATTGCCAATGTTTCAAATTCTATATTTTTATTATTATCAGAAATTGTAAAAGACTTATAAATACTGTGATAATTCACATGAGTAATCATCAGCCGATAATCTCCATCAGGAAGACCTTTCAAATTAAAACTCCCGTCATTGCCGGTCATAGTAAATGTTACCAATGAGGAATCTTTCTTTTGAAGAACAGTTATGGTGGCAGCAGCAACAGGTTGTTTTGTCGCAGTATCAAAAGCGACTCCTTTGACGGAACTATTTTTTTGTGCGAATAAAAAGGTAGTGAAACAAAGACAAAACAATAAGAGATAGGCCTTTCTCATAGCAAAATATTTTCAGTCGAAAATATTCATGCTTGCAGGAAAAGAGGGTTAACAGGTCTTTGTTTAATGTTAATCAAGGTTAAAGAATAGAAACACAAAATTTTAGTAAGATGAAAAGAATTCGCAGAGCGAAATGGGCATTTTGCAGACAAAGTCTTGGTCTTTACAAAAGATAATTTTTGTGAGAAATCGAACAAGCTATTTTTGAGTTAGACTGATTATAGAAAAACTTTCAGCATCAAAAATGATTTCATATTGCATCGAAACAGAAAACCTGTCTTACAAATTTTCAGAAAGTGAGCCTGTATTAAATAATATCAACCTGCAAGTACCTCAAGGGTCTATCTATGGTTTTTTGGGACCAAATGGTGCGGGCAAAACAACTACTTTGCGATTATTATTGGGTCTTTTAAAAAAGCAGGAAGGAACTATAAAAATATTTTGCAAAGAATTTCAGGCGAATAGAATTGAAGTTCTCAAGAATATAGGCTCGCTGATTGAATCACCTTCTATATACGCTCATCTGACAGCAATAGAAAATTTGGAAGTGCTGCAGAAAATTTACCGATGCCCGAAAAGCAGGATTCAGGAAGTTCTGGATATTGTAGGCTTATCGAAAACAGGAAATAAAAAAGCAGGACAATTTTCATTGGGTATGAAACAGCGGTTAAGCATTGCTGTTGCTATTCTTCATAATCCGGAATTACTTATTCTTGATGAACCGACAAACGGGCTTGACCCGAACGGCATTATTGAAATGAGAGAACTGCTAAAAAAATTAAATGCCGGGAATAAAACAACTATTATTATTTCAAGCCATTTATTAGCAGAGATTGAAAAATTAGTGTCACACATTGGAGTTATCAATAAAGGCAAAATTTTGTTTCAGGGAACATTGGATGAACTTCGATGGAAGCAAATGCACAATTCAGTTATTTATTTTGATTCGAACGATATTGATAAGACAAAAGAAATTGTTTTGGCGAATGGTATAATACCACTCTCATCAAACGGGCAGCTTGCACTTCCTTTGATTGAAAAAGAAATCATCGCGAAGCTGAACAAACAATTGGTTGAGCACGGAGTCGAAGTATATCAAATTTCTACTTCACAAAAAGATCTGGAATCGATTTTCATTGACTTTATTAATACATAATTTTTCTGATGCAATTTATTTATTCTTTCCAAAGCGAATGGCTGAAAAAGAAACGCAACCTTGCTTCCTGGCTCGTTATTATCGGAGGTTTTTTCACTCCGGCCATACTTCTTATTTATAGTTTGGTATATCACAGTAAGCTTGCAGAAGCAAGCGTTGCTCCTAATTTTTGGTATCGCTTGTGGGAAAATTCATGGGAATCCATGGCAATTTTTTTATTGCCGATGGGTGTTATTTTATCAACAAGCTTGATCACACAGATTGAATTCAGGAATAATACATGGAAACAATTGCACACGCTTCCGCAAAACCTGACTACCATTTTTTTCTCAAAGCTTTCTGTTATCATCGTGATGATGCTTCAGTTTTTTTTATTGTTTAACATAGGCGTTTATCTTGCTGGTGTTGTTCCTTGTCTTTTAGTGAAAGATGCGTCTTATCCAAAAGCGCCCATTCCCTTTTTTATTTTTTTGAGAGACAATATGTTTTATTTTATCGACTGCCTTCCCATTATTGCATTGCAGTATCTGATAAGCCTGCAATTCAAAAATTTTTTAGTGCCGATAGGTTGCGGCATTGCATTGTGGATTTTATCCGTTGCTGTTTTTCGTTGGCAATATGGTTACCTTATTCCTTATACGTATTGTGGCTTTCATTTTTTGGAAAATATTGGTAAGCTCAAACTGAGCGTGCCGATCCATGTTCTTGCATTTGGCTGGTTTGTTCTCTTTACTATTATTAGCTATATACTGTACATTACAAAAAAAGAAAAAGGATAATTTTATTTTTCATGAAAAAATCAGTCGTTATTCTTTTGCATATTGGCTATTGGATCTTATACCTGATTTTGGTATTGTTTTTTATTCAGGCAATGCGGTGGAACAGCTCACCCAAACCAGCATTGATTCATATTCTGTTCTTTTCGCAAGCCAGTGTTTTTGCATTTCTTCCGGGCTTAATAGGGTTCTATTCTTTTTACCTGATTTTATTTCCACTCTTCCTGAGCAGAAAAAAAATTGCAGCATTATTTTTTTCAGGAATTGCTCTTTCGATCGGTTGTGCCCTGGTCACAATATTTATTCTGTCCATTTTATTCGATACAAATTTTCATTTGATGCAATCAGTTGAGGTGACAGCCATGATAATATTTATGTCACTGCTTGCTCTCGTTCACGGCGTGATTGGATTGGTGATGAAAGGATTTATTGCCTGGTTTGGTGATATAAAACTGAAAGAAGAGCTGAACCGGAAAAATTATGAAACAGAACTTGCACTGGTTAAATCTCAAATCAACCCTCATTTTTTATTCAACACGATTAATAATATTGATGTGCTGATTGAAAAAAATGCAGAGCAGGCCTCAGTATATTTAAATAAGCTTTCAGATATCATGCGGTTTATGTTGTATGAAACAAAAGCTGAAGAAATACCACTTGAAAAGGAGCTCGCATACATACATAAATATATTGAGCTGCAAAAAATCAGAACAACCAATCCCAACTATGTAAATTATTCTGTCGAAGGAAATGCTTATGGGAAAATGATTGCTCCGATGATTTTTATCCCCTTTGTTGAGAACGCATTCAAACATGCAGAGAATAAAAAAATAGAAAATGCGATTTCTATACACATTCTTATTGAAGAAAAGAAAATCGTATTTCAGTGCAAAAACAATTATGATGATGTTGGTCAGATGAAATCTGAACAAAGTGGATTAGGGAATGAATTAATTAAAAAAAGGTTAATGCTTTTGTATCCAGAAAAGCATACTTTGGAAATCAGCAAAGATAATTTATCTTATTTGGTGAAACTGAGCATAGAAGCAACATGAAAATTGACTGCATTATTATCGAAGATGAGCCTCTGGCAATGGAACGGGCCAAAAGCTATGTGCAAAAGTTTCCATTCCTGCACTTGCTTAGCACATTTGATAATGCAGTGGATGCACTTGTATTCTTAAAAACAAACCGTGTCGATTTAATTTTTTTAGATATCAATATGGGAAGGCTTTCAGGCATTCAATTGCTGGAAGTTGCTAATATTAAAAGTGAAGTAATTATTACCACTGCTTATCATGAATATGCGCTTAAAGGCTATGAATTAAATGTGACTGATTATTTATTGAAACCATACACATTCGAACGCTTTGTTCAGGCAGTTGAAAAGGCACAATATAATTTATCAAAAAAGAATATTAAGCACGATAAGAATTTCATTTTTGTGAAAACGGAATATCGCCTTGAGAAATTAATACTGAGCGACATCATCTATATTGAAGGAATGAGAGATTATCGGAAAATTCATACAAGAGATAAACAGATTATGACGCTACAGACTTTCAAAGATTTTGAAGAAGAAATTCCATCGCAAATTATTTGCCGGGTTCACAAATCCTATATGGTTGCTTTAAATAAAATTGAATCGGTGGAGAGAGATAGAGTTAAGATAAAAGATGTGCTCATCCCCATTTCAGAAACGTATAAGAAATCTTTTTTTGATCTTATTAAATGATGAGATGACACTAACCCGAAATCAATTTTTCATTTTATTATTGATCATTGTGATGTTGCCATTTTTTGCAAGAAAATTAATTTGGCTTGCAACATCAAAACAAACCATCGGCAGAATGTGGTACGAAGGGCATGGCAACTTTGGTTCAGTGCTTGGTCTATCTTCATATTCAGTTATTAGATATAAAGCTGGGAAAGATTCATTATACTTTAATAACAATACTTTTTTAGATCTCGAACCAGGAGAACTTATCGAAGTGCGATATCAAAGAAATAACCCTTCAGATGCAATAGCTAATAATTTTCTCAGCATTTGGGGACAAACTATTGTGTATGCCTTTTTTCCATTTTTAATTTTATTAGTAATCTATTTAACGCCTGAGCGATTAAGCCCTATCATTCCAAGGAAATCGAAAATCCTGCTTGGCAAAAAGCCATTTATAAAAATAATTCATGGATAGAGACCTATTGTGATCTGGCATTATCAATAAAAATCCATTTTGCATCTTTCGGTTTTTTTACACTATCAAAAAACTGATCTAAATAATCAATCATTTCTTTCTTGCTCAAAGAGGTGAGCAATGCAAAATTGTTAATGGTCGCATATATTTTTTCTTTCTGCTGAAAAAAAATGTCTAAAGTTTCACTTACTTCAAGCTCAGTTCTTGGAAAGCCCCGATATATCCGCTGACGCACATTTTCTATTTCGAGCCTCTCGTCAGGTATTGCATAGTCAGTATTTACCAATCCGGAATAATCAAAATCATAAGGCACTACAAAAGGTTTCACCAATGAATCTTTCTCGGAATGAATCAGTTTAATGTTGTGTTTAACAGAGACAGCCCAATCAGTATTTCCAATCATATATTCGAATATGGCAACCATTGTCATTTGTTTTCGGTTTGTACGTTCCGTAGCAAGTTTTTCTCCTTTCCATTCTGTGCAATCATTTCGTTTTGCCACATCTTTAATGTCTTCAAGAAGAAAAGAATAAACAGGGATTGGCTTTTTCTTTCCCAAACTGTCTTGAAAACTTACCCTTAGTAATCGTACATGAAAACTCATATCAGTGAGCAGATTATAAATTTTATATGCCAGATATTCTTTCAACAGGTATTGCTCATATTGGCCCGATGTTTTGCACTCGCTCACAAGCTTGAGTGATTTCAATGATGAAATAACGGACGACTTATTTGCATTACAGATAAGTTTGATTGGCGGAACATAACAGATATCATGCCTGGAATGTCCTCTCATTTCCATTTGTATTGGCTCGTTCACAGCAGTGCCATCCGGTAGGGTGGTGGAGAAAACTCCTGATACAGTATATCCTTGCTTATTCTTTGAAAAAAGTTTGTTCATATTGGTCGTAATGGTTGCATTGACTATTGAAGTGTCGCTGAAGAATTGTTTTCTGTCAATGGAAGCTGTTTGCGCAGTTATCGCATGATTAATAGCAATACATAAAAATGCAGTTGATAAAAAGAGCTTCATATTAGTTGGTTCTTTTAATAATCAGAGTTATTATGCTTGAAGTATCTTAGTTAAAAAATAAAATTCTTTAATTTTATTTACATCTTTTAGAATTCTTTTATAGCAAATACAGATGTCTATTTTCCCAACTCTTCAATAACGGTTCCTATCGATCCACTGGGCATTTGAATATGCAGCATGGAAGCAATGGTTGGCGCAATATCTGTCATAAAGATTTCTCTGTTCGTTTTGCCAGAATGAATATTCCAGCCAAACCAAAGCAATGGAATATGAGTGTCATATGGATTCCATGCTCCATGTGTAGTTCCTCTGTTAATGAAATCAGCGATCCATTGTGGCTGATAAATAAGTTGAATATCTCCGCTTCGTGAGGGGAAATATCCATTAGCGGCTGCATTTTTTATTTTAGGGCTCAAGGTTGTTGAGCTTAATGCATCCAATGCAAAACATCTTAAAATGCCTTGTTGCTGCATAAGGAAATTGATTGTTTCTTTATTAACTAACTCCTTATTTAATTTTGCTTTTTCGATCGCATTCCTGTCAAGAAAGACCTGATAATTAATGATGCCTATCACAAGTTTCTCAACCCTGAATTTATCTTTCAGCAATTTGTTGATATCGTCTGTAAGCCTTTGTTCGTCCACACTTCCTGCCGGAATTTTATTATCTTTTAAAAATGACGGCACGTGCGCTGCTCCATGATCTGCAGACAGAAAAACAAGGTATTCTCCTTTGCCAATTTTTGTATCAAGAAATTTTAGAAAGTCATCAAGATCATTATCCAATCTTAAAAATCCATCTTCTGCTTCCACTGAGTTTGGTCCAAAGCTGTGGCCAATATAATCTGGGGTTGATAGGCTGATAGCCAAAAAATCTGTGGTTGAATCGGATCCTAACTGTTCTCCATTGATTGCTGCTTTTGCCATATCAAAAGTCAGGGAGCTTCCATAAGGAGTCACGGGCAACAATCCATAACCTTTGCCAATAAACTGTTTCAGGTTGTAAGGGAAACCCTTTGCATTTGCACCGAATGGCCTGTATTCGTAAGCTTCTTCATCAGGAGTGCTTTGAACATATGTATTCAACGGATAAAGTGTGTTCCAATCCTGCGCAAAATATTTGTCAACTAATTTTTGAGCATTCAAATCCTTCACCCATTTCGGCAAATCGTTCATGTAATAAGATGAAGTGATCCAATCACCTGTTTTATCATCATACCAAAAAGCCGCATTTGCGGAATGGCCGGCAGGCAAAATTGCTGCACGGTCTTTAAGCGCAATGCCAACCACTTTGTTGCGAAAATTTGTTGCAAGCCTTAGCTCATCGCAAATGGTAGTCACCAACAAATTGTGAGGGCTCATTTTGCCGGCCTCTGTGTTGCTCCCAACAGTTTTTGTGCTGTCATCGCCCGTGCAGTAAACTACTTGTGAAAGTGAATAGTCCCACCAGTCATTTCCTGTGATGCCATTGATCGCAGGAACAGATCCGGTGTAAATGCTTGTGTGACCGCAGGCGGTTATCGCCGGAATGTATGGGATTGATGTGTTATCACATGAGAAGCCTTGATTGATTAATCTTTTAAATCCGTTTTCAGAATATCGATTATAATATCTGTACAAATAATCCCAACGCATCTGGTCAACAACAATTCCTACAACTATTTTAGGCCGCTGAATAGTATTTTGAGCTTGCGCAATATTGCTAATAAGAAAAGCAAAAATGATAAGCCTGCGCATGAAGAAATATTTTAGATGTTAATGAGATTATAAGCAATCGATGAAATTAAGTTACATCAAAATCTCATAAGACCAGACGAAAAAAATCATCACTCAGTTTAATGGTCGTGATGTTTTTTCTTTTCATGATCTTCTTTCAACACAAGCTTATCAGCTCCTTCTGCATCATGGTTTTCAAGATCTTCAAAAATTCCTTTGTCTGAAAGATCCATTGTGTGAGAATTTTCCCAGTCGAAATGTGCAATTTTTTTCAGCCTTTCTATAACTGCATCATCATTCACTTCTATAGCGAGCTCGCGTCTGTGATCAAAGCTGCCGGGTGAAAGATTGATAGAACCAATAATTGCTCTGCAGCCATCAGCCAAAAGCATTTTTCCGTGAAGCTTCAGGTGCCTGAGCTTATGAATTTTAATCCCGACATCTTCCATGATGCGCAAACCACCTACGCCTTCAACCAATTTTTCCATTTTTAATGTATGCGGTGGGCGAGCCATCACATGCACTTTCACGCCGCGGCTTGCAGCACGCACTATTCTTTCTATTATTACCAAATCCTGAAATCTTTCGTTCTGTATGAACAGTGAGTGCTTTGCTTCATCAATAAAACGTGCAATTCTCGTTCTTCCATTATTACTGCACCAAATCAAATATGCATGTTCGCCCGGGTCGAAATGATTTCTTTCCCAATCAGCTTCGAAACATAAAATGATTTCTTCCACTTCATGCTTCCTGGTTGTGATGATGGCATAATCTCTTGTTTCAGTAAGATTTTTTGTTTCCCAGTTCAGCGATTTTACAAACGCAATTTTTTTATCAACAACCATTGATTTTTCGTGAGTGATCACAAAATCAGGATTGCTGTCTCTTACTTCAATGCCGACTTCCTCGAGCAATTTGCGTGTATCTTCATTTTCTTCTTCGCCATTTCGCCTTGCAGGGTTGAGCATTACTCTCACTTCAAGGCCACGCTTTTTTGCAGCAATCACTGCATTCACTAAATCAGGGTCAGAGAAAAGAAACATTTTTATCAATAAAGATTTTTCAGCGCTGTTGATAGCGTCAATAATTTCTTTACCAGTGTCATCGGGCAGAACTATCAGTGAATGGTGCGACATGAAATTTAATTTTTTTATACATTAATGTATTCAAGCCAATTGTTGAATGGCAGTGCCTCTCATGTTTTGTACATTATAAAGACCTGCATAAATCTCTCCCTTTATCAAAAGTTCTTCATGAGTTCCTTGTTCAGCAACACAACCATTTTCTATCACAAAAATTTTATCTGCATCTCTAATGGTGCTCAGGCGATGGGCAATCGTGATTACCGTTCTTCCAATCATTAATTTCTTTAAAGCCTCCATCACGATTTCTTCTGATTCACTATCAAGAGAGGCTGTGGGTTCATCAAGAATTAAAATCGGTGAATTGCGTATCACCGCCCTGGCGATTCCGATGCGCTGTTTCTGGCCACCGGAAAGCGTTACGCCTTTTTCACCAACTAAAGTATTATATCCATTCTGCATTTTAATAATAAATTCATGTGCGTCTGCAAGCTTTGCTGCTTCGATGATTTCTTCTTCCGTCGCATCAGGTTTTCCGTAAGCAATATTTTCTTTTACTGAACCATAAAAAAGGATGGTGTCTTGTAATACAAATCCAATCTGGCTGCGCAATCCATCTAAAGTATAATCAGAAATATCTACATTATCGATAAGGACTTTTCCATTAGTAGGGTCATAAAAACGTGCAATCAAACTCGCAACTGTTGATTTGCCGCTGCCAGTTGGTCCGCAAATACCGATGCGCTGACCACTTTCTATTTTGAATTCAATGTCTTTAAGAATATGCGATTCAGGATTATAAGAAAAACAAACTTTATCAAAAGCAATATTGCCATTTAGCTTACTGGGATTTTTCGCATTTGGTTTTTGTGGGATAACTGTATCTGTGTCTAAAATTGCTTGTATTCTTTCGAATGCAACTGTTGCCTGTGCAACTGCATTGCTCATTTTTGCAAGGTCTTGTATCGGGCTGAAAAATTTATTCATGTACCAAATGAAAACTGTTAAAGCACCAACTGTCATTGCTTTTGAAAGGATTAAGCTTGTTCCGTACCAAAGTACCAGCGCGGTGCAAATGGAAACAGTGATGGTAATAATTGGAGAAAGAGCCGATTTGATTCGACGTGCATGAAGTGAGGCATTGATTGTTTCTTTGCTCACTTTGTCCAACTTATCTTCTTCAAATTGCTGACGGCCGAATGCGTTCACCGAGCGTATGGATTCCAATCCTTGCTGCAACACAGTGAACATTTCACTTTGGTCCTGGCGTACTTCACGCGTTGCTTTCTTCATCGCTTTTTTGAAGCGCGCAACAAACAACAATAAAAAAGGCGTTATAGCAATGGCAACAAGTGCAAAATTTGAATTGACATAAAACATAATCCCAAGCATGCCGATTATCGTCAGTGCATCCACAAGAATGTTTAATAATGTTGATGAAGCGAAATCCTGAATAGTGGAAACATCTGCAGTGATGGTGCTCAATAATTTCCCTGTTTGATGCGAATCATAATAGGAAAGCGAAAGCATTTGCAAATGATGATACATTTTCCTGCGAAGGTCATTCGCGACATATTGAGCAACACTTTCGTTGTAATAATTTTCAACATAACCTGCGATTGCGCCAACTGCAGTAATGATGATAAAAAAAATGGCGGCAGTTGCAGCAAGCTCCAGATTTTTTCCACTGTGAAAAGCAAAGTTGAGCCAATTGAGCCAAGAAGGCAGTGGTTTGCCTCCGGCAACATTATCAATGATTATTTTCAAAGGCCATGGGGTTGAGAGACTTGCCAATGTTTCAAGCAACATGGCAAAAAGTATAATAAACACCCATTTACGATAGGGGCTTGAAAGTTTGATAGCAGAAATGACAAGACTTATTGAAGGTTTTTGATGCTTATTAGCAGCATCAGGCACATCATTTTTTCCTGAGATTTTTTTTTCGGTCATGTCAGGATTTTCTGATGGGATCATTGCTTATTCAGTTAGTTGAAGTTAATATCACACAAAGCAAGCTATCGCAAAATTTTTTATTTGATAAAAAAATTGGCTTTAATAATTTGTTCTGCTAAATCGTTAGAAAAACGGGCTATTAAATTTATAATAAATTCTTTGCTTTTGGATTAAAGTCAGATTTCTGAGATTTTAACATGAGCCAACTATCAGATTCGAACTGACGACCCTTTCATTACGAATGAAATGCTCTACCAGCTGAGCTAAGTTGGCGTCATGCAAAAGTAATTAATCATCGCAGTTTTGTAAATTGCTCCCTTCAAATTTATAATATGCGAAAACTGCTTTTCATTTTCCTGCTTTTTGTTTCAGCTTCGATATTTGCTCAGGATGTTGTTATCACACAAGGATGGAAATTCAAGACCGGAGATTCTTCAATGTGGGCGCTTGCAAATTTTGATGACAAAGATTGGCAACCAATCAAAATTGGCCAGCCATGGGAAGCGCAGGGATTTGATAAGTATGATGGCTTTGCGTGGTACCGCTTGCATGTTGTTATTCCTTCTTCTATCAAAGAAAAATCTTTCTTGAAAGAGAAACTAAAATTTGATCTAGGCAAAATTGATGATGGTGATGAAGTGTATCTGAATGGAATGCTCATTGGAAAAAATGCCGGAAAAAGTTACGACATCAAACAAGGCCCTTATGATGCGCAGCGATCTTATACTTTATCATTTAATGATTCGAGGATTTTGTGGGATAAAGAAAATGTGATTGCTGTGCGTGTGTATGATAGCGGCGGTGATGGTGGGATGTATGAAGGCAAATACGGGATCAGTGTGATGGACGTGGTTGATTATATCAATATCAATGCGAGTGATAATTTTCAGTTTAATGGAAAACAAGTGTCAAAGAAAATAACACTTCAGTCAACGAGTGATAAATATGATTTTAATGGAAAGCTGAGAATAACGATTGAAGACCCTGCAACAAACACAGTCGTTTTCAGGCAAACCATCGGTGCCGATTTTGCGAAGAACAGGCCGTTTGAATACACATACAAAGCAAATCTCCCGGATAATAAATCTTATATCACGTCTTATGTTTTTGAAGAAAGCAGAACGAATAAGCAAATCACTTCTTCCGAAGGAATTCCATATATTTTGACTCCAAAAGTTTCTGCATTACCAAAAATACATGGACCGAATGTATATGGTGTGAGAATGAATGCGCCGTTCTTATATAAAATTCCAGCGACTGGCGAAAAGCCGATGACTTATGAAGCTATTGGTTTACCAAAAGGTTTGGAACTGGATAAACAGACTGGAATTATTACCGGTTCAGTAACTGCAAGGGGAAATTTCAAAGTAAAATTTTCTGTAAAGAATAAACTTGGCACTGCGACAAAAAACTTTACAATTGTTTTTGGTGATGTGATTGGTTTAACACCAGCTCTCGGATGGAATAGCTGGAATTGCTGGGGTTTAAGCGTGAGCGATGAAAAAGTAAAAGCATCTGCAAAACAAATGACAGAAAAATTAGCTGATCACGGATGGAACTATATCAACATTGATGATGGCTGGGAAGAAAGCAAGCGCAATGAGAATGGCGAGATTGTTCCGAACAAAAAATTTCCTGACATGAAAGGTTTGTGCGATTATGTTCATGGTCTTGGATTGAAGATGGGTATTTATTCTTCGCCCGGCCCGCAAACCTGCGGCGGTTATCTCGGAAGTTATCAGCATGAAGAGCAGGATGCAAGAACTTACGGTGCATGGGGAATCGATTATCTGAAATATGATTGGTGCTCTTATGGAAATATTGCACCAAAAAATCCTTCGCTGGATGATTATAAAAAACCATACATCGTTATGCGTGATGCATTGAACAAAGTGAATCGTGATATCATGTTCAGTTTTTGTCAATATGGAATGGGCGATGTGTGGAAATGGGGCGCAGAAATCGGTGGCAACAGTTGGCGCACAACCGGCGACATTAATGATTCCTGGGGAAGCCTTTCTGAGATAGGTTTTAGCCAGGATGTCCCTGCTCAATACGCACAGCCCGGACATTTCAACGACCCTGATATGCTAGTGGTTGGAAAAGTTGGCTGGGGACCAAGTTTGCATAACACAAAACTTTCTCCAGATGAGCAATACACGCATATCAGTTTATGGTGCTTGTTATCATCACCGCTATTGATTGGCTGCGACATGAGCCAGTTGGATGAATTCACATTGAATTTGTTGACGAATGATGAAGTGCTTGCCGTTGATCAGGATGCGCTGGGAAAATCAGCGAGAAAAGTTTTTGAAAAAGACAAGGTTCAGGTTTGGGTGAAAGAACTCGAAGACGGAAAAAAAGCAATAGGTATTTTTAATCTCGACGATAAGACAATCAAAATAACCATCAATTTTTCTGACTTAAAACTTTCTTCTCAATTAATGCTGCGCGATTTATGGCGGCAACAAAATCTCGGCGTATTTAAAAATTCTTACTCAGCATCGATTCCTGCACATGGAGTTGTTCTGCTGAAAAGCAACGGTGTTGCTATAAAATAATCTTTTTATAAATAAAAATTATTATTTGAAAAATAGGCATTATCTTTGAATCAATGTTTAAACATCAAATTATTAAAACAATGAAAAAGATTTTATCAATGGCAGCAATTGTTGCTGTTTCCGGGATTGGGTTGATGGCTTTTAAGCCTGCTAAAATTGTGAGCGTATCAAATACAAAATCATCGTTTGCGACAAAATGGACAATAGATAAAGCACACACCAACATTCTTTTTTCCGTTTCTCACCTGGTTGTTTCAGATGTGGAAGGAAAATTCAAAAGCTTTGATGGCTGGATGGAAAGTGATAAAGCTGATTTTTCAGATGCGAAAATCGGTTTTACAGTTGATATCAATTCCATCAGCACGGATAATGACATGCGTGACAAGCACTTGAAATCAGATGACTTTTTTAATGCTGAAAAATTCCCTCAGATGAAATTTGAAAGCACTTCTTTTATACCGACAGGAGGAAATAAATATAAACTCACTGGCAATCTTACCATTCGTGACATCACAAAACCTGTAACTTTTGATGTTACTTATGGTGGCACTGCAAACGCATTTGGTGGCATTCATGCTGGCTTCAAAGCAAAGGCTACAGTCAATCGTTTTGATTATAATTTAAAATGGAGCGCAACTACAGAAGCAGGTGGATTAGTTGCAGGCAAAGATGTCGACATCACTATTAATATCGATTTGAAGAGATCATAAAAATTTCTATTGAAATTAAAAAAGCAACTTCAATTTGAAGTTGCTTTTTTAATAATAACCGCCCCTAATATTTTATGAATGTTTATTTTCTTCGTTGTATTTTTTCTCTGCGTCCTTTGCTTTTTCAAAATCAAGAACCACGCCATTGATACAATAGCGCAAACCTGTTGGCGGAGGTCCGTCATTGAAAACGTGCCCCAAATGTGATTTGCATCGACCGCATTCAACTTCCGTTCTATTCATGCCATAACTATTATCTTCTAAATAAATAACGCTGGTTTTGCTGATGGGTTCATAAAAGCTGGGCCATCCGCATCCACTTTCAAATTTTGTGTCGCTTTTAAACAATGCATTGCCGCAAACTGCGCAATAATAAGTTCCTATTTCTTTTGAATTTTCGAATTTGCTCGTCCATGGACGCTCAGTTCCTTTCAGTCGTGCAACATCATAAATATCTTTCGGCAGAACTTTTTTCCATTCATCGTTGCTAATATTCACTTTCGACTGATCCGTGTGAGAGTAGACTGTACTTTTCTTTGTAGTATCCATATTGCTTATTTTCTGATTGGAGGATTGAGATTGAGAATACGTGCAGTATTGCATCGTAAAGCTCAGTAAAATTATGGCAGATGTTTTCAATAAATTTTTCATGATTCAAAATATATAACAAATGTACGTGGCAAGAGTTCGCCCGGATTGTCTCCAACGCGACAAATGAAATTGCTTAACATTTTTTTAGGTCAGCAGTAAATAGCAATCGGTTGATGATTGCTTATTGACTATTCACGATTCACTACAAAATGAACATTCTCTAAAAAAACCGGATGTTGTTTGCATATTCGGCATTTTTACATAGGTTTGTTAACTTACAATCGTAACCAAACGACCATGTTTAATATCATCTTATTCGGGCCTCCGGGAAGCGGAAAAGGAACTCAATCAGAAAAATTGATTTCGAAGTATGGATTGAAGCATTTGAGCACAGGAGACCTTTTGCGCAGTGAAATTGCAGGACAGACACCCTTGGGAATGGCTGTGAAAAGCCTGATGGCTGAAGGAAAGCTTGTACCGGACGAGATTGTGATTGAAATGATCAATTCTGCGCTAGATAATAACACGCACGTAAATGGTTTTTTGTTTGATGGTTTTCCAAGAACAACTGCACAGGCAGAAGCGCTTGATAAATTGCTTTCACAAAAAGGAACTCAGATTGCTTTGGTGCTCGCACTACAGGTTAGCCAGGAAGAATTGATAAAAAGATTGTTAAACCGTGGTCGTACTTCCGACCGTGTTGATGATGTGAGCGAAGATGTAATTGCCGCACGTATTGCTGAATATGAAAAAAAGACTTCAGCAGTCGCGGAACATTATAAAAAATATGGAAAGGTTGAATATGTTCAGGGCGAAGGCAGCATTGATGACATCTTTAGTTTGCTCTGCAAAGGGATTGATGAAAAGAATGTTGCTTGATTATTTCATCTCACCGGGAATCACTTCAATCAAAGTTTTTCTGCCGTTTCTTAATACGCACATTTTTATTTTTTGTCTCATCGTTTCTTCTGTTAGCTGTTTGTGAAGGTCATCCACAGAACCAATCGGGTGATGATTGAATTCAACAATAATATCACCTGTTTTTATTTCATTATTATAAACCGGCTGGTCGGGAACGACTTCAAAAACATATACGCCCGTTTTCTTTTCAAGCTTGTTCGCTGCAATCATCCTTTCTGTCAGGTTCACAATTTGTCCTGCGATGCCGAGGTAAGCACGCTTCACTTTTCCATGCATAATAATTTTTCCGGCAATATATTTTGCAATATTTG
Organism: Puia sp.; assembly: GCA_035295505.1. Lineage (GTDB taxonomy): Bacteria > Bacteroidota > Bacteroidia > Chitinophagales > Chitinophagaceae > Puia. The sequence continues at coordinate 10,793 of DATGIX010000037.1, read as the reverse complement.
ATGAAACAGCAAAACATAATCCTTGTGCAGAAGCAATAGTTGCTGTGTTCACGCCAATCACTTGTCCGTGAGAATTTACCAATGGCCCGCCAGAATTTCCCGGATTTAATGAAGCATCAGTTTGAATGACATCATCAATCATTCTTCCGTTGTTTGCCCTTAAGGTTCTTCCTAAAGCGCTTACAACTCCGGCTGTTACCGTGTGTTGCAACCCTAATGGATTTCCTATTGCTATCGCAATTTGCCCGGCTTGCAAACTATCAGAATCTGCGAATGATAAAGCTTTCAGCCCGCTTTCATAAATTTTCAATACAGCAATATCAGTTGATGGGTCAGTTCCTTTTAATTCGGCACGAATCATTCTTCCATCTGCCAATGAAACTTTTATTTCATCTGCATTTTCAATTACGTGATTGTTGGTAACAATAAAACCGTCAGACGAAATGATAAATCCCGAACCTGAACCGGGTGTTAATCTTTTTTGATTAGTTCTTTTGTCAGTTGCTTGTTTTTGGACTTGTATATGAACAACTGCTTCCGCGATGTTCGCAACTACACCGGTGATGGTTTTTGAATAAGCATCCAGTAAATCCCAATCCGTGTGAGAAGTGTCGCTGACCAATGAATAAACATTTTCCATAGAAAATAAATGATTCAAAATGTTTACCAAGAATTTTTTAGTGACAGCGTGGCATAGAAAACAGTTGGCAGTTTTCAGTTCTATATCCCATTAATCCCAATAATCTTTCAAAATCCCAGTTCTGACGGTTATTTTTTCAATTGTGCCAATTTTAAATTTCCTTCCGGGTCTTTAAAGAAATCTTTTTTGCATTCTGCAGAACAAAAACCAAGCACATGATTTTTATAATGAGCCGTATCTCCGATTCCTGCTGTCAAAGGCATCATGCAAGAAGGGTCAAGCTTATTATCAACATCAGCTAATTTGAATTTCACATGCGAAGAATCTTTAGCAGCAATTGCCGGAGAAACATAATTTGTTTCTTCCTTTGGTGAATTATTGCAGGAAAGGAAAATGATTAAAGATGATGAGATGAATGTTGAGTAAATATTTATTTTATGTTTCATGATAATCTCTTTATATCAACCACTTAATTGTTGCAAAGGCATCTGGCGGCTTTGACTTGTTGTTGAATTTAAACTTCGGTTATTAGCCGTCTGATGCCTTGCTTATAAATTTATACTTGCATTCCATGAAGCCACAGGTTCACTGAAATAATTTCTGAAGTTGGAACACATAATCATTTCGTCTGTGAACCTGTGGCAAAAAATTAAAGCGCAAATGTAATATGCGTCAATCCTCTGAACTGCATTTTTGTTTGATGTTCAGCGAAATTTTGCGCGAAAGGCGCTTGTGCACTGATGCCAACTGCAATTTTGTTGAATGTCACTTCAACGCCTGCTAATGCGCTCACAGCATAGCTTCCAGTGTATTGCACTTTCTCTTTGTTCAAAAGATTAATGGCTGTGTGCTCATACATCACTCCGGCATTTGGTGCAATGGCAATTCCATGTGTCCGCAATCTATAATACGCAATGCTGTTCGCGGTAAGCTTGTTCCCGAATTTATAATCAGAACTATTTGTTGTTCCGATTTTATAGCTCAATGAAGTATTCACTCCAAAAAAGCCAATGCGCACATTATACAATGCATTCATCAAAAAATCTGTACTGCCTGTCCCGATTTGTGCATTGATATCAGCAAGCGTAGTTGTTGAATCTTGCGGGTTCACTTTAAAAGTTCCGGTTGGCAATTTCACGCCTGCACCAAACCATAATATCTGCACCACACTTTTATTATGTTTGTTCATAGAGCGTGTGTGCAGCAATTGATAATTAACCATCAGCGTAACATCGCCCAAACCGCTTTTGTAGGAAACGCCATCGTCATCAGCTTGTTTATTGTAGTAATATGGAACAAAAGCAAGCACCTGCCATTTTTTTCCGATATTCCATCCGCCCCAGAGCTCAACAGTATTATAATAATTATGGCTGAATTGTGTGTTATCCGATGCAAGTTTTGTATAAAACTGAACATAATGATAGCGCAAGCCAATAAACTTGCTTTTGAAATTCGGCAATAAGCCCATATAAAAATTGCCACCGCCACATCCGCAAATATCGCATGCATAGGCGCTACTACACGAAATGGCGATGATAAAAATGAATATCATCTTTCTCATAAAAGAAAATTATTTGGTTGAAGTTGGAAGGTCAATGGTGAATTGTGAATGGTCAATAAAAAGCATCACAAGTTGGAATAATGATGATAGTTATTTTCATTCTTCACCACGAATAAAAAATTTTAAATAAGACTAAATCCGGAAGTTGTTCCTGGTGGATGAAAAACGGAAGATAATTGTGAAGAAAGATTTTTTAAAAGATAATTATCTGAAAAATTCTTTTTGAAGATGAAAGCGTTTTGTTCGTTTCCATTATTCAATTCGCAGAACAGATTAATATCAAACTTGTCTTTTGTGCTTGCAGATTTATTTTTATCGCTTCCTTCATCTTTCTGCAATTGTTTTTTTAGGAAACATTTCCCACGACAACAACATGCAGGCTTGTTGCGGTTCTCGCACAATGTGGAAGAAATATAATTTTGATTGATATTATAATCCAATTGCACAATGGCTTTGCTGAATGTTGTGCCGACGACAGCAATAACCATGATTAACGCAGAAAATTTTTGCAATATGATAGCAGCTAATTTCAAACCGAATAAATAGAATGCAAAACTAAGTGTTAATGATATTCAATATGTATGACAGCAGTCATATCTTTTAAATTAATTTTGCTTTACATAAACGATAAGCACAAATGAAAAAATTAGAGAACTATATTTCGGGCAGTTGGGTTTCCGGCGATGGCGATGGGCAAACATTATTCAATGCGGTGACCGGTGATGCCATTGCAAATGCTTCCACCAAAGGATTGGATTTTGAATCGATACTAAATTATGCAAGAACAAAAGGGAACCCAGCGCTTCGCAAAATGACTTTTCATGAACGAGGCAATATGTTGAAAGCCCTTGCATTTCATCTCCAAAAATATTTAGAAAAATTTTATGCCATCAGTTACCAAACAGGTGCAACAAAAGCAGATAGCTGGGTGGATATTGAAGGCGGCATCGGAAATTTATTTTCGTATGCATCGCTGCGCAGAAAATTTTCTGATGAAAGTTTTTGTACCGATGGTGAAGGAATTAATTTGAGTAAGGGAAATACTTTTATGGCACAACATATTTTGGTGCCGAAAGAAGGAGTAGCGATTCATATCAATGCATTCAATTTCCCGGTATGGGGAATGCTTGAAAAAATTGCTGTGAATTTATTAGCCGGAGTTCCTGCTGTTGTAAAGCCTGCAACCATCACTTCTTTTTTAACTGAAGCAGTGGTGAAAGAAATCATTGCATCCAACATTCTTCCAGAAGGCGCACTGCAACTGCTTTGCGGAAGTGCAGGCGATTTATTAGAACATGTGACATCGCAAGATGTCATCACATTCACGGGTTCTGCTTCAACAGGATTAATGTTGAAATCCCAGAAAAAAATATTGGAAGAAAATGTTCCTTTCACCATGGAAGCAGATTCATTGAATTGCATTGTGCTTGGTGATGATGTAACTACGCAAATGCCGGAATGGGATATTTTTATTAAGGAAGTGAGAAAAGAAATGACAACAAAAGCCGGGCAAAAATGCACAGCTATCAGAAGAATTTTTGTTCCTGAAAATAAATTGGAAGATGTGAAGATTGCACTGGGGAAATCTTTGGCACAGACAACCATTGGTAATCCGCTCAATGAAAAAGTGCGTATGGGCTCACTTGCCGGATTATCACAACGAACAGAAGTAAAAAATCAGATTCAAAAACTGTTGGCTTCTTCACAAATTATTTATGGAAGTTTAGATAGCGTTGAAACAATTGATGCAGATGCAAACAAAGGAGCATTCATCAGCCCATTATTATTGTTGAATGAAAATCCTTTTGTATCGAATGCATCACATGAGGTGGAAGCATTCGGTCCCGTGAGCACATTAATGCCTTACAAAGATTTAGATGAAGCCATTGAGCTTTCTAAGAAAGGAAAAGGTTCTTTGTGCAGCACGATTGTTACTGCCGATAACAAAATTGCCAAACAATATGTGATTAGCGCAGCCACACATCATGGAAGGATTTTGATTTTGAATAATGAATGTGCGAAAGAAAGCACGGGTCATGGTTCGCCATTGCCAACATTGGTTCATGGCGGTCCCGGTCGCGCAGGAGGCGGTGAAGAAATGGGTGGCATTCGCGGAGTGAAACATTATATGCAACGTGTTGCTGTGCAAGGTTCACCCTCAAGCATAACCGCAGTTACCAACCAATACCATCAATATGCCAAAGGAAATAGTGATACAATTCATCCGTTCAAAAAATATTTTGAAGAGCTAAAAATTGGCGACCAGATTATCACTGAAAAAAGAACTATTACTTCTGAAGATATTAATCGCTTTGCAGATTTGAGTGGCGACCATTTTTATGCGCATATTAAAGAAGCTGATTTTAATAACACGATGTTTGAAAGACAAGTTGCTCATGGATATTTTATCATAAGCATTGCTGCAGGTTTATTTGTTGACAGCTATGAAAAAAATCCGGTGTTATTGAATTATGGTATTGATGAATTGCGTTTCACAAAACCTGTTTATCCGGGAGCAGAAATTTATATTCGCTTTACGTGCAAAGAAAAATTGCTAAATGATTTGCGCAAAGTTGAAAAGCTTGAAGATTTCAAGCGAGGCGATGATATTGAAAAAGGAATTGTGAAATGGCTCGTTGAAATTTTTGATGAAAAGAATGAACTTGTTGGATTAGCCACTATCTTGACAATGGTAAGGAAAAAGAAATAGTGTTATCAAACTAAGGCTTTTATTGACTATTTACAGATGATTCCCCAAGTACTATTTAACTCCATTTAGTACAACAATTCCCTTTATTGGAATAATTCCACTTTCAATTTTCCTCTATTTTATTGTATTTCAACAACTTGTAAATTGGCATTGGCATTGAAATATATGTAGAGCACGAGTTAGTGCAAAACCTATCCTACCGCCGCTTCGGCGCACAAACCTTTCCTAAGAAATCATTTTTTAATTCAACCCTATTAAAATGGAAAAGATTTCTTTGAAGGCTACTTCACACATTCTTAAAACACTTGCTCTTTCAGCAGCTCTTGTCGTTGTTCTAAATGAAAGCAATGCACAAATGTGCACGAATCCCGGCACCACGATTTATTCTCTATCAAACGCAGGAGGCATTTACCCGATTACTGTGAGCAACGCCAATGTGGGCAGCATTGTAAACGCAACTGCCATGAACTCTACCAGTGCTGCAAATGGAGTTGGCTTTAATACAATCAACGGCCTTTTTTATTACTTTCAAAATGCAAATAGTGGCGGTTCACAACAATTTGTTTCTTACAACCCGATCACCAATACATATACTACTCTTGCAAGCGCTCCAATCACAGGAACTGTAAATAAAGGTTGCATGAGCTTCAATGGTGTAGGTTATTATTGTATTGATAATAAAGGAAACCTTTGTTATTATGATATTCCTTCTAATACGTGGACATTGATTTGTTCGGTGTTTACTGATCAGTATGGAAATAATGTGACTTCTGTTTTTACTTCGCAGGGCAGTGGTGATGTTGCTATTGATGGGTTGGGGAATTTATGGATTGTCACTTCTAACTCTTCAAACTGGGGCCTTTATAAACTTCCGACACCTTTACCAACTACAAGCATTGCAAGCATTACAGTTCAACAGTTAATTACGCCAACTACGTCGACACTTAGCGGAGCAAATTTTGTTGGTATTGCTTTCGATCCTTCAGGTAATATTTTCATGGCGACAAATTATAACCTATATAAATTGTCAACGAGTTTATCATTGAGCTTGTTGGGTGCATTCAACGTGTCTGGTATTTGTGGCGACCTTACTTCATGCAACTTCCCTTTCACTATTTTGGCGGTATCATTTGAAAATATCACTGCAACTGCTCAAAATGATCAATCAGTTTCTATTTCCTGGACAGTTTCTGAACAGAAAAATAATAAAGGATATTATATCGAACATAGCACGAATGGCTCTGATTGGAATGAATTAAGTTTTGTTGCGATCAATGCAACATTTGGAACAGCCAAATATGATTTCATAGATAATAATCCAACGAAAGGCGCAAATTATTACCGCATTCATGAAGTTGATTTGGATGGCTCAGGCAGCTATTCAGAAGTAAAACTGGTGAATATGCAAAATGCGGCAGTCAATTATGTGCAGGTTTGGCCTAACCCCGCAAAAGATGTCATAAAAATTCAAAATAATAATGACTTCAGCGTTGCAAGAATTTATAATCAATCAGGTTCTTTGATAAGTGAGGCCAGATTGAAATCAGGAACAAACACCATCAATGTAAGTTCGCTTTCATTCGGAGCTTATATCGTGAATGTGAAAGATGCCAATGGCAAAAGCTACAATCAGAAATTTATTAAGCAATAAATAATATCGAGTAAATATTAGGCTGCAATGACATTCTATTTGTCATTGCAGCTTTTGTTTTTTGCCAGCGATATTAATTCGGTTAATCATCTCCGTTAGTAGGAATAAGCCATAATCAGGTTTTATCAATTCCTCTATATTCAGTACATTTCAATAATTATTCATAAAGTATAATCATTATGGACAAGCGTTCATTCATAAAAGGGCTTGCGATGGCAGGCGTTAGTGTGCCGTTATCAGCAAATGTTTTTGCGGGATGGATCAGTAAAGCAGCTCAGAGAACTGCTGAACAGCTTTCATCTGATGATGAGTTTTGGATGAGCATTCGGGGTGGTTACAAACTGAAACCGGATTATATTAATCTCGAAAATGGTTATTACAATATTCTTCCGGAAGAGATATTGGAAAATTATATCAGCCATGTCCGTGAAGTAAATTATCAGGGTTCGTATTACATGCGAACTGTTCAATTTGACAATAAGAAAAAAATGGCTGAAAAGCTCGCAAAACTTGCAGGCTGTTCAAGCGATGAATTAATCATCACACGCAATACAACTGAATCACTCGACATGGTAATCGGCGGTCTTCACTGGAACGCTGGTGATGAAGCAATCATGGCTGAACAGGATTATGGTTCAATGCTTGAAATGTTCAAGATGGTCTCAAAAAGATTCGGCGTTGTAAACAAAATCGTTTCTGTCCCGAATCATCCAAAATCAGATGATGAAATCGTGAAGCTTTATGAAAATGCCATCACACCAAAAACAAAGCTGTTGATGGTGAGCCACATGGTAAATATCACAGGTCAAATTTTGCCTGTCAGGAAAATCTGTGACATGGCGCACAGAAAAGGAGTGGATGTGATGGTGGATGGCGCACATGCATTCGCGCAAATTAAATTTTCGATAGCAGACTTGAATTGTGATTATTATGGAGCGAGCCTTCATAAATGGCTGAGTGTTCCGCTTGGAGCAGGAATATTGTATGTGAAGAAAGAAAACATTCACAAGGTTTGGCCATTGCTGGCAGAAGCAGAGAAAAAAGATGACGATATTTCTCGCCTCAATCATATCGGGACACATCCGGCACACACAGACCTGACCATTGCCGATGCAATTGATTTTTATGAAAAAATCGGAGTTGAAAAAAAAGAAGCAAGGCTGCGGTTCCTTCAGCAATACTGGACCAGCAAAACCAGAAATATTCCCAAAGTAGTTGTAAACACACCGGAAGAACCTTCGCGTGCATGTGCTATTGCAAATGTTGGCATTGAGAACATGAAGCCTGCAGATCTTGCAGAGACCTTGCTAAAGAAATATAAAATCTATACTGTGGCAATCGATTATGCCAATGTACATGGTTGCAGAATCACTCCAAATGTTTTTACAACAACGCAAGATTTAGATGTGCTTGTGAGTGCACTAAAAGAACTCAGCGCTACTACTTAAATAATATTTTAATCAGCCTTTTCTTATAAAACTTTGGATGATACAAAGGTTTTAATCCCCTCTTCAATTATTTCTTTTTAATGGATGGGTAATTGTGTAAAAAAATCCACAATAGGCTTTCTTTTTGCAAATTGAGATAAACTTGACAACCGCTACCCGTATAATATTGATGACCATTACCGTAAATCTGCAAGGTTGGTTTTGGCATATTTTTCACAAATAATAAGAATAATACAAAACTACATCAACAAATTTTTCGTTTATAGCCACAGAGTAAAACCTCTTAAAAATAGTAATCCCTCCCTTCTCTATAAACAAGGGTTGTATCCACATTAAGACGCCCTCTGCACAAGCAGGGGGTTTTTATTTGCGGTTAACAAGGAAATAGTAAATTGAAATGTAGAAGGTTTTTATTCCATGCTTACATTTGTTTATAATAATTTTTTCTTATGCTTCACGAAATTGAAAGCGGTTATGTAAAAGTCGAGCCGCACAATGGCATTACGACTATTGAGTTTTTTCATCCGCAAAGCAACTCGCTTCCCGGAAAAATATTAGAAGAGCTTGCAAAACAAATTCATGCGGCCGGGAATGATACCGATGCGAAAGTGATCTTGCTGCGTTCTGGCGGCGATAAAGCTTTTTGCGCCGGCGCATCATTCAATGAATTGTACGCAATTAAAAATAAAGAAGAAGGACTGGAATTTTTTAGCGGCTTTGCTCATGTCATCAATGCTATGCGCAAGTGCCCGAAGTTCATTGTTGTTCGTGTGCAGGGAAAATGTGTTGGTGGCGGCGTGGGCTTGGTTGCAGCAGCAGACTACGGAATTGCTGTCGAAGGAGCGGAAATAAAACTAAGTGAACTTGCAATCGGCATTGGCCCATTTGTGGTAGGCCCTGCGGTGGAAAGAAAAATCGGATTATCGTCTTTCACGCAATTAGCCATTGATGCAACTATGTGGCGCAACGCAGATTGGGCAAGGAGAAAAGGTTTGTATGCAGAGCTTCACCCGGATGTGACTGGTATGGATGAGTCTATAAGAAGATTGACAGAGCTACTTGCGCATTCAAGCTCTTCAGCTATGACAGAAATGAAAAAAATTTTCTGGCAGGGAACAGAACACTGGGATAAATTATTGATTGAGCGTGCAGCTATCAGTGGAAAATTAATCCTGAGCGAAGAATCGAAAAAGGCGATTGAAAAATTCAAAAAGAAATAAGTTAATGGATAATTGAGAATGATTAATGTATTTAGTGAGGAGAATTTTCATGAGCTCTGTGATAAACTTGCAAAAAAAGACAAGCACTTAAAAGAAATTATTAAGCGACATGGCTATCCACCTATGTGGCGGCGAAAGCCAGATTTTGAAACGCTGATTCACATTATTCTTGAGCAGCAGGTTTCTCTTGCATCTGCAAAAGCTGCTTTAAATAAATTAAAAGAAAGGATTGGCAGCATCACTCCAAAAAAATTATTAGCGCTCACAGATTCAGAATTGAAAGACTGTTATTTCAGCAGGCAAAAAATAATTTATGCAAGGCATCTTGCATCGTCAATCGTGAATGGTGAATTGTCAATAAAAAAGATTGCGTCACTGCCGGATGATGAAATAAGAACGAAGCTTAAAAAAATCAAAGGCATTGGAGACTGGACTGTTGATATTTTCTTGCTGATGACTTTGCAGCGATCAGATATTTTCCCAATAGGCGACCTGGCTGTAATAAACAGCCTAAAAAAAGCAAAACAGCTTTCTGGTCAAATCCCCAAAGAAGAAATCCTGCTCCTTACAGAGCACTGGAAGCCTCATCGGTCCATCGCTGCAATGATTTTGTGGCACTCCTACATCATAGAAAGAAATATCAGGATTTAGTGGTTTTAAAAATTGTTTGGTGTGGTGTAAAAAAGATATTGTTTAATTTCAATATCTTTAATTAATGATTCGAGGTTAACAATAAAAGATAAGCAGCATGAAATATTGCTTTCTTGTCATTAGAGCGGAAGTTTTCTAACGATTCAGATTTGATTCCTCTTTTGTTAATTGTCTGCTTGTTCATGGAGGAAAAGCCATTGTTGATGAAAACGGATAACCAAAATGACTGTTTACTGTGGTTGCAATTGAAACAAGGCAACAAAAATGCATTTGCCCAAATTTATAAGGCGCATATTGCATCACTGATTTCTTATGGCGCAAAGCTTTGTGCTGACAAGGAAATCCTGAAAGATAATATTCAGGATTTATTTATTGAGCTTTGGGACAGCAGGGAAAATCTTGCTCAGCCCGAGTCTGTTAAATTTTATCTATTCAAAGCATTGCGGTATAAATTAATCAGAGCTGAGAAATTAAGCCAACTAAATACACATTCTTCTCTATCAAGTGATGAATCTGATTATAACAGATTTGAACTTTCTGCAGAAACAGAACTAATAAATAAAGAAATAATCGATTCCCGAGCGAGTTCCTTACGCAAAGCCATTACTACACTTACAAAACGCCAGCAGGAAGCTGTCCAGCTCAGGTTTTATCAGGGTTTCAGCAATGATCAAATTGCGGAATTGATGCAAATGAACTATCAGTCTGTGAGCAACCTGCTCCATACGGCTTTATATCGCATTAAAAATAATTTGAAATCATCTCCTGTTTTCACTACTGCCCTGCTTGCTGCTTTTCATATTTTTTTTTAAGCCAAAAAATTTCCTGTTTTTTTGAGTATAAAAACTCAGTTTCTTACACTCTACTTGTAAAGTCTTTCTATTTTCTGACTTTAACCAAGCTGCTGTGGAG
>DATGIX010000036.1:0-28660 GCA_035295505.1 Puia sp. | reverse complement strand
TTTTTTTATTCCCGATTGCATTGAACAATTCTAAAGAAGGAAAAATATCCTGAACAACTTTTGCATTTTTTACCTCTTGGGCAACATCGCTCGGATCGCAGCCAAAACGCTCAAAACTATCCGGGTAATAATTGAGCAATGTTCCGTCATTGCAACCTATGTCCAATACATTTCCTTTTTTATTCTTAAGAAGGCTTAGTATATTATCAACTATTCCCTTCAAATGATTTCTCATGGTTGAATTAGTCCCACTCCTGTACCAATAAGCTGCATACAAAATTTCCGGAGGCACACTATGTTCCATTTGCAATAATCCACAGGCATTTTCATCAAGCTGTGGATTACATCGAACCAATGAGCAATTTATTTTTCTATGCGACGGCATCTCTTTGCCAGGCTTCACAAATGAACCTTGCAGATATTGGGGGCCTAGGTCAATAACAGGCGTTAACGATGGTGAGCCGCATACCCTGCAAGTTGTTCTTTTTCGAATGTGCATCTTTTAGTTTTTTATTTTGCTCTGATATTTTTTGCATTTCAACAGCGAAAATATCAATTTATCTGCAATAGATTATTTCTTATTATCGATCTATCAAACAGAGAATTGTGACAACAAACTATTTCATGATTTTTGATTCTTCGCCAATCACTTGTATATTTGATCTACCATAACCTGAATGAAAAAAAAGACACTTATTCTCGTTGGTTTTTTTGTTTTGTTGCTATCCGTGCAAACAAAAACTTTCTCACAAGTAAATCTGGATTCAGGTCTTGTTGCCTATTATCCTTTTAATGGAAATGCAAATGATGCAAGCGGCCATAACCTGAACGGCAACCTGCTCAATGGAGTGCAGCTTACTACAGATAAATACGGGAATGCAAACAGCGCTTATCATTTCGATGGGGTTGATGATTTCATACAGATTCCTGACAATCCGTCGTTTAATCCAACTACTGGTTTGACGATTGCTTTGTACTTCAACCCCGAACAAAACGGAACTCAAACACTGATTGGAAAAATTGATTATACAGGTGGTGTGGGTACACAATTTCAGGTAGCCATGGACTTCCCGTTGTATCCCGGAGTTCTTTTTGGTGTTAACCCACCAAGCAACGACTGCGCGGGAGTTCCTTTGAATGGAGCTTATGTCAATACAACCAGTCCCATTGGAATTAATCAATGGTATTGTGTGGTAGCCACTTTCGATAATGGTATTCAAAAAATATATTTGAACGGCACTTTAATTCAGACAACAACAGCTTCCTTCAACAACTTAAATCAATGCCTGAATGCAGGCATCCAAATTGGCTCATGGTGGCAGGGTGACCCGCAACGATTCAAAGGCAAAATAGATGAAGTGCGTATTTATGGTAGAGCGATAAACCAACAAGAAGTAAGCGCATTATGCGATTTATGCAACCAGCCACAAGGATCATTGATCGGAAGCGCTATTTGCTCTGGCAATACAGGCACCCTCACTTTCAATTCAACTGTTGGCACGGCACCGTTCTCTATTCAATACAGTGATGGCACAACTACATTCACGCAAAATAATGTTCAAAGCGGGGTTCCATTTAATGTGGCAACAAACCCGACAATTACAACGACCTATGTCATGAAATCACTTACTGATGCGACAGCATGCCCAAGAACAATTGGGTTTATACAGGATACTACAAAGATTATTGTTAGCGATTGTAAAGCAGTATGTGCTTCGTCTAAATGCCCTTTGAGCAATAGCTTAGTGATTAATACTGGCTATGATGCAGCAACACAAACATCTTTACAACCCGGTCAAAAAGATACCAACTGGATAGTGACAGCTATGTCTGATGATTTAAGAAATGCGTTTTGCAATAGCAATACCTCCGGCCCTACACAACCTTCTGGCGTAAGCGTTCCTCCGGTTTCAATAGGGCAACCGGCTCTTGCCATACAGGCTTTCTTTCAATGGCCACCAACAGGTACTTATGTGAGCTGTTTCCCATATAACACTATATACACAAATGTCCCTACTGTCGACAACTATACTAACTGTACCATGGGAATAACCAGGACATTTTATGTTTGTAGCAGCAGCAATGAAGATGTAAATTTTAATCTTAACCTGACTACTGATAACAATACAACAGGTGTTATTATAGATGCCGGCACTGCAAACGCCATTACATTATATACAGGAGCTGCAGGGCTTTTCACACCGGTGCTTATAAATATGACAGAAAATTTAGCACCTGGCCTGCACACGCTCACTATTACCGGAGCAGATTATGAAGATGTAACCGCAGGATCTTATTTTAACCTTCCATCTGGGACGATATCGGAATGGAACCCGTTTGGAATTGCTCTTACAGGTACAATATCGTCTGCAAACAATATTTTTGTAGACAACTGCCCCTTGCAGGCCTGCAATGATTTAACCGGTACACTTACCGGAAGCTCTGTTTGCAGCGGAACTCAAGCTTTTCTAACGTTTAATACGCTGGCCACCTCAGGCCCTTTTACATTAAAATATACCAACGGAATTGATACAATCACATCAACCAATGTTTTGGCGAACACGCCGTTTAACTTGTCAGTTACGCCAAATACTAACACGAAATATATATTGCTTTCTGTTAAAGACTCAACTAACTGCCCCCAAACAAATATTATTGGCGATACAGCAATTGTTATCATTAACCCTTTGCCCAAAGCCTACCTTACAGGAGGCAATATCTGTATTGGTGATAGTGCTGTATTATTATTTACAGCAACATCAGGAACGAGCCCTTTCAACATCGCTTATTCAGCTAACAGTAATGCCTATGCGCTGATCGGGCTGAACAATAATTCAACATTTACCATTCCTTATTTATTAAATGACACAACAGTTGTTCATCTTTCATCCATCACAGATGCGAACGGATGTTCATCGAGCCTTGACACATCAACAACAGTGAATGTAGTTCCGCTTCCACAAGGCGGCCTTACCGGGAATTCAGCTTGCGCGGGAGATTCAGCAGGAATCACTTTTAACGCCACTAGCGGCACAGGCCCGTTTGAAGTGGAAATATCTGATGGCACAAATACCACCGTTTATTATGATGTTCTTTCAGGCATTCCTTTCCACATTGCACCACTGAATCAAACAACAACTGTTACATTGCTTTCCATCATTGATAAAGATGGAGCGGGTTGTACTAGGTCAGGCGGCTTCACTTCACCGACTGCAACCATTTCAGTTAATCCTTCCCCACAGATTCAATTCGACCCGTTAACGGCAATATGTATCCAACAATCATCATTCCTCATCACGCAGGCAAGCGAAACAACCGGAATTGCCGGCAGCGGAAGCTTCAGTGGTGCAGGTGTGGATGCAAGCGGAAATTTTTCTCCGACAAACGCAGGAGTCGGCTCGCATGAAATCACTTACACTTACACTGCAACAAATGGCTGTTCATCTTCTGATAGCAGTAGCATCACGGTGAACCCTACTCCTGTTATAAGTGCAGGTGTAGATATCATCACTTGTCTTGGATTTCCTGTGCAATTAAATGCAACTGGCGGCTCAACTTATATTTGGTCACCTTTAACAGGTCTCAATAATCCTTCAATCAGAAATCCTGTGGCAACGCTTGACAGCACTACTACATACATTGTGCTGGGAACAGACTCCAATGGATGTTATGCTTCTGACACCATCACGATTAATGTTGGCAAAAATGGAATTGCTGCATTTGTTGTCCCAAATGCATTCACTCCAAACGGCGACGGAAAGAATGATTGTTTCGGTATTCGCCGCTGGGGCGGTGTAACAGTTGTTGAGTTCTCTATTTTCAACAGATGGGGACAGCTTGTGTTCACCACAAAAGACCCGTCTGATTGTTGGGATGGCACTTTGAAGGGCACTCCTCAACCAGCAGGAGGCTATCCTTATATTATTAAAGCTAAGACACCTTGTGGTGATGTGACAAGAACAGGGATTGTGATATTAGTGAGATAGTATTTTTGAATCCTTTTAAAGAATTATTAAAATCTATTTATATTTTTTTCAAAAATAATTCAAGCCCTTTCTTTTTTTCATCAGTAAGGTCATAGCTGATATATTTTGTATAATAATCGCGAAGATTGAAATTCTCATAGTGAATTTCAGCTAATAATAAATCCAAATTCTTTAACCCGTTTTTATTTGCTTCATTAAATTCTTCTATAAAATCGTCGCTCAATTTTTTGTTGCTTACCCATGCTGCAAAAACAAATGGCAGCTTGGTGAAATTCTTCCATGCTTCGCCAAGATCATAGATATAAGCTGAATGTTTTCTTTGCTCCAACGCCCTGTCGCCAATCACTAATCCTGCAGTTGTTCCATCAATATATTCTCTGAAATCTTCTTTTGCATCTTCAAGCATGGGATCTATCTTCCAATATTCTTTCAGCAAAATTTTTACGAGCTGAACTGATGTGCGGCTTTGATAATCGAGCAGCACTTTTTCAATTTTTTCAAGCGGCACTTCACTGAATAAACAAACGGAGGCTACCGCTCCGTCGCAACCAATGCAATAATCGGTATTGATATAATAATCGTTGAGTTTTGGAATGATAGCAACCGGCACAAGACCTATATCGATTTCATCATTCAGCAACATGGCCGCAATGCGCGAAGGATAATCTATCTTTAACTCAATCTTATTAATAACCGGAGAATGTTCAATGCCATAGAGCAACGGTTTTGTATTCAGATAACTCACTGCTCCTACCCTTATTTTTCTTTCCAACTCGTTTAGTTTAATTTTGGCTGCAAAAGTAAGGAGCGAAAAATTAAATTCACCGTTTTCATTAAACAAGCTACATGGAATTAAATACACTGACAGCTATTTCTCCGATTGATGGCCGTTATCATAAACAATTGCATTTTCTGGATGATTATTTTTCTGAATTCGCATTAATAAAATACCGTGTGCTTGTTGAAGTTGAATATTTTCTTTTTTTGAGTGACAAGAAAATATTTTCTCTGCCGGCTGCTGTCAGGAAAAATTTGCAGTCAGTTGCTGAAAATTTTAATCTTGAAAACGCTGAAGAAATAAAAAAAACAGAAAGCATTACCAACCATGATGTGAAAGCTGTTGAATATTTTTTAAAGAAAAAATTAGACGAAGCAAAAGCAGGCAGCATCAAAGAATGGGTTCATTTCGGGTTAACTTCTCAGGACATTAATAATACATCCATTCCATTATTGTGGAAACATGCTGTTGAAATAGAATATCTTCCTTCATTGTTGAATTTGAATATGCAATTAAAATTATTAGCCGAAGAATGGAATGATGTTCCCATGCTGGCAAGAACACATGGCCAACCTGCTTCTCCGACAGTGCTTGGGAAAGAAATTTTAGTGTTTGTTGAACGAATAGAAAATCAGATTGACCAATTAATTGCAATTCCATTCTCTGCAAAATTTGGCGGAGCGACCGGCAATATGAACGCGCACCAAATTGCTTTTCCCAAAAAAGACTGGGTGAAACTGGCAAATGAATTTGTTGAAGGAACACTTGGCTTGCATCGCCAGCAGTATACAACTCAGATAGAACATTATGATAATCTCGCTGCTTTTTTTGATGCAATGAAAAGGATCAACACCATACTGATTGATTTTTGCAGAGATGTGTGGGCTTATGTGTCGATGGATTATTTTAAACAGAAAATAAAAAAAGGGGAAATCGGCTCATCAGCAATGCCGCATAAAGTGAACCCGATTGATTTTGAAAATGCTGAAGGAAATTTAGGAATCGCGAATGCACTGTTTGAACATTTCTCTGCTAAACTTCCTATTTCAAGATTGCAAAGAGATCTGACTGACTCAACTGTTCTGCGCAATATCGGCGTTCCGTTTGCTCATACAATACTTTCATTAAAATCAATTGAGAAAGGGTTAGGGAAATTAGTGCTGAATCAAAATAAGATTAATGAAGACCTTGAAAACAATTGGGCTGTTGTTGCAGAAGCGATCCAAACAATTTTGCGAAGAGAAAATTATCCCGAGCCTTACGAGGCATTGAAAGAATTGACACGCGGCAATGCTGCCATCACCAAACAATCCATTCATTCATTTATTGATGGATTAAAAATATCCGCAGCCATAAAAAAAGAATTGAAAAAAATATCGCCGCATAATTATACAGGTGTGCCGACGAAGTAATTATTTTACTTTAATCTTCCACCAAAGCATTTTTTCTTTCTTCCCAAATTTTTCAAAATTGTTTTTCTTAACAACTTTGATGGAAGCAATATTATTCTCATCTGTTTCAGCTAAAATAAATTTTATATCAGGCCTTTTTTTTGCCCACTCAATCATTCCGCCAACAGCTTCCGTCATAATCCCTTTTCTATGATACCCAAAAAAAGTTCCATAGCCAATCTCCACTCCGCCATAATTATCCGGGATGCCTTTGAATCCCAATTCTGCAACAATATTCCTGGAAAATTTTTCAATGATTATCCAAAACGTAAAAAAAAGATATCCATCGCCTAAAGCCCTTTTCATTTGAGGCAATATGAGGTATTCTGCACGGTCTCTTACTTCACGTGAAATGATTCTAACAGTGTGGGATATGCGTAATTCTTTTTCAAGCTTTCTGCTGCCATGAAGATATAACCGAAGCTGCCTGTGATCCAGTGGCAATATTTCAAAACGGTTTGTTTCAACCACAACTACTGATTTGAATAACAAATACTTTCTTTCGATATCTTTAGCCTCACCTATTATTTATGAATCTCACTCGTGAAATGAAATTCTATATCAGGATTATTTGTCCGTTCTGTATTTAAGAACCATTCACTTTGTGCCAGATAAACCAAATGCCCATCTTTATCTTCGGCAATATTGGTATGCTTGAACCGAATAAAATCTTCCAGCTTTTTCGGGTCTTTGCTCGTAATCCAACAGGCTTTGTAAAATGGCAAACTATTGAATTGAACTGATGCACTGTATTCATGCAATAATCTGTACTGTATCACTTCAAATTGCAATTCGCCTACACAACCAATAATTTTTTTATTGCCTCCAAATTGCGTGAACAATTGAGCAACACCTTCATCAGTCAATTGCATCAATCCTTTTTCGAGCTGCTTTGATTTCATCGGATCTTTATTCAGCACCTCTTTAAAAATCTCGGGGGAAAAAGACGGTATGCCTGTAAAATAAAAATCTTCACCTTCGGTGAGCGTATCACCGATTTTGAAATTGCCTGTGTCAAACAAACCGACTACATCGCCGGGATATGCCTCTTCAATCACATCTTTGTCTCTTGCCAAAAAAGTATATGGGTTACTAAATCTAACGTCTTTGTGTAACCGGACATGATGGAAATATTTATTGCGCTCAAATTTTCCGCTGCATACGCGAAGAAAGGCTATTCTGTCGCGATGCTTCGGATCTAAGTTTGCGTGAATTTTAAAAATAAACCCACTTAGCTTTTCTTCTCCCGGGCAGACTTCTCTCAAAGATGTCGGGCGGCATAACGGAGTCGGCGCAATCTTAATAAATGTGTCCAACATTTCTCTCACCCCGAAATTATTAATAGCGCTCCCAAAAAAAACAGGTGCGACTTTTCCTGCACGGTATTCTTCCACATTTAATCTTCCATGAACGCCATCAACAAGTTCCACATCTTCTCTTAATACTGCAGCATCTCTTTCGCCTAATTTTTCATCAAGCAATGAACTGTTCAAATCAGTGATCTGCACCACATCTTCATCCGCAGCTTTTGTATTTGCAGTGAACAGCACCAAACTTTTATCATCAAGATTATATACACCTTTAAAATCTTTACCGCTATTAATCGGCCATGTCATCGGATGCAATTGAATGCTCAGCTCTTTCTCAATTTCTTCCAATAAGTCAAAACGGTTTTTTCCATCGCGGTCCATTTTGTTGATGAAAACAATTACAGGCGAGTCACGCATGCGGCAGACTTCCATCAGCCTGCGTGTTTGAGCTTCAACTCCATTAACACTATCAATGACTAATATAACGCTGTCGACTGCAGTGAGTGTTCTGTAAGTATCTTCTGCAAAATCTTTGTGACCTGGTGTATCAAGCAGGTTAATCAAAATGCCTTTATATTCAAAGCTCATCACAGAAGTAGCAACAGAAATTCCACGCTGCCTTTCAATTTCCATGAAATCGCTGGTAGCATATTTTTTTATCTTATTGCTCTTTACTGCGCCTGCAGTTTGTATGGCTCCGCCGAACAACAAAAATTTTTCTGTCAGTGTCGTTTTACCTGCATCCGGGTGAGAGATGATTGCAAATGTTCTTCGCTTACTTATTTCGTTTGTGTACTTCATAATTTTCGAGCCGCAAAGTTAGCGATTAACACTGTCTGAACCACGATTTTTAGGATTTATATGATTATTCTGATTTGTTAGATTACTGCGCTGTTGGCAAGGATACCAACACTAACGGAAGCTTCTCTGCAGCTTTCTTTGCACCAACTCAGTGGTTCTCTATGGGCATAAAAAAACCTTAAAGAATTCATCATTTGCCGTTTATGAACCAGCGCTGAATAGAATTACTGCCGTACAAGAGCCCGCCGCGACGGGAGAATGATTAATAGTAATTCTATCGCACGTTACATAAAAATTATTTATTTTCAATTTAATGAGCCAGCAAATTTCAACAGCTGAAGAAACATTAAGATATCGTCGGGCAAAAAAGGCGTGGCGACGAAAAGTCTTTTCGATTCGTGCAATAAAGGACGCTATTTTGTTGATTGCAGGAATTTTCTCCGCAGGTTTTGGGTTGGAAAGTTTTTTGCTACCGAATAAATTTATTGATGGAGGCGTGACAGGTATTTCATTATTATTATCAGAAATAACGAAATATCCGCTCGCTTTATTTTTAATTATTGTCAATATTCCGTTTGTATTTTTAGGTTTCAGGCAAATCGGGAAATGGTTCGGCATTAAAACCGTACTTGCAATTATCGGGCTGGCGCTATGCATCACATTTGTACATTATCCCGTAATCACCTCTGATAAATTATTGGTTGCTGTTTTCGGCGGTTTTTTTCTTGGCGCAGGAATCGGGCTTGCCATGCGCGGAGGTGGCGTGCTGGATGGCACTGAAATTCTTGCCATTTATCTGAGCAGAAAAACAAGCGTATCTGTTGGTGACACTGTTCTTGTCTTTAATATTTTCATTTTTTCTGTGGCTGCTTATGTGCTTTCTATCGAAGCAGCATTGTATTCAATACTTACTTATTTCGCCGCATCAAAAACACTTGATTTTTTGATTGAAGGCATTGAGGAATATATCGGCGTAACGATTATCTCTCCGAAGTCGGAAGAAATTTTTAATGTTGTTACAGAAAAATTAGGGCGGGGAATGACTGTTTATAAAGGCAATAGAGGATTTGGTAAAAAAGGACATTCGCCCGAGATGAATATTTTATTCACAGTGATAACAAGACTTGAGATATCAAGATTGAGAACTGAAGTTGAAGCAATAGACCCGAATGCATTTGTGATCACTCATTCCATTAAAGAAACCCGCGGCGGCATGATCAAAAAGAGACCGCTGGCACATTAGGGGTTGCCAGTTTTCAGTTCATAGTTTCGAGTCAGTGCCTGAGATTTGAAAATTGATTATACCATTCGAATGAAAACCATATAATTAAAATTGAACTATAAGCTAATATCACACACAATAGCTTCATAAGGTTTAAGCTCATTACCTGAATTATCCTTTACATAATTATCAATTAACAGTTTTGCTTTGCTAATATCGAAGCCAACATTAAATGCAGCAGTTTTATTGGTAAAATTTAAAAGGACTAAAAATTTCTTCCCATCCAATTCTCTCGTGTATGCATATACGTTAGGGTTATCCTTATCAAGCAAAGTATATTTCCCATAAACAAGCACCGGATTATCTTTTCTCAGCTTCACAATTTTTCTAAAATAATTGAGGCAACTCTTCGCATCATTTTCCTGAGCAGATGCATTGATTGTTTTATAATTCTTATTCACGCTTATCCACGGCATTCCTGTCGTGAAACCTGCATTGGCACTGGAATCCCATTGAAATGGTGTTCTTCCATTGTCGCGGCAACTGAATTGAATTTCTTTCATGAATTTGTTCAAATCTCCTCCAGTATTTTTCAAATGCTGATATTCATTCAATGTCGGCATGTCTTTATAATCTTCAATCTTTGTGAAACCGGCATTCGTCATCCCCAATTCGTCGCCGTTATAATAATAAGGAGTTCCTCTCATCGTCATCAAAAATGTAGTGAGCATTTTTGAAGAGAGCTCACGGAATTCAGGACTGTCATTCCCAAACCTGCTTACTAATCTTGCCTGATCATGGTTCGCCAAAAAAATAGAAAGCCACCCATTATTCGCAAAGGCACTATCCCATTTGGTGAAAACTTCTTTGAAATGCTGAATGCTATAGCCATTTGATTTGGCAATATCAACGCCATCAAAAGCATAAGCCATATTCAATTCTTTGCGCCCAGAATCAACAAGATCATGTGCATCTTGAAATGAGTTTCCTGCGCCTTCAGCAACGCTCATCACATCGTATTTACTAAACACTTCATTATTCATTTCGTGCAAATAGTCATGCAGGTGCGGGCCAATCGCATAATATTTTACAAAATCTTTTTCAAAGCCCTTCGGGAATTCGGGAAATGTTGTGTCTTTCGCTGCAAACTGAAATGCATCAAGCCTGAAACCATCAATCCCTTTGTCTGCCCAAAATTTCATAATGTCAAAAACTTCCTGTCGAACCTTTGGGTTCTCCCAATTCAGATCAGGTTGCTTGCGCGAGAAATAATGCAGGTAATACGCATTAGTTGGCGAATCATATTTCCATGCGTCATGGTTAATATCGAACAAACTATACCTGTAAGGCGGCTTGCCTCTTTCTGCATCCCACCAGTGATAATAATTTCTATAAGGACTTGTAAGAGAGCTGCGGCTTTGCTTGAACCAATCATGCTCGTCGCTGGAATGATTGACCACTAAATCCATTACCAGCCTGATTCCACGTTGATGCATACCTGAAATCAGGCTGTCGAAATCTTCCATCGTTCCAAACTCTTTCATGATGTTCCGATAATCGCTGATATCGTATCCATTGTCATCATTTGGAGAAGAATAAATCGGATTGATCCAGACCGCAGTGATGCCGAGGCTTTTAATATAATCAAGCTTTGAAATAATTCCTTTTAAATCGCCAATGCCATCACCATTCGCATCTTTAAAACTGCGTGGATAAATCTGATAGACCACAGCTTCTTTCCACCATTTTCGTCCTGCAATTTCTGTGCTGTCATTTTTCACATTTGCATTTAGATCTGGAGATTGGCAAGAGGAAAAAGCAAAAATGCTTGTTATTATTAGTAAATAACAACTGAAAAAAAGTTTTGGCATAGCAACAGTTTTATTAGTGAAGAGCAAGAATAAAATTAAGAACAATTGGATTATATAAGAAACAAGAATCAAGGAGCAAGGCACAAGCATGGAACAAGAGTCAAGGTACAAGAGAACAACTACGGGCGAAGGTTGACATGGATTATATTGAATGCATGGTCTTAGGCCTTGTATCTTGTATCTTGTCTCTTGTACCTTCTTCCTTGAACCTTGATTCTTGTTCCTTAAATTTGCAGCCTGTTACCGATGAACAATATGAATGAAATGAACACAAAGCTTGGGCAATTGGCTTCTCAATTAGAAGGAGAATTTTATTTTGATGATGCAATAAGAACATTATACGCAACAGATGCATCTGCTTATCGTGAATTACCGCTGGCTGTTGCCATTCCTAAATCTGTTGAAGATATTAAAAAGCTGATTGCGTTTGCGCATGCACAAAAAACTTCATTAATACCAAGAACAGCCGGCACTTCTCTTGCAGGACAAGTGGTAGGAAATGGGATTGTTGTTGATGTTTCGAAAAATTTCACACAAATTCTCGAATTTAATAAAGAAGAAAATTGGGTTCGTGTTCAACCGGGAGTAATCCGTGATGAACTGAATATGTTTTTGAAACCACATGGTTTTTTATTCGGGCCGGAAACCTCAACTGCGAACCGCGCAATGATCGGAGGAATGGTTGGCAATAACTCTTGCGGAAGCAATTCAATTATTTACAGAAGCACACGCGAGCATTTGCTGGAAGTGAAAGCAATTTTGAGTGATGGCAGTGAAGCAGAATTCAAATCATTGAGCATCGATGAATTTCATCACAAATGTGAAGGCAATAATCTCGAAGCAAATATTTATAAAACAATACGCAGCTTATTAAGCAATTACGACAATCAAACTGAAATAAGAAAAGAATATCCTAAAAAATCAGTTGAAAGAAGAAACACTGGTTATGCGATTGATGTGCTCCTTGATACAGCTCCATTCACAGCAGGAGAAAAAGATTTTAATTTTTGCAAACTGATTGCAGGCTCAGAAGGAACACTTGCTTTCATCACAGAAATAAAATTGAATGTAGTTCCGCTCCCGCCAAAAGAAATCGGTTTGATGTGCGTGCATTTTAATACCATTGATGAATCACTCCGTGCAAATCTGATTGCGCTGAAATATAATCCAAGTGCAAGCGAGCTTATTGATCATTATATTTTAGAATGTACAAAAGGAAATATTGAGCAAAGCAAGAACCGTTTTTTCGTGCAAGGCAATCCCGGGGCAATATTGGTTATTGAATATGCAAGAAATTCCCGCGAAGAAATTGCAGAGATCACAAAAAATGTGGAAGCAGAGATGCGTGCTGCCGGATTGGGTTATCATTATCCGGTTCTATATGGAGATGACACCAAAAAAATATGGGCATTGCGCAAAGCAGGATTGGGATTGCTTGGTAACATGCCCGGAAGTGACAAAGCAGTTCCTGTTATTGAAGACACAGCAGTTGATGTGAATGATCTTCCTCAATATATCCGTGAATTTAATGAGATTTTAAAAAGTTATGGATTGCATTCTGTGCATTATGCACATGCAGGCTCCGGCGAAATTCATTTGCGACCAATTTTAAATTTAAAAACTGAAGAAGGAAATAAGCTTTTTAGAAAAGTTGCTGAAGAAATTGCTGCGCTTGTAAAAAAATACAATGGTTCGTTAAGCGGCGAACATGGTGATGGAAGATTGCGTGGTGAGTTTATTGAAAGAATGATTGGCAAAAAAAATTATGGGTTACTGAAAGAAATCAAGAAATCATGGGACCCGGAAAATATTTTCAACCCCGGAAAGATTGTTGACACGCCGCCGATGAACACGATGCTTCGATTTATGCCCGGACAAAAAACGCCGGAGTTCAAAACCATTTTTCGTTTTTATGATCAGGATATTTTGCAACATGCAGAGCAATGTAATGGCTCTGGCGATTGCAGAAAAACACAGTTGTCTGGCGGAACGATGTGCCCGTCGTTTATGGCAACGAGAAATGAAAAAGACACCACAAGAGCGAGAGCAAATATTTTGCGCGAATTTCTCACTCATTCAGACAAAGAAAACCGTTTTGACAATAAAGAAATTTATGAAGTGATGGATCTTTGCCTGAGCTGCAAAGGTTGCAAATCTGAATGTCCATCAAATGTGGATGTTGCGAAATTGAAAGCAGAGTTCATGCAACATTATTATGATGCGAATGGAGTCCCATTCCGTTCTAAACTGATTGCAAATTTCACTGCTTCTGCAAAATTTGGAGCAATCATGCCCGGCGCATATAATTTTTTTGTGAAGAATTCTTTTACTGGAAATATCATTAAAAAAATTTCCGGATTTGCAACTGAACGCTCTATGCCGACAATGTATAAAACGACATTGAGAAGCTGGTTCAATATGCATAAAGAAACAAGGAACAAGGTTCAAGGCTCAAGAATGGTTTATCTTTTCTGCGATGAGTTCACCAACTACAACGATACTGAAATCGGTATTACTGCAATTTTGTTGCTGGAGAAATTAGGTTATGAAGTTGTGATACCAAATCACGAAGAAAGCGCCAGGACTTGGCTTTCCAAAGGATTGATCAGAGACGCAAAAAAAATCATCAATAAGAATATTTCATTACTCGCCCCATTGATTAATGAGCAAGCTCCATTGATCGGCATTGAGCCCTCAGCTATTCTCACTTTCCGAGATGAATATATTGATTTGGCAGATGAAGAAAATTTTGAAGCAGCAAAAAAACTTTCTAAAAATGTTTTTTTGATTGATGAATTTATTGCCACAGAAATTGACAAAGGAAATATTAAAAAAGAACAATTTACAAAAGAAAAAAAATCAATCCAGTTGCATGGTCATTGCCAACAGAAAGCGCTATCGTCTGTTGCGCCTTCTGTGAAATTATTATCACTGCCGGAAAACTATTCTGTGTCAACAATTCCTTCAGGTTGTTGCGGAATGGCGGGTTCTTTCGGTTATGAAAAAGAGCATTATGATCTCTCTATGAAAATTGGCGAATTGGTTTTGTTCCCTGCCGTTCGCAAACAAGCGGATGATGTGATTATTGCAGCGCCGGGAACAAGCTGCAGGCATCAGATTAAAGATGGAACAAAAAAAATTGCGAAGCATCCTGTGGAGGTGTTGTATGAAGCATTGATCTGAACTGGGATTTTGGGTGATTGACTGGATTTGTGGGATAGCGCTTATAAAATCAAAGTATTGCTCCAAATTATTTTCCCACTTTTTCAAGTCCCTCTATTTTAGAAATGGTTTTCTGACCTTGAATTACCCTTCTATAATTAAACCCTATTCTAAATTTTATTCCATGTAACCTATTATCATTGATCAACTGTAATGTCTTTTTCACATTTTCATGAGGAGGTATTTTCATGATTACTTCCCCAACTTTGTAACACAAATCCTTCCGGATGATTAAATTTTTGATATCAGTTCTATACGAAGTCTGCCATGAACATGACCAGGTAAAATATTCTATTGTATCTGCAGCATTGTTCCATAAAATAGCTTCAACTGAAGAGTTTTCCAGATTGATGAATTGAGCCGAAATTGTCAATTCATCCTGCTTATTATTTTCTTTAAAAGAACAAATAACTACGGAAGCAAAACAGACTGTTATCAATTGAGTTAGCTTTTTCATAGTAAGTTCATTTTATAAAACAGCATTAATCTTTTCTGAAATTACTAAAAAAATCTTATTTGATTTTCTTGTAACTCTCTTTAATCTCTGCATCTCTCTGTGGGCTAATCTCGTGCAATAAATATCGGATACCCATTACCGTGAAGATCCATTTGTGAACTGCTTGTTAACGATTCAACCAATCAACTTTTTACTGTAACTTCATTTGCCTTAAAACCTATCAACTTGCCTACAATACCAGAACGCGTTAAAGACTTCAATAAAGAACGGCTGCAACCTTATACTGCACTGAAGTATCAAATGATGTCGCAGAGCGCTTTCCGTTTTTTCAGAGGAACATGCCATTTATTTTATGAAGACTTATGCAAAGTCACCGACTTGCCAAACAGCCCGCTCACATGGATTTGCGGCGACCTGCATTTGGAAAATTATGGCAGTTATAAAGGTGATAACCGCCTTGTGTACTTTGACCTGAATGATTTTGATGAAGCCGTGCTCGCTCCTGCCGTTTGGGAAATTTGCCGAATGGCAACAAGCATTTTTGTTGGTTTTGATTCTTTGAGAATAGAACCATCCGAAGCCAGAGACGCGGCAGCATATTTTCTCAAAGTATATTCCGAAACATTAAGCAAAGGCAAATCAAAATACATTGAGCCTGAAACTGCCAAAGGCATTGTGAAAACTTTTCTGGATAATGTTGCTGAAAGAAAACAAAAGGAATTGCTTCGCCAGCGCACTATTGAAAAAAATGGCAAGCTTAGTTTTGCTATTGATAATGCACACTTTTATAAGTTAGATAAAGATGTAAAAAAAGAACTGCTCAATTTCCTCGATGAATGGTTGAAAACAAACAGGAATTACAAAAATGGTTTTAAAATTCTCGACACTGCATTCCGCATTGCAGGAACAGGTAGCATTGGCGTGAAGCGCTATGCATTTCTAGTCGAAAAAATGCAGAACCCAAGCAAATACATGCTGGTTGACATGAAAGAGGCAACGCTATCTTCAGTGCAGCCATATCTTTCAATATCGCAACCGACATGGGCTGCAGAAGCTGATCGGGTCGTTGCCATTCAACAGAGAATGCAAAATGTTTCTCCAGCATTTTTAAGCAGCGTGACTTACAAAAATGATTCTTATATTCTGAAAGAGCTGCAACCGCTTGCTGACAAAATTGATTTTGTAGTAATCAAAGACAAGCTGAAAGATATTCAAAGAGTGATTGAAGATATGGCGATGCTGACTGCTTCAGCACAATTGCGAAGTTCGGGAAGACAAGGCAGCGCAATTGCAGATGAACTGATCGCGTTTGGGCAAAATCAGGAATGGCAAAAAAGAATCATTGATTATGCAGTAAGTTATTCCGCTCAGGTGAAAAAAGATTATGATGAATTTGCAAAAGCCTATAATGAAAAATATTTTTCTTAACTCTGCATTTATATGCAACTGCCTGAAGACATTATCTGGAAAATATTATTATCAATTATCATCGGCGGATTAATTGGTGCTGAAAGAGAATACCGAAGCAAGTCTGCAGGCTTCCGCACGTTGACATTAATCTGTCTCGGCGCAACATTGTTCACTGCATTTTCTCAACTGATTGGCGCTCCGGGAAACCCGGATCGAATCGCTTCGAATATTGTAACTGGTATTGGATTTGTTGGCGCAGGCGTTATTTTCAAAAGTGACTTTGGTGTGAGTGGCATTACTACTGCCGCCATGATTTGGACAACTGCTGCACTTGGAATGGGAATCGGCGCAGGTTATGAAATGGTTTCATCGATTTGCTGCGGCATTATTTTGATCATGCTTTTTGTTTTCAGCAAGTTTGAAAGATGGCTTGATAAAATTCATCAAACGCGCAATTACAGGATTGTTTGTGAATACCAGAATGAGACCTTAAAGACTTATGAAGAATGCCTGAAAAAACATCATCTTTCATTCCAGAGAGATAAAGAAATCAGATCCGGGAATTTAATAACAGGTGAATGGGTGGCAAGAGGCGCTGAAAAAAATCATTTGAAATTTGTGAATGATATTTTAAATGATCCTTCAGTGAAGGAGTTTGCATACTAGGAAGTGGTAAGCGATAAGCGCAGCAACTACTTACGACTTTACACTTAAGACTTACCACTCAGTAAAATCTCGCGATCCAGCTTCTCTGAAAAATACTCCCTGCATGCAATTGATTGATGCCCTCCTTATCAACAAGCTGCTGATTTGAATCCACGCCATCAGCAATGCCACACCAGGGCTCAATGCAAACGAAATCTGCATTCTTCGCAGCCCAGATACCGAGATAAGGGAAATCGCCGAAATCAAAATCAATAGCGTGAGAAGATTTGTCAGTTCTCAAAGTCACGATCGACGATGTAAGATTTTTTAGTACAATCGCATCTTTAAGGAATAACTCTTTAGATAAAGGCAACACATTCGTTTGTTGCAATAGCGGTTCGGGAACAGTTTCAATGAGCCCATCTTTTGAAATAGGCCAGCGCGGTTTTGTTTCTTCTTCATTAAACTCAAGATAATAATCATTATAATTTTCATCTTCTTTCAATGGCACTTTAAAAGCAGGGTGACCGCCGATTGAAAAATACATTTCATTGACTGAAGTATTTTTAACCTCATAGTTGACGCGAAGAGAATTTTCAAGCAAAGAATAAATAATTCGCAGCTCAAATTCGAAAGGGAAATTTTGTAAAGTAGTTGGATTGCTTCTTAATAAAAAGGTGATGGAATCTTTTTTATTATTTTCCGCTTCAAACTCCGCCTCTCTTGCAAAACCATGCCTGCTTAATTTGTATGGCTTGCCATTATAATAATAGGTGTCATTTTTTAATGTGCCGACAATTGGAAATAATATAGGCGATTTCTTGCCCCAGAAATTTGGATCGCCGCTCCACATATACTCTAATTTTGTCTGCTTGTTGTAAATATTTTGCAGCTCAGCTCCTTTGGAATTAAAGTTAATGGCAAGCTCGTCGTTTTCTATGGTAAACATGATCTCAAAATTTGGATTACAATATTAGGGAATGATGTATTGAATTGCTAAAAACGTTTAAAAATCACTATTTGCCATTCGATGTTTCCCATAGGTTTTAGAAAAATTTTAATATCAACGGCCCATGAAATAATGCCGAAGCATAATAGTAGCAATACCGACGATCCGCCGCGGCGGACGCAAGGATGTTCAATAGCATTACTGATGTCCGCTCAACAAAATGTATTGCCTTTAAAATAATTCACGCAATGAGTTGAATATGATTTAGTAAATTGCCTTATGTTCCGCTATCTTGAAATTATCGGGTCGAGCTTTAAAATGGCATTACAGGAATTCCGTTCCAATAAGCTTCGCACATTTCTTTCTCTGCTCGGCATCACATTTGGTATTTTTTGTATCATCAGCGTGCTCTCTACCATTAACAGCATGGAAGCAGCTGTGCAGAACGATATACAATCATTGGGCAGCAAAACAGTGTACGTTCACAAATGGGATTATAATTCTGATGGCATGTGGTGGAAGTATATCAAAAGACCCATTCCAAAACCTGAGGAAATGACTTTGTTGCAGGAGAAAGTCCCCACCATTGCGCATGCAGCCTATGTGCTGAACACGAACGCAAACATGGAATATGGCGATAATATTCTCACAAACTTAAATTATAATGGCGTTAGCGAAGGCTTCACGAACATACAAACTATTGATATTGGCTCCGGACGTTATTTGCAGCAATCTGACTTTGACAGAGGAGCAAATAATATTGTTATCGGCAATACCCTTGCAGAGAAACTTTTTGTGAAACCAGAATCTGCTATTGGAAAAGTGGTGAGGTTAAAAAATGATAAAGTCGCTGTTGTCGTTGGTGTCATAAAGAAAAAGGGGCAAAGCATGATGGACATGTGGGATTTTGACAACGCGATTATCATGCCTTATCAGTTCTTCAAACAAATGCAAAAACCGGAAGCAACCTGGGACCCGATTATTATGGTGCAGGGAAAACCAGATGCAGATATTCCTGAGCTTAAAGATGAGCTTACCGGCGCTATGCGCTCCATCAGAAAATTGAAACCGACTGAAGAAGATAATTATGCATTGAACGATATTGAATCTTTCAGCAAATTCATGCACGATATTTTTGGCAACATTAGCCTTGGCGGATGGGCAATCACAGCGCTGTCATTAATAGTCGGCATGTTCGGTGTTGCAAATATCATGTTCGTGACGGTGAGAGAGCGCACAAGCCAGATTGGATTGAAAAAAGCGATTGGAGCAAAACGCGGAACCATCATGATGGAATTTCTTCTCGAATCTGCATTCCTCTGCATCATCGGCGGATTAATCGGATTGGTTGCAGTTTTGATTCTCGCCCAGGTATTTTCTGCCATGTTCAGCTTTAAAGTTTTTGTGTCAGCAAGCACCATTGTATTTGCCATCGGCATCTGTCTATTTGTTGGTGTTCTTGCAGGCATCATTCCAGCTTTTATTGCAGCAAAAATGGATCCCGTGGTCGCGATCAGAAGCAAGTAGACGGCGGCCGTCATTTTTCAGTCGTCAGTGCTCACAAACTTGGGATTTCTTGTTTAAAAACTTTTCTGTTTAGCTTTTAATCTCTTTTATTTTAGTTTCTTTATATCGCTGGCATTTGTCCTTTCTTCAACTTCAGTTGTGTCACTCACTTGTGCAGTAGCAATTCTATTGAGCACTGGTTTAGTATCGGCAATATTAAAAGCATTAAGTTTTTATCTCTTCTAATCGCTTTATATTTCTTTAGCAACTAAATCCTAATTGCTAATAGCCACTTATTAAATTTGCAGCAAATTTTTCTCAATGCCTTCATTAACAGAGCGCGATAAAGAAGTTATCTGGCATCCATATACACAACATAAAAATATGCTGCCTCCGATCGCTATTGCAAAAGGCGAAGGAGCATTGCTGTTCGATGAAAATGGCAACAGCTATATTGATGCCATTAGCAGTTGGTGGGTAAATATTCACGGGCACGCGCATCCGTATATTGCAGAAAAAATTTTCGAGCAAGCAAAAAAATTAGAACACGTTATTTTCACCGGGTTCACGCATGAACCGGCAGTGCAGCTTGCTGAAAGATTATTAAAAATTCTTCCGGGGGATTTTTCAAAAATATTTTATTCTGATAACGGATCCACCGCTGTCGAAGTAGCGATTAAGATGGCGATACAATATTGGAAGAATGAAGAACAAGGAACAAGGCGCAAGGAACAAGAGACAAGGGACAAGGGACAAGACGCAAGCATTCATTCACCATTCACCATTCACCATTCACGGTCAAAGATTCTCGCTTTCAAAAACTCTTACCACGGCGACACATTCGGAGCAATGAGCGTGAGCGAAAGAAGCATATTCACTTTTCCTTTTCAGGATTACCTGTTCGAAGTGATTTTTATTGAAACTCCAACTGATGAAAATATGAATGACATAAAAAAAACTATTCGCGAACACCAACATGAAATCGCTGCATTCATTTATGAGCCTTTGTTGCAAGGAGCAGGCGGCATGATCATGTATGAAGCAAGCCTTCTTGATCAGTTGATTTCCGAAGCGAAATCTCAAAACATAATTTGTATTGCTGATGAAGTGTTAACAGGTTTTGGAAGAACGGGAAAGTTATTTGCTTCTGATTATCTTCTGCAAAAACCTGACGTCATTTGCCTCAGTAAAGGACTCACTGGTGGAACAATGGCATTAAGCGCCACAGCAGCCACACAAAAAATTTTTGATGCATTCATGAGCGATGACAAAACGAAAACTTTTTTTCATGGCCATTCATTCACAGCAAACCCCATTGCATGCGCAGCATCACTTGCAAGTTTGGATTTGTTAGAAAAAGAAGATTGCAAAAGAAATATTGAAAGAATTATAAAACAGCAAGAAGAATTTTGTCATCAACTACAAACAACAAACGACAATCTTCAAATCAAAAATGTTCGTCAGTCAGGAACTATTATAGCATTTGAAATTACAGATGGCAATGATGGGTATCTGAATAACCTTAGTTCCATTATTACAAAACATGCATTGCAAGAAGGGATTTATTTGCGACCTCTCGGCAATACAGTTTATATCATGCCGCCTTATTGCATTACAGAAGAACAATTAAATCAGGTGCATGAATTTTTGCTGAATTTTCTGCAATAAAAAAACCTGTCATGTTTTAATAATGACAGGTTTTTAAACCAAACTTTAATATTTTTTATTTACTTGACAGGAATAGCAACCTGCGTTTTATCCCATTCAATGATCATATCCGAGCCTTTGAATTGAATAGTTAATTGTTCAACAACTGAACTTAGATTTTTCACCGGAACATCTACATGCAAAACATCTTTGGCTTTGTGTGAGGCATACTCAGTTCCCCAAAAATGGGGATCACCATTTAAAATGATAGTCCATTGTTTTTCATTTGGGATTACAAATAAAGTGTAAGAACCTGCTTTTACGGGTTTGCCCGCAAAAGTCACATCTTTAGCGAAAGTAATTTCAGTTGCTTCATCTGCTCCGCAACGCCACACTTCGCCGTACTTTTGAAGTCCGCCAAAAATTACTCTGCCTTTTTTATAGGGGCGGCCATAAGTAACTTTGATGTCTTTTGTTGATACCGTGTCATGAGGGCTTTTCTTATGATCTGGTTGCGCACATGCACCAAGACCAATTAATAAAACTGTTGATAGAAGAATTAGACTTTTCATAAACTGATTTTAATTTTAATGTGAATAATTAGATTAGCAAAGTTAGGGATTGCTTTCGCTGTAATGTTTCAGATTTGTTAAAGATTCCTCCATCACCGGGCCTAATTGCTTATCATAAACCAATGAAGTGAATTTTTCCCAGGGGTACCATTTGAAATGGAAATCGAAATACCACTGGACAGTGATGGTGCCAGGGCGCAATTCCATAATATTATAACATCCATCAAAATGTTTCGCATTAAGCTGGTCCCAGCTTGTTTTGATGGAATCGGGCTTGCTGTCTGTGATGATTACGCTTAACTGATCGGCTTTCATCAATGCCGGATAACCATTAGAAGGATTGGAAAATATTTTGTTCGTCAGTGCTGAATTTGCGGTGAACTGATTCCAACTGTCCCATGTTTTCATGTCATTGATCGCATTGAAAACTTTTTGCTTTGTGGACATAATATCAACCGCTCTTGAAATTCGGATATGCTTTGGTATCATGAGGGAAATGCCCAAGAGGACAAGGAAAAGAACGACTACACTGATAAAAAATAATTTTATAAAGCGCATGAGAGAGTTTGTAATTTGGAGTTTATAGTTTTTAGTTCTTTATTCGACATTTGGTTATTAAACTGGAATTACTTTATTATGCAAGATAAATTTTGTCAGAGATTAATAGTATGATGCTAAAGCTGAAATACATTCTATCGTACAAGTGAGTGACACAACGATGTTAAGCAATAAATAAATGTTGACTTCATAAAAAAATTAAAATCATATAGTAAGCATTTGTGAGAACCGAAGACTGCCGACTGAAAACTGGATACTGCTTCACTCCCACTTAAAAACTTTAATAGCTATCGCATATACCACAATTCCCCAGATTGCAAGAGCTCCTATTTGTTTCCCGCAATCAGTTAAATGAGCGCCTTCAAAAGCTATATTTCTCATTGCATCATTCAATTGCTTAAGAGGCAAAATCTCGCAAATTTTTTGAAGCCATGATGGAAATGCTTCTGTTGAAAAAAAAGTGCCTCCTAATAAAAATTGCGGCATGGTGATCAGGTTTGCAAATGGCGGTATGGAGCTTTCATTTTTGGCTACACTGCTCACAATAAATCCAAAACCCATGAACACAATAAGCCCGAAAAGACTGAGGATAATCATCTCGATAAAAGTCATGAGCCCGTGCACCAAAGTGAATTTAAAAAAGAAATGCCCGATCAGTATAATCACAACGGCGGTGAGCAATTGGAATGCAACGCGGCTGATGCCTTCTCCAAGCACAATATAACCGCGACTGATGGGCGTAGAATAAAAACGTTTCAGCACCAATTGCTGCCTTAGGTTAAAAAACAAAAACGCTACCCCAAAAATTCCTGCGCTTAGCAATGAAAAACCGAGCATGCCCGGAAGAATAAAATCAATCATCGTGTATTCGCGACCGTTAATTTCCGGTAATTCGCTTACGCTGATTAAGCGGAATTGCTCCGGCACTTTATTTTCTTCTATTGATTGAATGGTTTGGGCAAGTGCCATTTTTAAAATAGGATACTTATCCGCGTTAGCAGATGATGTTTGCATTTGCAATTTGTATTGCGTGAAACCGGATGCCGATTTTGATGAATCAATTGAAATGATTGCTGCTGTTCTACCTTTCACAAGATTCTTCCTTATCTCAGTCGTGTCGGCCACACCTGATAATTTAATGATCGGAGAATGTCGGAGTGCTTTGATAACATAATTGTTTGAATCGCTCTGATTCTTTAATGCAAATGTGATCAGTGTGCCGCCGCCGCCAATGAAACCAAACACGATGATAAAAATCAGCGGGAAACCAAAACTGAAAACCACTGCTGAAGGACTTCTGAAAATTGCACGAAAACTTGCTTTTGAAATGGCAAGCATCGCACGGACCTGACTATATTGCTGCGCCATAATTTTTTTCTGATTATCTCAAATTAATTGAATCATTCTTTATTCAATATTAAAATCGAAGAGCATTTTAGCCTGCGTTTTGCCAACCATTTCTTTCAGGTTCTTGATTGACATATACGTTTTATATCCATCATCACCAAGCTCTTCTTTCATTGCTTTCATGCTCACAGATTTCTTGTAATGACCCAGTAATAGATCTAAAAAACTTTTTGGCTCGGGATATTCTACCAATCGATAATCATTAGGTATT
Source organism: Puia sp. (assembly GCA_035295505.1). Classification (GTDB taxonomy): domain Bacteria; phylum Bacteroidota; class Bacteroidia; order Chitinophagales; family Chitinophagaceae; genus Puia. The sequence continues at coordinate 4,657 of DATGIX010000036.1, read as the reverse complement.
GTATTTTTAGCAGCAATTAATGATGCAGCATAATCAATTGCATCTTGCAGTCCACCTAATTTATCAACCAGCCCGAGCTCTAATCCTTTTGCGCCAAGCCAAACTCTGCCCTGTGCAATGCTATCAACATATTCGATATTCTTTTTCCTGCCGTCCGCTACTCTCGATTTAAAAGTATGATAGATACTATCCACCTCATTTTGAAAATATTTCTTTTGTATGTCGGTAAGTGGTTTGCTTGAAGAAATCTCATCAGCATCAGGAGCTGTTTTTACGCCGTCAAATGTTACGCCTAATTTATTTTTGAAAAACTTTTGCGTGTTGAATAAAATACTGAACACTCCAATTGAACCGGTAATGGTGTTCGGTTCAGCAAATATTTTATCTGCATTGCACGACATATAATAACCACCCGAAGCAGCAACATCTCCAAAACTTATAATAACAGGCTTTTCTTTTCTGGCAATTGTTATTTCACGCCACATATTTTCGCTCGCCATCGAACTTCCGCCACCGGAATTTATTCTAAGCACAATTGCTTTTACATCTTTGTCCAATCTTGCTTTGCGGATATAACTGCGATAAGTACTACCGCCAATCTGATCATTGTTTCCTTTTCCATCCACTATATCTCCTTCTGCATAAATGAGCGCAATTTTTTCGCTTCCGGTTTTTTTATAGCTCACAGCATTTTCATATTTACCAAGCTGCACAAAATTGATCATGTCATATTTATCAATCTTCAGTTTTTGCTTGATCTCATCTTTCAATTCATCATCATATTTCAAACCATCCACCAATTTATATTGCAATGCATCGGATGAAAATCTGATCAAATGCTCATTCACGCATTTCCTTAATATCGCAGTATCTATGTTTCTTTCCAGTGCTGTTGAAGTTAATAACCTGTCATAAAATTCATTCAGCAATTCGGTGAGCTGTATGCGGTTTGCATCAGTCATTTTTTCTTCACGCAAAGGTTCTGTCGCGCTCTTGAATTTTCCTGCGTAAAAAATCTGAGGCTCAATCTCCAATTTGTTCAATGCTCCTTTCAAAAACATTTCTTCAATGGAAAATCCTTTCCAATCAACACCACCCTGAGGATTGCAATAAATTTTGTCTGCAACATTAGCCACATAATACGCTTTCTGTGGAATCACATCCCCGTATGCATAAATAAATTTTCCGCTTTTTTTGAAATCCAATAATGCAGAACGGATTTCTTCACTGGTCGCAAAACCATTGTTATTGCTTCCGCACTTGATATAAATCCCTTTTATAGATGAATCTGATTTTGCATGGTTCAATAAACGAACAACATCATACACACCCGGAACATCATATTGATCGTCACTTCCAAAATCAGCTAAAGGATTATCTTGCTTTTGTTCGTGAAATTGCTGGCTGAGATCGATTACGAGCACTGCTTTGCTACCTGTCTCACTTTTTTTCGAAGATGTGATGCCCGCTATTAAACCGGCAAACAAAAAGAAAACTACCAATAATAATATTACGAACGCAAGTAACGACGCAAAAAACATTTTGAAAAAACTACCCATGAGCCTTCATTTTTTAAATAACCCCAAAAATAAAGATATTTGACCGCCTGAATATACACAATCCATGAACAAAGCTTATTTACTGATAGGAGGCAACGAAGGGAACCGATTGGCCTATCTCCTACAGGCGCAGGATTATTTGTCCGTTTTTTGCGGCGAAATCGTGGAGACTTCTTCAGTATACGAGACTGCCGCCTGGGGCAAAACCGATCAGCCAAATTTCCTGAACCAGGTTTTATTGATCGAGACTTTGCTTTCTGCGGAAGTCTTAATGAGCAATATCCTGATTATCGAAAGAAAGATGGGCAGGGTAAGAAATGAAAAATATGGTTCACGCACAATCGATATTGATATTCTTTTTTATAATGATGATATTATCAACCTTCCTGATTTAAAAATACCTCATCCTGAAATTCGGAACAGAAGATTTGCGATAGTGCCGATGAATGAAATTGCAAGTAGCTTCATTCATCCGGTCTTCAAAAAAACGATTCAGGTTTTATTAAATGAATGCGAAGACAAGCTTGATGTGAAGAAAATCTGAATATAGTTTGTGGCATTTCGTATTTCTTTGTGAATAGCCGGACACAGAGTACCACGGAGAAAAACAGAGAACCACAGAATATCAAACTGCATTGTCTGAGATTTTCCTCAAAAAAAAATAAAAACCAAATGCTATGGAATTAAATAAATTGACCGAAATTATTATTGGGAATGCGATAGAAGTACACAAACATTTAGGCCCAGGATTACTTGAATCTACTTATGAATCTTGCTTGTATTATGAATTGATGCAAACTGGCTTTCAGATTAAAAGACAGGTTGGGCTGCCGATAGTTTATAAAGAAATAAAATTAGAAGAAGGTTATAGAATGGATTTCCTGATTGAAAATAAAATTGTTGTTGAGATAAAATCTGTTGAGGCATTGAATGAAATTCATGCAGCTCAGGTTCTCACTTATTTAAAACTTTCCGGAGCAAAAATTGGATTATTAATAAATTTTAATGTTTTAAAATTGACAAATGGGCTTAAAAGATTTATTGGAAAATAGCTCTGCGGTTCTCTGTTTTTCTCCGTGGCCCTCTGCGTCCAAATTATGAACTATCACTACATCACCATCGAAGGGAATATCGGTGCCGGGAAAACTACCCTGGCTCATTTGCTTTCAAAACATTTTAATGCGAGGCTGATTCTTGAGCAATTCGCCGATAATCCTTTTCTTTCGAAGTTTTATGAAAATCCAAAGCAATTTGCATTTCCGTTGGAATTGTTTTTTATGGCAGAGCGATATAAGCAATTGAAAGAACTGGTTCACACAAAAGATCTATTTCAAAACATAACCGTTTCGGATTATCTCTTCACTAAATGTTTATTATTCGCAAAAGTGAATTTGCCGGATGAAGAATTTCGTTTATATCAAAAACTGTTTGAAATTATTTATCAGCAATTAGTTCAGCCTGACATTGTGATTTATTTGCATTCACCGGTGAGCAGGTTGCAATCAAATATCAAAAAAAGAAACCGCATCTATGAGCAATCTATAAAGGATTCTTATCTTTTTGAAATACAGGAAGCATATACAAATTATATCAAACAGCACAATCTGAAAACAATTTACATCGATGCATCCAATGCAGATTTTCTCGGCAACAAAACACATTTCAAAGTGATATTGGATGCGCTGGAAAAAGATTATGAATCAGGTCAGCATTATTTTGTGTTGCCATGAACAAATCTGAAAGTTGAATGAACGCACAATAATTTAAGATGACAGAAGAACAGTTGAAACAAGACCCTTTTGCGGCCGTAAGAATAAATGAATTCCGAAATCTTGTTGCAGGAAGATTTTTATTCATTATGGGCTTGAGGATGATGAGCACGTTGGTCGGATGGTGGGTGTATAATTTAACGAACGCTCCTATTGCTATAGGTATCGTGGGTCTGTCGGAATTTGTTCCTGCTGTCTCATTCGCATTGTATGCAGGTCATGTGATTGACTTGAGCGAGAAAAGAAGGTTATTGATACGAGGTGTGTTCCTGTATTTTTTAGCTGCATCTATTCTACTTTTTCTGTCAACTTCTTTTACTTCAGCACATATCAAAAACCATCAGATTGCAATTTGCATTTATATAGTAATATTTTGTACGGGCATTGTCCGCTCATTCACAGGCCCGGTGTTCAATGTGGTGCTTGCTCAGATTGTACCAAAAAGCGCTTTGCAAAACGCAACCACATGGAACCAGGGTGCATGGCTTTCTGCATCAGTAAGCGGTCATGCTGTTGGCGGTTTGTTGATTGCTTTTCTTGGCAACACGGGAACTTTAATGATAATTACTTCATTGATAATATTTGCATTTTTTATTTTGTTGCAATTGAAACCAAAGCCCGCCTTGAACGAACGCGGAGAAAAGAAAACATGGGAAAGCGTGAAAGAAGGGCTCAGATTTGTTTTCAAAACAAAAGAATTATTAGGTGCTATCTCTCTTGATTTGTTTGCCGTATTATTCGGTGGCGCAGTTGCCATGGTTCCCGTTTATGCGAGGGATATTTTGAAAGTGGGCCCACAAGGCTTTGGGTTTTTAAATGGTGCATCTGACTTGGGCTCAATCATTATTATTATCATTCTAACGTTCTCGCCTATCCGTAAAGAACAGGGAAAGAAATTATTTTTTGCAGTTGCAGGATTTGGAATCTGTATTATCATTTTCGGTTTGTCGAAATTATTTTTCATTTCTTTTGCTGCATTGATGCTGAGTGGGATATTGGACGGGATCAGTGTCGTTACCCGCGGCACCATCATGCAATTGAAAACACCGGATAATATGCGCGGAAGAGTGATGAGCGTGAATTCCATGTTCATCAATTCAAGTAATGAGCTCGGGCAATTTGAAAGCGGTGTTGCAGCAAAATTATTAGGCGTTGTTCCGTCTGTTGTTTTTGGCGGGTGCATGACATTGCTTGTTGTCGGCATCACCTGGTTCAAAGCGCCAAGTTTGAGAAAAATGGAATATTAGTCGGGAGTTCGGAGTTGAAAGTTCAGAGTCAATTCATGACATTGATATTCCCGACTCTGAACTCTTGGCTCACAACTCTGAA
>DATGIX010000035.1:0-26298 GCA_035295505.1 Puia sp. | reverse complement strand
ATCTCCGCACAAATTATACAGCTTATGAAAAACTGAAAGAAAAGTTGAAGGAAGTTTTTGTAAAACTCGGAGAGCTTGATGACAAATACAAAGACATTCAATGGGCAGGCTATGATCTGGACATTAGTGGTATGAGCCATCAGAATGGCACTTGCCGCTTCGGTTCCAACCCGAAAACTTCTGTGCTCGATTTGCATTGCAAAGCCCATGATGTACAGAATTTGTATGTAGTTGATGCAAGTTTCTTTCCGAGCTGTGGTGCATTCAATCCCTCATTGACAATTGCTGCAAATGCATTAAGGGTTGGCGACCATATTTTAAATGATGTATTAAAAGTTGCTGTTCAAGAAAAAGAATTTGCATGATATTCTCATAAGCAGATGGTTTTGGTTAAAAACAGCACATTGTTTCTACACTGTGCTTTAAAATCTCTTACGAAGCAGACCTGTCAGGTTTTAAAAAATCTCAGTTCAGACACAATGGAAGAAATAGCAAAACAGGTGACAATTAATGTTAGTCATGCAGTAGAAATTCTTGCGGCAATTATTATTGGTATTGCTGTGATAAAAACATTATTAAATTATGTCTCTCTGTTTAAACCATCTGCACAGAAAATAACCAAAGAAGAAATAAGAGTTCAGTTTGGAAGCTCGGTTGCAGTCTCGTTAGAATTATTATTAGGCGCCGATGTGCTGGCAACAGCCATTGCGCCAAGTTGGAATGATATTGGAAAACTTGCTGCCATAGCCGTTTTGAGAACTGCGCTGAATTATTTTTTAGAAAAGGAATTAAAACATATTCATTCAAAAATTTAAAACTTAAGAAATGGAAAATCTAAAAGACAAACTTCACCACCTCAATCATCTGGTGCTCGAAGGCAAAGCCCTGGATGCTTTTGAAATGTATTATCACGATAACGTAGTGATGCAGGAAAATGATATGATGCCGACAGTTGGAAAAGAAGCAAACAGGAAACGTGAAGAAAAATTTTTCTCTGATATCACAGAATTCCGAGGGGCAAAAGTGGTAGACCTTGCAGTGAGTGAAAATGTTTCGTTCGTAAAATGGCACTATGATTACACGCATAAAGAATGGGGCGAAAGAAATTATACGCAGGTTTCTGTTCAACACTGGGAAAACGGAAGAATTATCAAAGAACAATTTTTCTACGGCAATTAATTCTGTAATTATTTTCTTTGCATCATGAGAGCGATGAATATACGCGTTGTTTCGGGGCTCAAAGGCATCATGCAACTAAAAGCATCTTTCACAAAAAATTGGGTGCACTATCTGCAGGAAGCATCAGGGCTCGCCATCTTTATGATATCAGCCTGCTTTTTCGGCGGCATGCTCGAAGCAAAAAGCTCTTCCTGGCATCTCGCTATTCCAAATGATTTTGCAAGGACCGTCATCATGGGAATCATGATGGGCTCCACAGCGTTGTTCATTTTCTATTCGCCACTCACTGCCCCATCAGGCTCGCATATTAATCCGGCAGTGACCATCACCTTTTTGCGGCTTGGAAAAATGTGCAAATGGGATTCGCTGTTCTATATTATTTTTCAATTTATCGGTGGTCTCTTAGCGGTTTACATTATGGCAATGCTGATGGGCACAACACTAACTGAACCACCGGTAAATTATGTAGCAACTGTCCCGGGAAAATTAGGCGCGACCGGAGCAGCTATCACGGAATTTGTTATTGCGTTCATTATGATTTCGATGGTGCTGTTCACATCAGCTAGTGAACGATTTAAAAAATACACAAGAATTATTTCGGGTTGTTTTGTTTGCATATATGTAATCATCGCAGGACCTGTTTCAGGCTTTGGAATGAACCCTGCGAGAAGTTTTGCCAGCGCATTTCCCGCGCATATCTATACGGCTTTCTGGATATATATGATTATTCCTTTTGCAGGCATGCTTGCAGCAGCAGAATTTTTTTTATTGATCCAAAAACAGAAAGTGGCATTGGGATAATTTAGAATGAGATTTTTGTTCCGGTAGCCATTGCTACTATGAGGCTTTACTCCCGCCGCGGCGGGCTCTTGTACAGTTGTAATACTATTCAGCATTGTTCAACAGTCATTACCGTCCGTAAAATTCATTAACAACAAGTTCGAAAAACAAAATCGACATGAAAAATATTTCAAAAATAATTTTAGCACTTGTCTGCACCATATTAACAGTTAACACAAATGCGCAGGTGAAAAAAATTGATGCAATTGGCATTACTGTGAAAGACATGAATGCTTCCGTAAAGTTTTATCATGAAGTTCTGGGGTTTCAAAAAATAAGTGATGAAGAATTTGCAGGAACAGAATATGAAAAATTAGAAAATATCTTCGGCATTCGCATTCGCGTGGTGCGCATAAAACTTGGCGATGAGATTATCGAGCTGACTGATTATCTCACAAGCGGCGGCAGGAGCATTCCTGAAGATGCGAAAAGCAATGACCTGATTTTTCAGCACATTGCCGTTGTAGTGAGCGATATGGAAAAAGCATATCAGCATTTAAGAAAATATATGGTCATGCATGTTTCTACCGAGCCGCAAACAATCCCTGCCAGCAATAAAGCGGCTGCTGGTGTCAAGGCATTTTATTTTCATGACCCGGATATGCACAATCTTGAGCTGATTTATTTTCCTAGCGGGAAAGGGGAACAGAAATGGCAGGTCACAAATGGAAAATTATTTTTAGGGATTGACCACACAGCTATTGGCATCAGCAATACTGACAGCAGCCTTCATTTTTACCAGGATTTACTCGGCATTAAACGCAAAGGCGATAGCTGGAACATGGGAATGGAACAAGCTCATTTGAATTTCGTGGAGGGTGCAAGCCTTCACATTACAGGTTTAAGAAGTGAAGCGGGTCCCGGTATTGAGTTTCTCGAATATCTGAAACCAGGAATTGGGAAACCTTATCCTGCCGATACAAAATCTGATGATATCTGGTATTGGCAAACAACTTTGATTGTTGATGATGCAGAAAAATTATACAATCAATTCAAATCGACAGATTATAAGTTCATATCAAAAGAATTGGTCGAATTCAAAAGCAAAACCGGAAAATTATTCAAGGCATTTATTATCCGTGACAATGATGGGCATGCTATGTTGATTAGAGAAAGTTAGAAGTTTAGAAAATGCGCGACAGTTTAAACCGTGCCATGCTTTGACTCGCCGATAATAAGCCATAGCTCAATAGAAGTTCTAATGTACAAGAGTGCGACGCAACAATGTCCAATAGATTTACTAATGCCGGTTACAAAAAAGAAAAACTAAAAATTAAAACGCTAAAAACTGAATAAGAAAAATAAATTCAAGGAACAACAAACCACAAACTAAAATCTTTTCTCCGTCAGCCACCCGACAGCAAAATTTTCATAATAGTATTCTATTTGTAATGAAATAAATTCCAATCATGAACAGCAGCGAAAAAATCATTTGTCCTTTATGCAGTGATTCGGTGGACAAGCTGTTGTACCGCTTCCATATCGAAAATGAACGAACGGTGATTGAAAAAATAAAATCTGAGCATCCTTCCTGGGCTCTGCATGACGGGCTCTGCAGCCGCTGCCTGGATTATTATCATTTAGAAATTGTTTGTGAGCAGAGAATACTTCCAGCTATTGGTCCTCATTTTCCGGTGAAGAGTGCCGATGATTTCGTGATATTGCCAACAGGTTTGCGACTTGATGCAGACCCGCGTTTCACCGGAAAAGGAATCACGATTTGTTTTATCGATAGTGGCTTTTATCCGCATCCTGATTTGACCAGGACAAGGAACAGGATAAAAAAATTTATCGACATAACAACAGGTTCGGAAATATTGAGCACAGCAAAAGAATCTGAAAATTCGTCCTGGCACGGAACAATGACGAGCGTGGTTTGTGCTGGCGACGGATATTTGAGTAAAGGATTGTATAAAGGAATTGCCAGCGATGCAGATTTGGTTTTGATAAAAGCACAAAATGCTGAAGGAAAAATCACCACAGAAAATATTGTGAAGGCATTGAAATGGGTTTTGGAAAACCATGAAGCATTTGATATCCGTATTGTAAATATTTCTTTAGGTGATGATGAAATTGTTTCATACAAGGAAAGCAAGGTTGACCAACTTGCAGAAGCGTTGATAGAAAAAGGTGTTATGGTAGTTGCTGCAGTTGGCAATGATGAGTTCGGAGCAATCCATCCTCCGGCAAATTCATTGAATGTGATTGCTGTCGGCGGCGTAGATGATGATAATAAAATCGGCAATGAGATGAATAAAGCTTATCACTCATCCTATGGAAAAACAATAGATGAACTGATGAAACCCGAATTAGTTGCACATGCTATTTGGGTAGCGGCACCGATTTTGCCTGGCACATTTGAAAAAACAGAAGCTGAGGTTTTATACAGATTATTATCAACAGAAAATTATTCATTGCAAAATGAATTGCAGGCACACATTTCAAAAACAAAATTGTCTTATTCAATTTTAGAAGTGCACGATGTTGAGCATATAAAAGAAATCATCAAAAGCAGGATTCAGTCAGCAAAATATATTTCTCCGCATTATATGCATGTTGATGGAACATCGTTTGCTGCGCCTGTTGTAAGTTCAGTGATTGCACAATTGCTGGAAGCCAATCCTGAACTAACGCCAATTCATATACGCCATTTACTATTTGTCAATGCAAAGCGCATCCCGGACATTGGTCCCGAAAGACAAGGTTTTGGAATCGTGCAGCCGAGAAAATCTTTATTCAAAATTTTAAAAAGAGAATCATTTATGAATCTTCCAAAATCTCCATTCATAAATAAAGAAAAAAATTCTATTGAATTTGTTGTGCACAGCGATTGCGCAGAGCAGATTTCTTTGTCAGGAAGTTTCAACCATTGGGCAAAAGATGTGCTAATTTTAGAACCGGGAATAAATGGCTTATGGAAAATAGAGATACCCATGTTGCCTGAAGGAAAATATCATTATAAATTTTGCAAGGATGGAAAAACATGGATGGAAGATATAGACAATCCATATCGCGAGCCGGATGGTTTTAGTGGTTTTAATAGTATACTAACAGTTTAAGAAATTTCTGATTTTTAGATTTAAGGATTTTGTGATTTGCGCGAAATCGCAAAATCCCCAAATCAAAACATCTCAAAATATCTCCTATGGTTATCGAAATAATATTAGCAGTCATCGGCATTTACCTGATTTGTGGTTTTGTGTTTGCGATCGCATTTGTAACGAAAGGGATTAATAAAGTGGACGAAGGCGCTCATGGCAGCACGATTGGTTTTAAGATTATTATTATTCCCGGAGTGATAGTGTTCTGGATATTCCTATTAAAAAAATGGTTACAGGCGAATAAAGAAAATTATCATGATTAAACCACTACGAAAAAGGCATTTGCAAATCTGGATAGCGCTCTCTGTGTTATTGCCTGTAGGCATTATCAGTGCGTGGCTGGTCGTGCCTCAACAGGTGAAAGACCGTTTGCTGCAACCTAAAACAACAAGTGAATTCCCTATCTTAATAAAAAATGTAAAACAAAGAAATCCCTTTATAGCAATCAGGAGCAATGCTGATACCTCTGCATTGCAATTGGAATGGTCTATGAGAACTGAATTAACTTATCCTTCTGCTTTAATCTATCAGGTAAGCGACAGCAACAAACAAATTGAAGACGGCAATATTATAGGAAGAATTGATGTGCGTGGCACTTATTATTTTGCTCTTAAGAAAGATTCGGCAGTGAAAGATTTTCATTTTATTGTTTACGACATCATCCATCACAAAATTATTCAACGGATAAACTTTTAAATCATGAGCGCATCATATTCCGCAGTGGGATGGAACCGGCAAAAGAAAATGTATGATTGGCTCCTATTTGGGTTTTGCGTTTCGTACTTCATCATATTTATCGGGCTCGTTGCAATCTTTAATCCTGATTACACTTTCGAAACAGTACTTCTTCGCTCGACATCAACATTAGCTGTTTTGCTGTTGCACATTATTTTAAGCATTGGCCCATTAACAAGAATTAATAAAAAGTTTTTGCCTTTATTATATAATCGCCGTCATCTCGGAGTAACGATGTTCACGATTGCATTCGTTCATGGCGCATTTGGCATTTTGCAATTTCATTCGCAGGGGAATGTAAATCCGGTTGTATCATTATTTACATCGAACACACATTTTGGTTCGCTTGCTGATTTTCCTTTTCAGGCACTTGGGTTTTTTGCCCTTATCATTTTTTTCTTAATGGCAATCACCAGCCACGATTTTTGGTTGCACAACCTGAGCCCAAGAGTTTGGAAAACTTTGCACATGTGTGTTTACGTTGCTTATTTCTTAATCATCATGCATGTGATGCTTGGCGTGATTCAGTTTGAAACAAACCCTGTGTTTGTGATCATCATTATGATTGGAGCTTTCACGTTAATTGCTTTACACATTTATGCAGGAATAAAAGAAGTGAAAAAGGATAAAGAAAAATTTGATTTGAAGAAAGACGGCTTTGTGATAGTCTGCCATGTGAACGATATTGAAGAAGACAGGGCAAAAATGTTTTGCATAGATAAAGAACGAATCGCGGTATATAAAACCGGTGGAAAATTATTTGCGGTACACAATGTCTGCAAACATCAGAATGGGCCGCTGGGTGAAGGAAAAGTGATTGACGGATGCATCACTTGCCCATGGCACGGATACCAATATTTGCCGAACAACGGGCAATCGCCACCGCCATTCAAAGAAAAGGTGAGCACATATGATGTCAAGATTGAAATGGGGAATGTGTGGGTGAACCCGATGCCTTATCCCGAAGGAACAGAGAGAAAAGGTGCTATTATCGAAATGAGAAATTAGAAATAAAAAATAAGGAATAAAAAATTTGCAGATGTGCGGATTTATGGATGAGTTAAATATAAAATGACAGGAATTTCGAGTAACTCCTGGCTTCAGCCCGAAGAAAATAAAAAAGAAAATGAAAAACAATGAATTTTATATCGGCTGGATGGCAAATGCACCGAAGAGCTTTGCAAGATTTGTAAAAAAATATGTGCTATTGCTATCCATCATTATGATTGTATTGGCTGCCTTGCTTGCATTGTCACAAAAAAAATTTTCTACAGGCAATTTTGAATTTGGTCAGTTGACAGAAGTGAAAGGCATTTATTTTAGTTCGCCAGTTCCTTGTATCAAAGTTATCAATGGAAAAGATATTTGGGGAAATCTTTCTTATATGACAATCCCGCTGATTGGATATGGAAAACACGGTGCAGATGGCATCATTGCAGGAATAGAAAAAGAAAAAAACATTTCACTGAATGAAAAAGAAATTGTTCTGAAAGGAACATTGCTTTATAATGATGGCAAAACACTTTTACAAATTGACAGGAATGATAATCCCTTTATAAAAATTTCTTCATCAGCAATTACATCAGATTTGCTTCCTCAAAAAAAAGATTTGGGCGTACAAACCGTGAGAGGAGAAATTGTTGACCCGAAATGTTTTTTTGGTGTGATGAAGCCCGGCGAAGGAAAACCACATAAAGATTGTGCGATACGATGCATACTCGGTGGAATGCCACCGGTGATGGTTGTCCGTAATGAAAAAGATGAAGCAAATTATTATTTGATTGTTGGTGTAAACGGTGAAAAAATGAATGAAGCGGTAAAAGATTTTGTTGCAGAACCGGTTTCTGTTGAAGCAAAATTGGTTCAATATGATGATTGGATTGTAATGTATGTACAGGGTACAAAAAAGATAAATTCTATTTCTTACCTGCAAATGAAATACGGAGATAATGTTCAGCTATGCGCAGCCAATTGCATCAAATAATTATCCTCAGAGCTGCCATCAATAATTAAAATCATACAGCTCTTCTTTCAGGAATTCCGTTCTTGCTTTTTCTTCCTCAATCATCGAAGCAATTTCTAAAACAATATCTTCCGCTACACAAGCTTTTGGCTTCAACGAAAATTCCCGTATTGAAAAATCTTTTTTGATAATGTTGATTTTATTAGTGTCATATCCAAACCCTGCATTTGCGTCATTCATCGAATTGAGAACAACCATATCAAAATTCTTTTTATCCAATTTGCCAATGGCATACTTCAGTTCATCATTTGTTTCGAGCGCAAACCCGACAGAGAATTGTTCATTCGTTTTTATCCTTCCAAACTCAAAAGCTATATCAATATTTTTCACCATTTTTATTGTGAAGGAAGAATCGTCTTTTTTTATTTTTTGAGCCGACACATGTTCAGGTCTATAATCCGCCACAGCAGCGGCAAATACAGCAATATCTACTTCTTCAAAAAATTTACAGCAAGCCAGGTACATTTCTGAAGCAGGATTTACTTTTACAATTTTTAAATTCGGATGATGAAGATAAATATTAACAGGGCCTGAAATCAAAAACACTTCAGCGCCGTATTTCAAAAACCTTTCTGCAATAGCATAACCCATTTTGCCTGTTGAATGATTGCTGATATAACGAACCGGGTCGATGGCTTCGCGTGTTGGCCCTGCTGTTATCAAAACTTTTTTATTATTGAAAAAATCGCTTTTCATAAATCATGCTTTTTGAGATTTATTAATGACATAAATATCTTTCAAAGCAAGTAACCAAACTGTCGCCCGAATTACAATATTGATAAGTAATGATTAACTCTTCAAAATCGACTGAATGGGAGAATTATCCATTTCATTGCGTTGTTCGTCCATTTTATAAGGCTTCATCTCATCGCATCTTTGCCCTGTCAATAACGACATCACAATTAAAACATAAAACATGACACGTTTAAAAGCAGTAAACCCTGAACAAGCAACAGGCAAAACAAAAGAATTATTTAATGGAATAGAAAGTAAATTAGGAATGGTTCCGAATATGATGCGGACAATGGGGAATTCATCAGCTTTCTTAGAAGGCTATCTTAATTTAAGTGGTGCACTAGCCAAAGGAACATTGGGCGCAAAAACCGGCGAACTGATTGCACTTGCAGTTGCAGAAAACAACTCATGTGATTACTGTTTGTCTGTGCACACATACATTGGTGCTAATCTTGCAAAAATTAATCCTGAGGCATTAAGCGATGCAAGAGACGCAAAATCCTCAGACCTCAAAATTGATGCGGCATTGAGATTTGCAAAAATATTAGTTAATAAAAAAGGGTTGGTCAATGATGCAGATGTGAATGCCATCAAAAATGCCGGATTTAGTGAAGGAGAAATCGGAGAAATCATCGGGCATGTCGGACTTAATGTGCTCACTAATTATTTTAATAACGCTGCAAAAACTGAAATTGATTTTCCGGTTGTAAAAGCACACAGCCCTGTAGCTGCTTAATAATACTTCACCACAGAAGGTAGTTGCGATTGCATTCGCAGCTACCTTTATCTTAAATAAAATGTATGGAAAATAAAAGATTTCCGATCCCACCATTCAATATGGAAACTGCTTTGCAGAAAGTGCAGGCTGCAGAAGATGCATGGAACACCAAAGACCCGGATAAAGTTTGCATGGCTTACACTGTCGATACTGAATGGAGAAACAGAACAGAATTCATTAATGGCAGAGAAGAAGTGAAAACATTTTTGAAACGCAAATGGGAATGCGAATTAGATTATAAATTAAAAAAAGAATTGTGGGGCTTTCGTGAAAACAGAATGGCTGTGCGATTTGAATATGAATGGCATGACCATACCGGACAATGGTTTCGAAGCTATGGAAACGAGCTTTGGGAATTTGATGAAAACGGATATATGCGAAAACGGTTCGCAAGCATCAACGATTTGCCGATTGAAGAAAAAGACAGAAAATTAAAACGATAATTTTATATGATGGCTGCACAATCTGTTTTCACGCTTATTAATCCGCAAAACGGAAATCTTGCTTTCAAATTATTTTCATTTGATGACAACAATCATTTCGACCATCTGCAACGAAATAATTATTATTCGCTTATTTGGGTGAAAGAAGGTGATGGAAAAGTTAAAGCAGATTTTTCAGAATATGATTTCAAGCAAAATAACTTGTTTTCATTTTCGCTTTACCAGCCTTTCATGTTTTCATCTGAAAATCTAAAGGGAATTGCCATTTATTTTCATCCGGATTTTTTTTGCATCCACAAACATCAGAATGAAGTGGCGTGCAACGGAGTTTTGTTCAATAATATTTATCAGCCGCCATTTGTTTCTGTAGATGATAATTCGTCTTCCACTTTCAACATGTTGATAGAACAGATAAAAACCGAAATGCAAAATCCTGCACTCGCGCAATCTGAACTGTTGATTTCTTATTTAAAAATATTTTTAATAACTGCCTCTCGTTTAAAAGCCAATCAGCAACCACAAGCCTTTGCATCTGTTGCCGGAGCAAAAGAACCTTTCATATTACAAAAACTGAAAGATGCCATCGAAAAAGATTTTAAAATAAAACATTCAGCAAGCGATTATGCCGATGTGCTGAATATTTCTGCAAAAGCACTGGCGAAAATCACAAAGGCTCATTTCAATAAAACACTTACGGAATTAATTTCAGAGCGTATTATTATAGAGGCCAAACGCGAGTTGTATCTCACCAATAAAGCGATCAAAGAAATTGCTTACGACCTTGGGTATGACGATGAATATTACTTCAGCAGGTTTTTCAAAACCAACGCAGACGTATCTCCACAGATGTATCGAGAGACAGTCGGATTTGGGAGAGCCGAGCAATAAGATTTATCTTTTATTGCCATGCAAATTTTCCTCCGGTGTTCACTCTTATTTTATATAAACTTGTGTGCGCAGTAAAATATAAAGTTTTTCCATCTTCATCTCCCCAAGCCATATTTGCAGGACGTTCTGGCGTAACAATTTTGCCGAGTAATTTTCCTTTTTCATTCAAAATCCAAACACCACCAGGGGCACTAACAAATAAATTTCCTTCTTTATCTACTTTCATTCCATCTAATGCTTCATCATCTTCTGTGAAACTGAAATCAAAAAATATTTTTCCATTCTTCAATGTGCCGTCTGCGTTCACTTCATATCGCCATAAAGTTTTGGTGTGATGTATGTCACGTATATCCCAGTTGGTGACATAAAAATATTTTTCATCAGGAGAAAATGCTAATCCATTAGGGCCGCCTAAATCTTTTGAAACTAAAATTGTTTTTCCTTCCTTAATCATGAACACTCCGGAATAGTCCAATTCCTTTCCTGCATCTTTAAAAAAATTAGGAAGACCATAAGGCGGGTCGGTGAAATAAATTGTGCCATCGCCTTTTTGAACAATATCATTCGGGCTGTTGAAACGTTTACCGTCAATCTTATCCGCCAAAACCGTCACCGGCCCTTTCTTTTCAATACGCACTACTCTCCTGTTCCCATGCTGGTCGATAATCAATCTACCTTCTTTATCAATCGTCAATCCATTGCTTCCTGGTTGACCATATTCGCCAATATCATCACCAGTATATCCGCTGTGGCTCATGTAGACCGTAACATTATTATTGTTTGGATTATATCGGTAAATAGTATTCGTATTCGGATCGCTGAATAATAAATATCCATCGGGATGCCAAACAGGGCCTTCGGTAAATGAAAAACCATCTGCAATTTTATCAACGGTCGCTCCAGCAGGAATGATATTGTTGAGCTGTTCATCAATCGTGTAAATCTTGCCAACATTTTTCCATGATGGATTTGTTGGCAAACCATCTTTATAAAAATCAACAACTGCATTCCTCACCCATATATAATTTTCAGGAATCATTCCTAGCGTTCCGTTAATACCGAGAATTGCAATTGAAAATTTTTCACCAGGCCTTGCATTGTTCGTGAGCACAACACGATTCCGCGCATTGTAACCGCTAATTGCGCCCTCTCCCACCAAGCCAAAATGCTTTTCCACCATTTGTTTTCCATTCACCCAAACTTCGCTGTAATCATCCATCACAATTTCAAACACAGCGGTCGTTCCCTTAGCATTCAATTTCCCAATCGCCTGCGGAATCTCAATATCCACTTTATACCACACAAATGAAATCAATCCTGTTCCTTGTCTCGATTCAAGTTCTGTTGGTTTTATTTCTACAAAACCTGCATCAAAATTTGCATCTGTAACTTGCGGCTTCAACAAATTTGTTTTAATCAAAGCACCCGTCGGATATAATGCAAGCACATCTTTGCCCAAAGGCCCAGGCATTTCAAAATCGGCAGTGGCAATGTGTGCATTCTGCACAAACCATTTTGCATTCAGTAATGCAGTGCCTACTTCAGTTTTCAAATCTGCAATTGCCTGTGGTTTATCAACGGCTAACTGTCTGTTCTCCTGTGCTTTTGCAAAAAAGCTGATGAGCAATGAAAGCATCAACAATCTCTTTTTTATATTCAGATACTTTTCCATTTTTGAAATTATTTTTTTGTGAGCAGGCCGATTGCAACTATTAAACTTCTGTTGTGTCACTCACTTGTGCTATAATAATTCTATTCAGCTCTACATTAATGGCAGCGAACACTTGATTTTAAATTTCTCCGGCCTAAAGACCGGAGCTAATCAAAAAAACCATGCATTTAATAACATTTAGTTAATCGAGGCTTTTGCACCTGCGTTTGCAATGTCTTCGTCTTGCTGCGCACTGGCGCTTCCGCTCACGCCAATAGCTCCCACCACTTGCCCCTCAACAATAATCGGAACGCCCCCTTGCAAAAAAGTGTGCCCGACCGTAATGAGCGCTTGTCTTCCGCCGTTAATTGAATTTTCTAATTTAGAAGATGGCGCTTTAAATGTTGCGGATGTATTTGCCTTCTTGATTGCAACTTCAGAAGCTGCGGAGAATGTATTGTCCAATCTTTCGAGATACACTAAACTTCCACCGGCGTCAACTACTGCAATTGCGCCCCCCGGAGATTTATTTTCTTTTGCAAACTTCACAGCTTCAGCAACAATTTTTTTTGCCGCATCCAATGAAATATTTTTTGTATTAATTACCTGGGCAGAACTTGTAACAGCAATGCCAATGATAACAAATGCAGACAGAAGTATTCTTTTCATATAAAATTTATTTTATCGCTTTTGAAAAATCAATTTTGTGTTGTCGAATTGTCATTTCCTGCAGGTTTCGCAGGCTTATCAAATTTCACTTTCTTGCCTGCATGCTTTTGGACCTGGCGTGGCCAATAGCCATCTGCTTTCGCAATATTCCCAGCCACATCTTTGTTGAATTGAACATAAGCATCCTGGGTATGTTGCAAAATCAACCTGCCATTTTCAATCTGAAAAATAGTAGGATCAACCGGGCGAAGCTTATTAAGGCTCATTGCATAGCCGCAGAAATTGCCATATTGCGGAGCGAACATTTCAGGATGATCTTTGAATTTATCTGCATGCTCCTGTGATGCGAACCAATAAGTGGCTCCATTATAACGCGCTTCAAATTTCGGATCGCCTTTTACTGGTTTGTTATCTGTGAAATATGCAACAGCATCATAGCCTTGCAATATCACACCAGTCTCATCTACATTGTTCAGAAATTTCTTTTCATCATCAGTAACAATTTGCTTGCCGCCATTTGCTGTTACTTTTGGCCAATAATTGTCTGCAAGTTTTAAATTGCCTGTTGCATCTTTATTCCATCCGTTTACTGCACGCTGGTTATGCTGTAGCAGCAATCTTCCATCAACAATGGAAAAAGTATTTACATCAATCGGTGCAACTCTGCCCAATGAAACTGCATAAGCGCACCAACCGCCGAATTGTGGCTTATATTTTTCCGGATTGGTTTTGAAGAGATCAAGGTGCTCTTGCGAAGCGAAATAATAAACCGCATCTTCATAAGCAAATTGAAATTTTGCATCACCTTTCACAGGTTTGTTGTCAGTAAAGAAAGCAACTGCGTCATATCCATCAAGGATCACTTTGTTGCCATCAACATTGTTGAAATATTTTCCTTCATATTTCTGTGCGTTTGCAGCTTTGATCATTATCATCGCAGAAATAAAGAGGAAAAATATTTTAATCAATAAACCGGTAACCGATTTATAATAGTGTTGTGCATATATTGCTTTTGCACGAAGCATTTTAGGTGTTGTCATAATCTTTTCCATATTTTTTATTTTCATCACAAAATTCAATCGAATGGAAAAGTTTTGCTGTCGTGCTTTTTACAGTTTCATTAAAATTTCAATTTTGCTGCGAAGAATTATTGATACGTATAAAAAAACTGGAGGAATCAAGAACCGCACTGCAGCAGTATTATCTCAAACAGGCAGGGCTGACAGGTAAGATTGTTTCAGTACCGGTCTTAACAAAGCAAAAGAGTTGCTGAAAGGCCCCGGCAACAGTATTGCAGGTATTGCGCTGGACTGCGGCTATAGTGATCCCGCTTATTTTTCCCGTGTCTTTAAAAAGGAAAATAATGTAACGCCGCAGGAATGGAGGATAAATACAAAAGTTGCCAACTGATATAAACACTTTCCATAATTGTTCGGGATAGAATGATGAATAAGGGAACACTATTCGTTATGCAAATTTGTCAAACGCCATATTCTGATGTCCATATAAATAAAATAACAACGCTATGGAATTGACGTAGTATAGTGTATAGTAAAATCCTAATAAGATATTAAAGGAAACAGACACAATAGACAACGAGTAATTATGCAATTCTTGTCGGACGGAAAATGATCTTTTTAATCAAGGGCCGTGAGTTCGAACCCGGCGGTCCTAAAAAATTCGAATTACTTGACAATCAGGATGCAAATATTTTAAAGAAAAAATCCTGCCCTCACCGCAAGCCTTTTGTAAATTACGTCTGTCGGTTTCGCATCTTGTGTATATGATGTTTTCTGGTAACGGTATCCCACACTTAAAAGAAATCCTGCATTCCGGTTAAAAGGAATCTTCACGCCTAACCCCAATGCATATTCGAAACCACCTTTGAAATCTGTAGCTTCAGAAGAATTTTGAGTGATGTTAATGCCATATCCTGCATCTGCGAAGTAAAACGGAAGCACATTGCCATTTTTCAACAAATCGCCGCGAAAGCTGGCAAATACTGGCAAAATGGTTTGCGTCGCATAAAGATCAGCACCAATGCCCAAGCCCGTGAAAGCATACTGAGAGAATTTATAGCCATTCACAGTCTGAAAAGAGAAAGCAGCAGTAGTTACTCCGTCAATTGTTGTTTTTCCAGCCACTAACGGGCCCAATTCTGTGAAGTGAGCGAACCCTTTTTGTTTGTAAAAAAAATTTCTCCAAAAGCGTTCATGTTTAATACTGTCAATTTCACTTGTATTAAAAACGTAAATATTTCCATCCCGTGTTTGTAATTTCACCATCGCATCTTTTTTCAGGATTTTCCCACGTATGACCCATTTATTTTTCAAATAAATAACATCCTCTTTATTTCCCTGCTGTGCTATCGCAACCTTTCCTGTAAACAAAATCATTAATGCTAAAAACAATTTATTGTTCATATCCTTTAGTTATTTGCCCATTTCCTGAAGTCAAACACACGTTCCCGGCTTACGATTAATTCAGCAGTTTTACTATTTCCATTCAATACAACTTGTAAACGGTTATTATCATAAGGCCGCACCTGATTGATGGCATAAATATTCACGATCATGCTCCTATTGATCCGAAAAAAAGAAGAAGGGTCAAGCAATTCTTCCAGTTGTTCAAGTGTGTATTCTACAATGTATTTTATATTTTCGGATGATACAAGATAAACCACCTTGCTTTCCGCATAAAAAAGATGAATGTTTTTACTATCAATAAAAAAAAGCCTATTTCCTATTTTTCCCGTGAACCTGGACTTATATTGCGGAAGCTGCTTTCGGAACATATTGAGGACTTCTGAAAAATTATCCGGCAATAGCATTGGTGGTGCATGTAGTTTTTTTAATTTCTCTATAGCACTTGTCAATGCATCATAAGAAACAGGCTTTAATAAATAATCGATGCTTAATAATTTAAAGGCATCAAGTGCATATTGATCGTATGCTGTTGTGAATATAACGGGAACGGTTATGCGCATTTTTTTGAAAACCTCAAATGCTGAGCCATCCGAAAGCTGAATATCGGAAAATATAAGGTCTGGCGGAGGGTTCGCAGAGAACCATCCAGTTGCCTCTTCCACACTTTCCAGTACGGCATCAATACTGGCGGATTGATCATATTGCTGAAGGAGCAACTTTAACCGCTCACTTGCCAACGGTTCATCTTCAATAATTACTGTTTTCATCGTTCAGGTTCTATTAAAGGGAGCGATACCGAGAACCGATTATCTGTTTTGATGATATCAATACTTTTTCCCGTTATCATTTCATAGCGCTTTGCTATATTCTGCAAACCGATCTGTGTGGAAACATCGTCATTGGCTTTTTCCTGTAGGATATTTGTTACCGTTAGTTTCTTGTCGCCATTTGCGGAAAGCATTATTTTCAATGGCTTTTGCCTGCTTGCAATATTGTGTTTGATCGCATTTTCAACAAGCATCTGCAAAGCAACGGGCACTACCTGCCAGGATAAATATTCCGGGTTGACATGCATATCAATAATGATGCTCTCAGGAAAACGTTTTTGCAATAAAAAAATATAGGGATTAATGAATTCCAATTCCGATTGCAACGTTATCAGTTCCTGTTGTTGCGCATTGAGCACATGTCTGTACACCTTTGAAAATTCTTCGATGAACTTATTGGCTTCCGGGTTTTCCTGCATAACCAGTGTAGAAAGCACGTTCAGGTTATTGAACAAAAAATGCGGGTTCACCTGGTTTTTAATAGCCTGCAATTGCGCCTGTGCATTTGCACGTTTTAATTCTTCAGTTTCGAGTTGTTTATTTTTATATTGACCGATATAAAAAGACACAGCATTTAATATGTGAAGGAACAAATTGATCCTTGTGCCGTAAGTAAAAGCAAGTTTCCCCGGCAACTTCAGTTGAGCAGAAGGCAGATGAAGCAATGTCATATTCATCAACCGAACTATTGCAATGGATAAAACGGATGCTGTTATCATTCCTGATAAAAAAAATATTACTAAATATGCAACACCGGAAAGATTTTGAAAAGAGCTGTTCAATATTTTCTGCAAAAACCTGTTGCTTTCCCAAACAAAAAACGTGATCAGCAAAAAAGCAATAAGAGGATAATACGACAAGAAAGAAATGTGGTAATAAGTGTACACTTCAGAAAAGAGTGAGTTCAGGTAAGAGTACACCGCAAGAATAACAATCAGCAAAAAACGGTATCTGTTGGTAAACATCTTTAACACAGTTATTCCTGCATCATTACAAATTGCACAAACATTTGTTTCAGATGCAGGAATATATTTTATTCAAATTTTTAAGGCAGGAGCACCTGATCAATCACATGCACTACTCCGTTGCTTGCCATAACATTTGTTACAATGATATTAGACGCTGTGGTATTTCCATTTCCTTTCACAGTAGCACCTGCGCTGAGAGAGATAGTTAATTTTCCTCCATTGGCAGTTGTAGGTTGTGCGCCATCTGTAAGGTCTGACGAGAATATACGACCCGGTATTACATGATAGGTCAGGATGGTAGTCAACGTATTCGGATCTGCCGCATTAATTGCATCAATTGTTGCAAAGCCTGCTGCACGAAATGCATTATTAGTCGGTGCAAAAACAGTGAATATCCCTCCTGATGAAAGAATGGATGCAACATTAGTACTGCCAGTGCTGGCTCTTATAACTGCTGCTACCAAAAAACTGAATGTTGTATCTGCAGATGCAACATCAACAATATTTCCAACCGGAGGCAACAGTACTTTTCCAATTGTGTGTATCACGCCATTGCTTGCAGCAATATCTGCCTGTGTTACTTTTATCCCATTAATAAAAACACCGTTAGAATTATTAGTAACAAAAACAGAATCGCCGCTTGCTGTAACAACCTTAGCATCCGGCCCTGCGGGGACCTGTGCAGCCATCACTTTGGAACCTAACGTATGATAAAGCAATATTGTTTTTAATTGATCTGCAGTTAGGCTGGCGATTACGCTTGATGTGATTCCTGAAGCAGTGAACGCATCATCTGTTGGCGCAAATACTGTAAAAGGGCCTGCGCCTGCCAATGTAGTTCCCAATCCTGCTTTTGTAACCGCTGAACTTAATAATGTAAAATTAGTGCCGGCTGTTACCTGCGCAGCAATTGTTCCAGGGCCTGGACTGCTGCCTGAATTGCTTTTCTTGCACGAACTGATAATTACTACAAAAAGAACTGCTGAAAAAAATAAAGTTGTGATTTTCCTGATAAGTACTGTTTGCATAGCTGAATTGTTTTTTAAATGGTAATTGCTAGTGACTACTTATAATTTTTGAAATCAGAATAATGTGCGCTTTGTTTTCACAGAAGCGCACATGGTTTTTAAAGTAGCATCATGGTAATAATACCTGGTCTATCACATTCACTACTCCGTTTGTAGTAACAATATCTGTTGCGATAATATTTGAAGCTGTGCTATTACTTTTCCCTTTCACAGTTGCGCCGCCTGATAATGAGATGGTAACTGTTTCACCATTTACTGTTGCAGGCATTTCGCCATCTGTAAGGTCGCTCGAGAATATCCTTCCTGCAATCACATGATATGTAAGAATGGAGGTTAATGTATTAGGGTCCGCAGCATTGATCGCATTGGCATCAGCAAATCCTGCATTGATGAATGCCTGATTGGTTGGCGCAAATACGGTGAATGGGCCAGCGCCGGATAATACGGCTGCCACATTCGTTGTTCCCTGGCTCGCACGCAAAACTGCAGCAACCAATAAACTCAAATTCGGATTGCCAATAGCAGTTTGCACAATTGTACCTGTTGCTGGAATTAACACGCGGTTAATTTGGTGAATGACACCATTTGAAGCTTCAATATTTGCTTTTGTAACGCTCACACCATTTACAAAAACTTTATTGCTGCTTGTCCTTGTCACATAAATAGGCTGACCATTTAAAGTTGTTACTGCCGTATTATCTGCTTGAGGGATGTCGCCCGCTTCAACTTTGCTACCTAATACATGATAAAGCAAGATCGATTGCAGCGTGCTGTCAGGAACTGCTGCCAGATCACTCACACTGTTAAAACCTGCAGCTTTAAAAGCAGCATTGGTTGGCGCAAATAAAGTGAGTGGCGTTGTTTTTCCACCTGATTTATTTAGTGCATCAACAAGCCCTGCTTTGTTTATTGCTGCAGTAAGAAATGAATACTCAGGGTCGCAGGAGATGGTTTGATAAATTGTTTTTTCATGACCGGGTAATGGATTACTTTTTTTGCAGGAAATAAAAATTGCTGCCGGGATCAGTAAAAGCAATAGCGATTTAGTTAGCTTGTAAAAATTTAAAGATCTCATTTTGTTTAATTTTTGTATTTATAAAACTAAACAAGGCAAAGACTGTTTTTTTTACAGAAAGTGTGAATTGTATAAAACAGATTACTGAGTTGTTGTTTAAAAAGGATGAGTTGTAGCAAAAAATATTTTAACAATATTCACTTATGCAGTCACAATCTTTTATATTGCCGAATGCGATTTGATTTGAATCCATATAGCTCACTCCTATTGCCTGCATTCATGCACGGTTTACTTTTTTCCTTCTTATTGATAAGGAAATGCTTTGTGATCTCAGTTCCCACTCTTTTTTTCATCTTCTCATTACCTTCAACAAGATAGTCGATGAGCATCTGCGGCTTTTCGTCTTTGCCACTGAGCTTATCCGCTATATCGTCGATTGAAAAATCTTTCCGAGAAAACCTCAGTTCATCAAATGCGTAATGTGCCTGGCGCAAGACGGTGTCGAGGTTAGCTTTCAACGAAGCAGAGTCCCTGTTCGAGCCGGCCACTTTTTTTGACACGCTGTCCCAGTCGTTTGCAGGGCAATAGATTCCTGTATTGATGTCCTTCCTACACTGCCTAAATGAGATGCGAAGGACAATAGGTGATTTGCCGTCTTTGTCCTTGTGCGAGGTCCGGCAATAAAAATGGAAACTGATGCTGATGGGTACCGGCATTTTTCACTTTTTAAAGTTTGTAAAAATACCGGCTGGTGCGATAAAGAGCCAGGACATTGCCATGCAAAAGAGTGCATTAAAAAATGCACCAAAATTGCACCAGAGATGTGTACAGTCCTGCACACTTTGCACAAATCCTAAACGGCAGAACCCTTGTCTGCACTACACTGCAGCGTTTTCAGTGGAGGTGAGGAGAATCGAACTCCTGTCCAAACATATTCTTCAAAAGCTTTCTACATGCTTATTTGATTATTGATTGTCGGGAAATGGCAGGAAAACAACAAACCAATCATCTCCTTAGCTGGATGTTCTTAAGCAACCGTCACAGCCTTCGGTTGCAGCATTCTGTGTTTGTTTTTGAGTCGGCGGCGGAGCATGGCAACAGAACAACCGGCTCACGCGGCCCAAATGACTACTTAATCACTGATTAGGCAGCCATGGCATACGTAGTATTGCCATTTGAGTTTTGAATATTCAGATTAGCGTGCTAATTATCCAACGCACGACATGCTTACACTTTCAAAGACCTACGCTGTCAAAACCAGGCACCCCCGGATTAGTTTGCAGTTATCAGTTTTCAGTTGGCAGTTCTGCGAGCTAAATTTTCATTATAAATTCCGAATCGAAGAACATTTAACACCAAACCTAAAACATTAAACAACTATATCAACCTAAAGTTTAATTTTTTTTTTATGTAACCAGCTTCAGTATTTCTATTAAACATCGTCCCGCCGCGGCGGGCTCTTGTACATTTGATATTCTATTCAGCGCACTACTAACGGCAACGGATATCCTATTTAATTTTCACCCCGATATAAATATCGGGGCTAGTCAAAACATCTTGCATTTGCATTTCTCAAATCATCAAGAATTTCGAATGGCAGAACTGGAAACTGTCAACTGCAAACTCAAAACTTAATCTACTTGAAAAGCCTGAGTATATCCAACCCCAATGCATACACCATTACTCCTAACAACAAAAACATTCCAGCCATTTGCGCATACTCAATAAACTTATCTCCGGGTTTTCTTCCGGTTATCATCTCAATCAGCACAAATAGTGCGTGACCGCCATCCAGTGCAGGAATCGGCAGAATATTCAGCAGACTTAATACCAATGAAAAGAATGCAGTGAGCGACCAGAAGCTTTGCCAGTCCCAAACAGGTGCAAATAATTTTCCAAAGCTTATCACACTTCCCAATGATTCATTTGTGTTCACTTTTCCACTAAAAATTAATTTCAATTGAAGCCAGTAGGATTGCAAAGTTTCTTTGCTTTTTCTTAATCCGGCAGGAATGGATTCAGCAAAAGAATATTTGATGTTCTTCACTGTATAACCTGAATCCTTTGGATCAACAGGATAAATTCCGAGAACTCCTGTTGTGAGCTTTGCTGTTTTTTGCAAAGTATCATTTCCTCTCACAACAACCAATGCAATTTCTTTTCCTTTGTTCTTTCTGATTTGTGACCTGAACACACCGTATAATGGAACTGCAATGCCATTTACAGAAAGTATCTTATCTCCTTTTTTCAATCCGGCAGAATCTGCAGCGCTATTTTTTGCGACTGTATCAATTCCTTCAAAAGGAATATTCACGTCAATAAAACCAATCGCTTTGTTGCTAATAACTTTTCTTGCAAAATCATCAGGAATATTCACGGTCACTTTCTCACTGTCTCTCTGCACTTCAATTGTTTTCGAACCGCTCAAAATAACATGCAATGGAATTGCCTTGAATTTTTCTATATATTTTCCATCCACACTTAAAATTTTGTCTCCATCTTTCAAGCCAATGCTTTGCGCTAATGAATCCGTCGCGATGCCATATTTCAAACCATTGGTTGGGATATAGGAATCGCCCCAATGCCAGGCCATCATAGTATAAATTAAAAAACCTAAAATCAAATTCACAGTTACACCGGCAACCATGATAATCAATCTTTGCCAGGCTGGTTTGCTGCGAAACTCCCATGGTTGCGGAGCTTGTTTCAATTGTTCTTTATCCATGCTCTCATCAATCATCCCTGAAATTTTAACATAGCCACCGAATGGAATCCAGCCGATTCCATATTCTGTTTCGCCAATCTGTTTTTTAAATAGAGAGAACCATGGATTGAAAAAAAGATAGAATTTTTCTACGCGGCACTTGAACCATTTTGCGGTTAAAAAATGTCCGAGTTCGTGAAGCACTACAATAATAGATATGGATAAAATGAACTGCCCTGCTTTTATTCCAACCTCTGCCCAGTTAATTGCTAATAAAGTCATAGTGAAAATTAGGGTTCAAAATACGGTGATTCGGTTTTTGGCTTATTACCAAACGTAAAATTTATAGTTTTATTAAAGAAGCGGCAAAATTACGAGCCTCGCCATCGCCTTCAAAATATTCTTCCAGCGTGGGGTGTTCGATAAAAGGGATACGTTCCATCGTTCTCTCAATCAGGTCGGTCATATCGAGAAAACCAATACGGTTACGGAGAAAAGCATACACAGCAATTTCGTTCGCTGCATTCAGTACGCAGGGAAGATTGCCACCTTTATATAATGCATCAGTCGCCAGCACGAGATTGCGGAAAGTTTTTATATCCGGTTCTTCGAATGTGAGCGTGTTCGGTTTCTTGAAATCGTAGCGCGGGAATTTATTATTAATCCTGTATGGAAATGCCAGCGCATATTGAATCGGAAGCTTCATATCAGGCAAACCCATTTGTGCTTTTATTCCGCCATCTTCAAACTGAACCATACTGTGCAAAATGCTTTGCGGATGAATAACGACCTGTACTTGTTCGGGCTTCAGATTGAAAAGCCATTTTGCTTCAATCATCTCAAGCCCTTTGTTCATCAGGGTTGCTGAGTCAACAGAAATTTTTGCGCCCATGTTCCAATTGGGATGTTGCAATGCATGGTCGCGTTTTACATTCACTAAAAAGTTTGGTTTCTTTCCCAAAAATGGTCCGCCGGATGCAGTGAGAATTATTTTCTCAATTTTATTTCTCGTCTCACCAATCAAACATTGAAAAATGGCTGAATGCTCCGAATCAACAGGGATAATCGGCACTTTTTTTTCTACCGCTTTCTTCATCACATAATCACCGGCAACTACCAATGTTTCTTTATTAGCAAGTGCAATGGCTTTCCCATTTTCAACAGCCTGCAAAGTTGGTTTAAGTCCTGCAAAACCGACAATTCCTGCGAGCATCATATCATAACAATCCATTGCCGCCACTTCTTCGAGCGCTTGTTCTCCAATAAAAACTTTTGTGTCTGTAGTTGCTAATGCCTGTTTCACGCGAACGCCTTTTTTCTCGTCGCCAATCACCACAATATTCGGTTTGAATTTGAGCGCTTGCATGATGAGCAAATCTTCATTGTTCTGCGCAGTCAGAATTTCGGGAATGAACATATCGGGATGCGAAGCAATTACATCAAGTGCCTGTCTACCGATGGAACCGGTGGAACCGAATATGGCAATTCTTTTTACAGGCATATTATTCCCCATGCATGAAATTTAGAAACTTAAAAGTAAGGAAATATAATAAGTAGAGAAGCTAAAAAAATCTTTTGAAAACCATTCAATATTCAACACTCAATAATCAATTTACAAGGAAAATACACTTTACCATTTATTAGTTGCCATAATTTATCTGGTGTATTTCATTTGAATATTGATTATTGAACATTGGGTATTGAGTCTTTTCTTTCACACATATTTTTCAAGCTGCTCTGCAAGTTGCCGGTCGTTGCTCAATCGCGGCACTTTATTTTGCCCGCCAAGCTTGCCCACAGATTTCATGTAATCAATGAAACCATTTTTCCTGACAGAACGAATTTGCAATGGCTGCAAAATATGACCTGTTATCAAATCATCGTAATAAATATTTTTTGTGCGAAGATTGGTATCCACTTTTTCTGCAAAGCGACGCATATCTTCAGGCGTGTTTTCAAATTCAACAAACCATTCATGATAAGATTTTCCTTCTGTCTGCTGAATCATCGGAGCGACTGTGAATTCGGTAATATGCACACCTTCTTCTTCCGCAGCTTTCATTAAACTGTATTCCACTTCTTCGCCAATCACATGCTCACCAAATGCCGAGATGAAATGTTTTATTCTTCCTGTTACAACTATTTTATAAGGATTGGTTGAAATGAATTTAACTGTGTCGCCGATATTGTAGCTCCACAAACCTGCATTGCTGCTCACAATCAAAGCATAGTTCTCTCCGGCTTTCACATCACGCAAACTCAATCTTGTTGGATTTTCTTTTGTCACTTCTGCAACCGGAATGAATTCAAAAAATATCCCGCTGTCTGTGTTCAATAATAATCCTTCTTCTTTTTGTGAATCCTGAAAAGCAAAAAATCCTTCTGATGCAGGGAATGTTTCAATCGTATCAATTTTCTTTCCGATGCTCTCAAACAATTTTGCTTTGTATGGTTCGAAGTTCACACCGCCATGAACAAGGACAGAAAAATTCGGGAACAAATCTTTGATTTGCTTTCCACTCAAAAAAGAAAGCCTATCGAAATACATTTGCACCCAAGGCGGAATGCCACTAATCAACGACATATCTTGTTTGAGTGTTTCATCCACTATCCTATCCAATTTCGTTTCCCAATCTTCAATGCAATTCGTTTCATAGCTTGGCAACTGATTCGTGCGCAGATAACTTGGTATATGATGATTCACGATGCCGCTCAATCTTCCTGTTGGTATGCCTCCTACTCTTTCCAATTCCGGTGAGCCAGATAAAAAAATCATTTTGCGATTTGCAAAATCAGTGTTGCCGGTTTCTGCCATATAACAGAGCAAGGCATTTCTTGCCGTGTTAATGTGGTTGTCAATAGAATCTTTTGTGATGGGAATATATTTTACGCCGCTAACTGTGCCTGATGTTTTGGCAAAATAAATCGGCTGACCTTTCCAAAGTACATTGTGCTTGCCATCTTTTATCTGTTGA
Organism: Puia sp.; assembly: GCA_035295505.1. Taxonomy (GTDB): domain Bacteria; phylum Bacteroidota; class Bacteroidia; order Chitinophagales; family Chitinophagaceae; genus Puia. The sequence goes on along the minus strand of DATGIX010000035.1, from coordinate 1,313 downwards.
ATATATTTCTTGAATTGCTCGTAATCTCTGACAGGAATTTGCTTTTTAAAATCATCGTAGGTTTTGATATCAGCCATTCCATGTTCCTGCCCGAAAATTGTTTTGCTGCCGGTCTTCACCAGTTCCTTGAAAATGCTGTCTTGGTTATTCACGGCATTAGCTGCACTTTTGCGGGTGCTCTTATATATATATGCGGCAAACGGTTTTGCTAAGAAAGATTTGAATTTCATAAAGTTCCTTGCGGCAAAAATAGGGATTCTACCTATGCAGCAATCCTTAGAAAAGCTAAAATAGGTGTATGGGAGAAGGTTCAAGGCTCAAGGGTCAAGGCTTTAAAGCCAAAAACCTTCAAATTTTCGCCCAAAAAGTCGATTTTATCCTTCTCATTTTCAGGTAATCCCCTTACCTTTGCAGCCCTAATAATGAATTTTATGGTAGCAGTTGTAAAAATCGGCGGTCAGCAGTTCACAGTAAAGAACGACCAGACTTTATACGTTCCCCACGTTGATGGCAAAGAAGGTGATAAAGTTGAATTTTCTGATGTGCTTTTAGTTGACAATGATGGAAAGCTTTCTGCCGGCAGTGCAGTAAAAGCAATCATCAAAGCAGAAATCATCGGACAGGTGAAAGGTGATAAAGTGATTGCGTTTAAAATGAAAAGAAGAAAAGGCTTTAGAAAAAAACATGGTCACCGCACGCACTACACAAAAATTAAAATTGAAAGCATCGCTTAAGAAAAACTAAATTTTAAAAACTAAAATCTAAAAGTCGATGAAATTTGATTTTGGTTTTTGAAGTTGAGTTTTAGTTTTTAGAAATTAGTTTTTAGTTTTTTAAAATTATAAAATCATGGCACATAAAAAAGGTGAAGGCAGTGTGAAGAACGGACGCGACTCACAAAGCAAACGTCTCGGTGTAAAAATTTTTGGTGGACAAGCTGCAATTTCCGGCAACATTATTATTCGCCAACGCGGCACAGAATATCATGCAGGAAAAAACGTTGGTGTTGGAAGAGACTTCACTTTGTTCGCACTCACTGATGGTGTTGTTGAATTTAAGAAAGGAAAAGGTGATAAAACTTTCGTTAGTATCAATCCGGTTGAAGTAACTGCTTAAAAGAAATATTTGAATATTTCAAAATTTTTTTTGGTTAATCCAAAGAAGTTTTTATTTTTACTGCCGTAAATTGATTTACTAACCAATTAAATTCAAAAAAAATGGCAACAGCTAAAAAAGCAGCAAAGAAAAAAGCAGCTCCTAAAAAGAAAGCAGCTCCTAAGAAGAAAGCAGCTAAAAAGAAGAAATAGTTTTTT
>DATGIX010000034.1:0-15405 GCA_035295505.1 Puia sp. | reverse complement strand
ACCGCATTGGACTTACTGTTTACAATCTGGATGATGTGATGAACGGCAATATTCAGGAATTCCTAGATGCACTTCAATTTGCAGAGAACTCGGAAAAAATGGCAAGACAGAATTAAGATTCCTGATTTTGAGATGTCGCATTTTTCGATTTGTTTAGTATGTCGTACAAACTAAATCTCTAAATCACAAAATCAGCAATCTCAAAATTCCTCTAATGGCTTTGGGTAAAAATTAAAATTTCCATTCTTTTTAGATGGCGGAATGCCGTAAGTCGTACATTGCTTAAAATAAATTAATTCTTATGTTAGAAAATCTTCTCGACCTTATTAAGCAGCATGCCGGGGAAGCTATTACCAATAATCCCGCAATCCCCAATAGCCAAAACGATGCAGCGGTTGCCGAAGCCGGCAATTCAATAGTGAACGGTTTGAAAGACATGATTTCTCAGGGAAAAGTTCAGGATGTGCTGAGCCTTCTGCAAGGACATGGTGGCAATGTGGCATCTAATCCTACAGTGCAAAATATCTCTGGCAATTTTGTGCAAAGCCTAATGGATAAATTCGGTCTCGGGCAAGGGCAAGCCAATGGAATTGCGAGCAGTATTATCCCGAATGTTATTCAAAGCCTCATTCATAAAACGAATGATCCGAACGATAATAGCTTTAGCATTGAGGGAATTTTGAGCCACCTTACAGGTGGACAGCAAGGGGGTTTGGAAGGTCTTCTCGGCAATCTTACACAAGGCGGGGCAGGTGGTATAATGGATAAAATCAAAGGGCTTTTTGGAAATGCCTAACCATACTGAAAAATAATTTTTCATTCGGAGGCGTTACTTAGTTGTAACGCTTTTTGTTTTTTTTAACGATAGGGCTGTAAACTTTTTCTTCTTTCGTACGTCTCTTATATAGTAACATTTTGGAAGCAATGCTAAAAAAATGTTATTCCAAAAAAAGAGAAATCGGTTCGTGTTTTTACATCGTATATTTGTGTAGTGAATTTCTCAAAGCTCTTTTAAACGTTTATTAACAGCGCCTCATACTATTGGCATCTGTTTTGCGTTAATGTAATTAGTCTTTTCTATTGACTCTCACAAAGCAGTCAATTTTCTCATAAGCAGTTAGTTTTGGTTACGGCCCCTGTTTCTACAGGGGCTTAATTTTTTGTGTAAACTCCCTATATTTTACAGGCATTTTATTTTTGGTAGCAGAGAGCTGTAGCTCCGATTGAGCATTGTCCCGCCGCGGCGGGCTCTTATACAGTAGAATTACTATTCATCGCCTCTGCTCAAAATCCCAGATTGAAAAAATAATTGTTGTATTTGGAATGAAGAATGTGGAATGCAAAAGCTCACTGAGCATTTTTTTCCCCAATCAGAAAAATATTACAGATGCCATAACTTATGCTGGCGCCAATCATGTCAGCAATAATATCAGCTTCTGAATAATCGCGGAAAGGGATGCAGCATCTCTGAATGAATTCCATTCCGATGCCAAGCGCATTGGAGAAAAGAAAGACAAGAAAAAAAAGTACTGTCAGTTTTTTGAGGCGATATTTTTTTGAATTGAAATAGAAGCACCACAGAAAAACCATCATACCAAAAAGGGTGAAATGCACAAATTTGTCGAACTCAGGAATTTTAAAGCCTTTTTCTTCCGGAAGCACGGAGCCGGGCAGTGCAAGTAAAATGATTATTACCAGCGTCCATGCTATCGGAACATAAACTTTGCTTAATGTTTTTTTTATGCTTTCAGAAAAATTCATGCTGTAATAAAATAAAAAAACTCTAATGGAGATTCTCTTTTATTTCAACAATCAAAGAATTAATGTGAAAATCAGAAAAAGTGGAATCTGAATAAAATAGAAGAAGAATGCTATGAAACTTTTCCAAACACATACATAGCATGTAAATCGGGAGTCGGGCTTCCACCTTTCTTCTCGAGCGTGATTGCAAATGCTTGTGCTTTTGGAATATTTTTCATCTTCACAAAAGCCAATCCTTCTTTAATTTCAAACACACCTGCATCAACAGGTTTGCCATCCACTAATGCCCAAAGCTGGTATTGTTTGTCTGATATTGGCTGTGGAAGATTATTCACGAGCAGATAAACGTCTTTAGATTTTGTATCCCAATAAACAGTTGTAAGGCTATTCGGATTCGGGCTTGTCGGCACGCTCGGCATTTTTACAACAGCCATAGCCGGGTCTTTAATAAGGCTTATTGCAGATTCATAATCCTGCAGCTTTGTTTGCATCGCCTGATTAGCAGAAGCCATTTGTGTTTGGTTCTGCACCAACTGGTCGTATTTAGCGCTGTATTCTTTGTATTGAGTGAAGAAATAATAATTCAGCAAAGTGCTCGCAACGAGCAACACTATCGATGCAACGGCAACATATCGAAGCCATCCCATTGGGACAACGGGTGTTGACGACATTTCTTTTTTATTAAGAGAAATGGTTGCTTTCTTATCAGGTTCAGTTGCCTTCAGTTTTGCAAAGATCTCATTTTTTAAATAGGATGGCGGTGGAACTGCATTCACCAAAGCATTTTTTTCAAATGACATTTCGAAAGCATCGCGAGCCTGCCGAACTTCAGGATGCTGGTCGCACATGCGCTCGAACTCTATGCGTTCATCGGGGTTTGCAAGCCCGAGCACGTAGCTTTCAACAATTCCACTTAATATGTATTCTTGTACGTTCACTTTTATTTCAAAAATTGTCTTAGTTGCAACAATGCATTTCTGATACGCGTTTTCACCGTACCTAAAGGAATCCCCTCCATCTTAGCTATTTCCTCGTGAGTGTAGCCTTTAAAATAAGCAAGCTCAATCAGGATGCGATGCTCATCTTTTAGGTTTTCCAGGGTTTTTCTAAGGCCGATGTTGTCCGTGTCAGGAAGAATAATTTGGCTGCTTATACCACTATTATTTACGGAATCTGATAATTCTTGGTTTTTCTGGGAGTTCTGAAAACTCTTGGAGCGAACGGTGTCAATAGAGGCATTTCTCGCAATGTTGAGCATCCAGGTAAAAAGCCTTCCTTTAGCAGCATCATAGCTTTCAATCTTTCGCCAGATATTAATAAAAACTTCCTGCAGCACATCGCTCGCCAGCTCAGTATCGGTCACTATTTGCTTTACGATGCTGAATAAAGCTCCTGAATAATTATCATACAGATAACCAAAGGCCTGCTCGTCTCTCAACTTGAGAGCTGCAACCAGTTCCTGTTCGCTATATGTAGGTGTAATTCCCAAGGATTAAGAAATATCTTTCATCATTAATGCACGATTGCCTGATAAGCCGCAGCATCCATCAGCTTTTCAACATCACCCGGATTGCTCAATTTTATTTTCACCATCCAGCCTTCGCCATAAGGGTCTGAATTAACGAGCTCCGGCGAGCTTGTCAATGCAGGGTTCACTTCTGCGATAGTACCATCGACCGGAAGATATAAATCAGAAACTGTTTTCACGGCTTCTACTGTGCCAAACACGGTTTCTGCGGAAAGCGTTTGCCCGACAGTTTCAATTTCAACATACACAATATCTCCAAGCTCTTGTTGTGCAAAGTCAGTGATGCCGATGATAGCAACATCGCCGCTTTCAATTTTTATCCACTCGTGGTCTTTTGTATAGCGCAGGTTTTCAGGAAAATTCATGATAGAAAATTTTGTGTTGCAAAGATTACAAAAAGGCTTTGGAATATATCAGGCTGTGGAAGAATTATTTGCTTCTTTTTATCAGCCTCGCTTTTATGATGTGAACATCAGTCAGCGGCCGGTCGTTGCCATCGGTTTTTACTGTCGCGATTGAATCAATAATATCTAATCCACTTATCACTTCTCCGAAAACGGTGTAGCCACCGTCAAGATGTGGCGTGCCGCCTTTGGTCATATAAACTTCTTTTTGGTCCGGTGAGATTTTTCTGGCTGCTCTTTTTTCTGCTTTCTGAAAGGTTTCTTCTGTAAATTTTTTTCCTTCCACAATATAAAACTGGCTGCCGCTGCTGGCTTTTTTCGGATTCACGTCATCTCCTGTTCTTGCTGCGGCGATGACGCCTTTGTAGTGAAATAAACTGGGCCTGAATTCTGCGGGAATTGTATATCCCGGGTCACCGTTCCCTAATTGCTCTCCTGTTTTTGCATGCTTGCTATTTGGGTCTCCGCTTTGAATCATAAAATCTCTGATCACGCGATGAAAAAGCATACTATCGAAATATCCCTGCTTTGCAAGCTTCAAAAAATTATCTCTGTGAAGCGGGGTAGAATCAGACAAACGAATAATCATCGTGCCCTTATCTGTTAACATTTCTACATCTCTCTTCAAATCATTTTTTCGCAAGCCGTTTGACAATTTTGGGTTGCACGAACAGATAACAATAAGCAGTAAAAAAGTCGGGAGTGAAATTTTAAGCATCATGTTTTGGTTAAAATATTTTTATGAGAATTTCAAATACAATATTGGTTATTTGAATAAAATTTTCAGAAACCTGCATTTTCAAAATACAGCAGCACATGGTCTTTCAAAAAATTTTCCTGCTCCATCATGTTCATCACAGGTAATGCTTTTAATTGTTTGAAATGAGGCCAGCCGTCTTCATCTACTTTTTCAATTTCATAATAACCGCTTTGTGCAAACAAGCTGCAGACGGCCACATGCATTAAATCCTGCTTTTGTTCTTTTCCGAATTTTTTTCTGATGTCACCGAATTCCTGAATGCCGATTAAAAAAAGGATTGCTTCCATATCCGGCTTCTTTCCAAAACGCTCCACCAGTTTGGCTTCCAGGTTCCACCATCGGCTTTGTAAATCATTTCCTGCATCTGTCATTTTGCAAAGATAGCGGTAAGAAGATACAAGGCACAAGAGACAAGAAACAAGGTTGAAGTAACAAGGCACAAAACACAAGGTTCAAGAAGTTGCTGATGTTCAAGGCTTGTCCCTTAAACCTTAAGTTTTACATTTGCTAAAAAGTTTTTCAATGACTTGGAATAAAGAAGGTTTCATCATTTCAGACGATAAGAAGTTATTGGATATTGAATACATTCATGATTATCTTTCTAATAAATCTTATTGGTCAAAAAATATTCCGATCCAGATTGTAAAGAAATCTATTGAAGGCTCAATTTGTTTTGGCGTTTATGAAAAGCAAAATCAAATTGGCTTTGCGCGGGTTGTTTCAGACAAAGCAACATTCGCTTATCTCGGAGATGTTTTTATTGATGAAAATTATCGCGCCAAAGGATTGAGCAAATGGTTAATGGAAGTCATCATCAATTATCCGGATTTGCAAGGGATGCGTCGTTGGATGCTCGGTACACTCGACGCACATACTCTATATGAAAAATTCGGTTTCAAACCTCTTGAAGAACCAACGAGGTTCATGCACAGACATAACCCTGATGTATATGTGAAGAAGAGTGATAAGTTGTAAGAAATAAGATCCAGGGAACAAGGTACAAGATTTCAATGCACAAGAAGTCACTAATAGTCAAGCCTTGTGCCTTGAAATCTTGTACCTTGATTCTTCATTAAGCTTTTTCCGCAATAACTGCCGTTCCATAAGCCAGCACTTCGGTTATCCCATCCGTGATTTCATTTGCATCGTAGCGCATATTGATAATGGCGTTTGCGCCGCGTTCAGATGCATGTTGAATTAAATGTTGAAATGCTTCTTCACGTGAAGTTTCGCAAAGCTCCACATACACAGAAAGCCTGCCACCAACAAGGCTTTGCAAGCCGCCGGCAATATTGCCCAGCAAACTTCTTGAGCGGACAGTAATGCCTCGCACAACGCCCAGATTTTTTGTCACTTTATAACCATCCAGCGAAATGCTTGTAGTTATCATGCTTGTATCTATCATAAAAAGATTTTTATAAAATTACTTTCTTATTGATTATTTCTCATTTCTTATTTCTGATTGCTGCATTGTTCTTCTGCCGTTGTTCGTCTCCTGACCAACAACTACCTTTGCAAAAAATTTCAGGATATGTTAGATGTGAAATTCATAAGAGATAATAAAGATTTGGTGAAGGAAAGATTAGCAATAAAAAATTTCAAGGAACTGAATCTCGTTGATGAAATAGTTGATTTAGATAATACAAGAAAAAGATTACAATCAGAATCAGATACAACACAATCAAAATTAAATGCTGCATCCAAAGAGATTGGTCAGCTCATGTCGAAAGGTGAGAAAGAAAATGCTGAAAATAAAAAAAGCGAAGTCGCTTCTTTGAAATCTTCTTTACAGCCAATTGCCGAACAGTTAGCATTAACCGAAAGCAGATTGAATGAAGCAATATTAAAGCTTCCCAATCTTCCATCAACAAAAGTGCCTCCGGGCAAAACGCCGGAAGATAATATCACAGTTCGCGAAGGTAGCAGCAAACCACAGCTCCCTGCAAACGCAGTTCCACACTGGGATTTGGCGAAGAAGTATAACCTGATTGATTTTGAATTGGGAAATAAAATCACTGGAAGCGGATTTCCTTTTTATGTGAACAAAGGAGCAAAACTTCAACGCGCATTGGTTCAATATTTTTTGGATTATAATACCGCGGCAGGTTACAAAGAATATCAGCCGCCATTAATGGTAAATGAAGCAACTGCGTTTGGCACCGGTCAATTGCCCGATAAAGAAGGACAGATGTATTATGTGAATGAAGACAAATTTTATCTGATACCAACTGCTGAAGTTCCAGTCACCAATATTTACAGAGATGAGATTGTGAAAGAATCCGATTTGCCAATCAAGATGACGGCATACACACCTTGCTTCAGGCGTGAAGCGGGTTCTTATGGAAAAGATGTCCGCGGATTAAACCGGCTTCACCAATTCGACAAGGTGGAAGTTGTTCAGTTGGCTCATCCTGAAAAAAGTTATGAAGTGCTGGAAGAAATGGTGAGCCATGTTGAGAAGTTATTATTGACATTAGGATTGCAATACCGCATTTTAAAATTGTGTGGAGGGGATATGAGCTTTGCATCAGCGCTCACTTATGATTTTGAAGTGTACAGCGCAGCACAACAAAAATGGCTGGAAGTAAGCTCTGTCAGCAACTTTGAAACCTTTCAGACTAATAGAATGAAAATCCGTTTCAAGGATACTAATAATAAAATGCAATTGGTTCATTCATTGAACGGTAGTTCTCTTGCATTGCCAAGAATCGTTGCATGTTTATTGGAAAATCATCAGACGGAAAATAATATCCTGTTACCGGAAGCATTGCACTCATACTTCGGAAATTCTTCTATTTCGTAATGAGGCGAAACGCTGCACGAGGTTTTAATTTTCATTTTGCGTAACATAAAGATTTGTAAAAAGAAGCGATGATTATTATTCGCTTCTTTTTTGTTTTTATATTTATTTTTTAATCATTAAAACTTACAACATGAAAAAGAAAATTCTATTCTCAACTGCATTACTGGTAACAATTACCTTCTTTCAAGCCCAATCTCAAATTAATAAAGGAAGTATTTTTTTAGGAGGTCAGATTAATTTTTATGTTCAATCAACTTCATCTGCCACAACAGGACATGCTGAACAAACAACAAACTCAATTGGTATTGTGCCATCAATTGGCAAAGCGATTAAAGACAATCTTATTGTAGGAGTTGACCTTCTTTATTCGCATTATAATAATCAGGCTCCTGTTGCGGTGGACCAAAATAACAATTCCTTCGGCGCAGGTGTTTTTATGAGGCGATACATTTCTTTAGGCAAAAACTTTTATGTTTTTGGGCAAGGACGATTTGGAGGTTCTTATAACACCAGCAAAACAAATTTAAATGTTCCGGTTGTTTCAGATGATATTAAAGGTTTTTCTTTTGACTTAGGTTTCTATCCGGGGATTTCCTATCAAATAAGTAAGAGGCTGCAACTTGAAACCGGATTTAATAATCTTTTTGATATTAATTTTCAACATAGCAAAGATATCCAGACGGACACAGGTTCAGGAACCGTAATAAAATCAAACACAAACACCTTTTCATTGCTTACAAGCCTTAATAACCTTGCCTCTTTTACTTTAGGTTTTAGGGTATTACTAACTAAATAGTTGATTAAACTTTTTAGTTTTTTGTTGGTCAAAACGAAAATTTCCTGAATGACTGTTACCAATCAATTGAAAAATCAGCATTTGATCTGGCGAGCAGGCTTTGGCCCTCGGGCTGAAGATTTGCTACAGCTTTCAACAGTATCTCAAAAATCACTATTCAAATCGGTTCTTAAAGATTCTTCCAAATCTCCTCAATATATTGATGTAGCAGACAACGAGCTGAAAGGCTTGATGATGGGCATGAACGATATGCAGAAATTGAAAAAAGCTGATTTGTCTGCAGATGAAAAAAAGCAATTAAGAAAACAATCGCAAAAAGATATCAAAAGCCTGAACCTTGCATGGCTGAATGAAATGGTGCAAAGCGCTGCGCAATTAAGAGAAAAGATGAGCTTTTTCTGGCATGGTCATTTTGCTTCTCGCAACCTGAATATTTTTTATCAGCAATTGTTATTAGATATCATTAGAAGAAATGCACTTGGAAGTTTTGGCGATTTGCTTCGTGAAGTGAGCAAGAGCGCTGCGATGATAAATTTTCTCAACAACAATCAAAATAAGAAAGACCATCCGAATGAAAATTTTGCGCGTGAAGTGATGGAGCTGTTCACGATGGGAAGAGGGAATTATTCAGAAAATGATGTGAAAGAGGCTGCACGTGCTTTTACGGGCTGGGGAGCAGATTTGCAAGGCGAATTTGTGTTCAGAAAATTTCAGCATGATAATGGCGACAAAACTATTCTCGGCAAAACCGGAAATTTTGATGGCGATGATGTGCTGAATATTTTATTGCAGCAAAAAGAAACGGCACATTTCATATCAAAAAAATTATACCGTTTTTTAGTGAATGATAATGTGGATGAACAAAAAGCAATCTGGCTGGGCAATCGTTTTCATCAAAGCAATTACGACATCAAATCTTTGCTCGAAGATATTTTCATGAGCGATTGGTTTTTTGAAGAAAAAAATATTGGCGCAAAAATCAAGTCGCCTGTTGAATTGATTGCGGGCATCAGAAGAATGATACCCATGAAAATAGAGAATGAAGAAGTGCAATTAACGGTGCAGGCAGTGCTTGGTCAGTTATTGTTTTATCCACCGAATGTTGCTGGGTGGCCCGGTGGCACCAATTGGATTGATAGTTCTTCATTAATGTTCCGCCTGCGCATCCCACAAATAATTTATGCAGCCGATGAACTCGATATGAAAGCAAAAGATGATGATGATGTGATGATGGGCAGGAGAGAAATGATGAACGAAGGAGCCTTCAAAGTAAAAGGGCTTGGAAAGGTGAACAGCATCCAGATTATCAAAGCAGAAATTTTCTGGAACGATTATTTAAAAAAATTTGATGCTGTTCAAAAAGAAAATCTGCTTGCAGAAATCAGTAAAACAATTTTGCAAACGCCAGCAGGGATTAGTAACGATACTTTAAAAGGATATATTGATTCAACCGGAAAAGAAACTTTTATTAAAACAGCAACGATACAATTGATGAGCACACCGGAATATCAGCTTTGTTAGACGAAGTTAGCTTTTAGGTATTAGGATTTAGCTAATGCCTGACAGCTAAAAATTAAAAGCTTTACTCATGTTAATCAAACGGAAACAATTCATACAACTTGGCTCACTTGCAACAGCATCCATGATGTTGCCCAAATTTTTAAAAGCATTTGAGAAACCGATGATGGTTCCTCAGGGAAATAAAGTGCTGGTTGTTTTGCAAATGAGTGGTGGCAATGATGGATTGAACACAGTGATTCCAGTTCGTAATGATATTTATTACCGTTCCCGCCCGCATTTAGGAATTGAAAAAGACAAAGCTTTATCCATCACCGATGAGGTTGCGCTTCATCCTTCCTTAATTGGCTTTAAAGAATTATTTGATGACGGAAGCCTGGGCATTATGAACAGTGTTGGCTATCCAAACCCCGACCGCTCGCATTTTCGCAGCATGGATATTTGGCAAACAGCCAGCGAGAGCAACAATTACTTATATACGGGATGGTTAGGAAGATACCTTGATGCACAGTGTGCAGGTTGTGATAAACCGACACAGGCTTTGGAAATTGATGATGTGCTTAGCCTTGCACTAAAAGGAGAAAACCTGAAAGGTATTGCAATGAAAGATGTCGGGCGTTTATATAACACAAGCAGGAACAAATATTATAAAGATGTTTTGGCACACCATAAAAATAGCGCAGAAGAAAAACCTGTAGATTATTTATATAAAACAATGGCAGAAACTTTATCAAGCGCTGATTATATTTTTCAACAGAGCAAATTGCATCCTTCATCGGCGCAATATCCAAAAACAGGATTGGGAAAAAGTTTACAAACAATTGCTTCTTTAATTTTTTCTGACATTAATACTAAAGTGTATTATGTTTCTCTCGGAAGTTTTGACACACATGTGAACCAGCAAAATGAGCAGCAAAGATTATTCACAGAAATGAGCGATGCGGTGAAAGCATTTGTTGAAGATTTAAAATCTAATAATCTTTTCGAGGATGTTTTATTAATGACATTTTCTGAATTCGGCCGCCGGGTTTCGCAAAATGCAAGTGGTGGCACTGACCATGGAACTGCTAATAATATGTTTTTGGTGAGTGGTGGATTAAAACAAAAAGGGTTGATTAACCCAATGCCAGATTTAACTGATTTGAATGAAGGCGATTTGAAATATAAAATCGATTTTAAAGATGTGTATGCAACAGTTTTGAACAAATGGCTGTCAGCAGATGATAAAAATATTTTAGGACAGCGTTACAAGCATCTCGACTTTATTTAGTTCTATCTGTGCTCTTCTATATATAAAAGCCTCTGCATTATCAAAAACGCAGAGGCTTAATTTTTTTTGCTATGACAATATATTTTCAATCGTAAAGATTGAAAATATCAACAATACTCTTGGAATTTACCATCCTTGCTTTGCAATTCCGGCTTTAATAGCAGCGAGTGCTTTTTCTTCACCCAATAATGTAGTGAGCTTGTTCCCTTTTCCATCATTGCCTTGTGCCATGTATGCGCCTTTCGCAGTTTTGGTGATAACTGCATCGAGAACAGGAACATTTTTTTCTTTAGTTTTTACGTTGTATGCGGTAAGTGTTACTTCTGACATTTTAATTAGTTTTAAATGGTTATTAATATAATCAACTTAATAAATTATTTTTTATCAAATGCAAAGGTAAATAATATAATCCAACTCAATTTCTGTGCCGTTGGAATGTTTTACACATCCAGCTTTGCATATTTTGCATGGCTTTCTATAAAATCTCTTCTCGGCGCAACTTCATCGCCCATCAACATGCTGAAAATACGGTCTGCTTCTGCAGCACTTTCAATCGTAACTTGTTTTAATGTGCGTGTAGCTGGATTCATGGTTGTGTCCCACAATTGTTGCGCATTCATTTCTCCCAAACCTTTGTAGCGTTGCACGTTTACGCTGTCCTCTTTACCTGCAGCAAATTTTTCAATCCATGCTTTTCTTTGTTCTTCATTCCATGCGTATGACTGGTCTTTGCCTTTCTTCACCAAATACAAGGGCGGCTGTGCTATATAAACATATTGCTGTTGCACAAGTTCTTTCATATAACGATAAATGAAAGTAAGAATGAGTGTTGCAATATGGCTTCCATCCACATCAGCATCTGTCATGATGATTAATTTATGATAGCGAAGCTTTGCGAGGTTTAGCGCTTTTGGGTCATCGGGAGTTCCAACAGTTACGCCAAGCGCTGTGTACATGTTCCTGATTTCTTCATTCTCATAAATTTTATGTTCCATTGCTTTTTCAACGTTCAATATTTTTCCGCGCAATGGAAGAATGGCTTGAAAGCTGCGGTCGCGACCTTGTTTCGCAGTCCCGCCCGCAGAATCTCCCTCGACGAGATACAATTCACAACGTTCCGGGTCGCGGTCGCTGCAATCTGCAAGCTTGCCCGGAAGACCGCCGCCGCTCAATACATTTTTTCGCTGGACAAGTTCTCTCGCTTTTTTTGCAGCAGCACGAGCTTGTGCAGCGAGAATCACTTTTTGGATAATATTTTTTGCTTCTCGAGGATTTTCTTCGAGATAGGCTTCAAGCACTTTTGAAACGGTGGAATCAACAACACCACTCACTTCATTATTACCAAGCTTTGTTTTTGTTTGCCCTTCAAATTGCGGCTCGGGAACTTTCACAGAAATAATTGCGCTTAATCCTTCACGAAAATCATCGCCTTCAATTTCAACCTTTGCTTTTTCAAAAGCGTTTTGTTTATCGCCATAGCTTTTGAAGACTCTTGTCAGGGCACGGCGAAAACCTGCAACATGAGTCCCACCTTCAATGGTGTTGATATTATTTACATAAGAATAAATATGCTCGCTGTAGCTGTCATTGTAACGGAGCGCTACTTCAACTGCAACATTAGTAGCTTCATCATGCCCTTCAACAAAAATAATTTGTGGCAATAATGCAGTTCGGCCGCCATTAGTGTCAAGCATTTCTACAAATTCTGTAATGCCGCCTTCGCTGTAAAAAGTTTTCGTGTAGGTATTGCCGTTATCATCTTTTTCGCGAAGGTCGTTCAGAATGATTCTTACACCTTTATTCAGAAATGAAAGCTCGCGCAGGCGGCTTTCTAAAATATCTTTGTTGTAAACAGTCGTAATGAAAATGCTGCTGTCAGGCCAGAAGTGAACGTTGGTTCCCGTTTTATCGCTTTTTCCAATGGCACGAACAGGATATTCAGGGATACCGGTATGATATTCCTGCTCAAATATTTCCCCTTCCCGCTCAACAGTCACGCGCAAAGTAGTGCTCAATGCATTCACGCAGCTCACACCAACGCCATGCAGACCCCCGGAAACTTTGTAAGTGTTCTTATCAAATTTTCCGCCGGCGTGAAGAACAGTCATCACGATTTCAAGAGCGCTCTTTTGCTCTTTGCTATTAATGCCTGTTGGAATCCCGCGGCCATCATCCTGCACGCTGATGGAATTATCTTCATGAATATTGACGATGATATTTTTGCAATAGCCAGCTAATGCTTCATCAATGGAGTTGTCGACCACTTCGTATACCAAATGGTGCAAGCCTTTCACGCCGACATCGCCGATATACATTGCAGGGCGTTTGCGCACTGCTTCCAAACCTTCTAAAACCTGAATCGAATCTGCTCCATAGCCATTTGTTTCGGGAGACAAAATTTCCTGTGTTGTTTCACTCATAATTTTGAGAAAAAATCCTTGTGTTAATAATAAAAATAGGAGTTGGCAAATGTACGAAGAATAAGGGTAGCAGCCGTTTTTAAATAACTCATTTTATACACCATTTTGAAAGAAAATTTTGAAGATTTTATGGAGGATTTTTTATTATTCAAGTCATGAAATAGTCATAAAACCAAGATGTATGAAACCGTCGACAAAACAGCTTGAATATTGACATATCACCCTTAAATTTGCAACCCGATTATGTTTCAGCCGCAGGATATATTGACGTTATCATACAAGCAGCCGATAATGGTGAATGAGCTTGATTTGTTGCATGAAAAAGAGCAACAGATGCCGGGCTCTGTGCATTATTCCATCAAGCGATATGCAAAGCACCCGCAATGGAATATGGAAGACATGGGCATGATGGCATATCATTATAAAAAAAATGAGCCAAAGAAAAATTATCTCGAGCTGAGATTTTGCATAGCAGGAAATATTTATTGCAGGCAGAAAGAAAAAGAATGCGATAGCTGCAAAATAAATGTGTCGCGCAATTGTGCTGAAAGAGCAGAGAGTGTTGATGTGATTAGCTTCCGCTTTTCTCCGGTTCACCTTTCGCAATTTCTGAAGCCGACAAAATTTGGCAATTCTCACACCGATGACATTTTGAATTTCAGGCATGAGTCTTCATTCTCAAAAATATTATCGCTTTGCAGCAGAAGCCGCATGGTGCTGGAGGCCTTGCTGAACAACACTTACACAGGCAGCATGGAAAATATTTTCATCAATGCACAAACACAAATGCTGCTTTTGTACAGCCTTGAATGCATGCTTGGTGAAAAAGAAGTGGAAGGTTTTCAATGCAAGTTTTTATCAAATGAAGCTGACCGGGAAAAAATCGTAAAAGCAAGAGAAGTATTATTGCAACATATCGGTGAGCCATTAACTATAAAAGAACTT
The DNA here is from genome assembly GCA_035295505.1 of Puia sp. Lineage (GTDB taxonomy): Bacteria > Bacteroidota > Bacteroidia > Chitinophagales > Chitinophagaceae > Puia. Next base: position 1,200 of record DATGIX010000034.1, on the reverse strand, counting down.
AGCCGAAAAGTTGCCATCAATGAATGTTATTTGAAGAAGGGTTTTAAAGAAATGTTCGGCACTACGATTTTTGATTTTTATCAGAGCCAGCGCATGGAGCACGCACGTTATCTTTTATATGAAAAAGGATTAAGCGTAACAGATGTTTCAGTCCTTCTTGGCTATTCTTCCATCTCACATTTTTCTACTGCATTTAAAAAGCACACTGGGTTGAAACCTTGTGAATTATTATTTCATTGATTTTTCGTGAATGGTGAATTGTGAATACCCACAAACTTGCAACTTTTAGATAACTACTCAATCTTCATAAACTCCATATTATTTTCTTTATGGCAGCTATTGCAGTTGCTTGTGAGCGAAATGAAATTTGTTTTCAGAGATGCATCATCTTTTTTAGAAGCGGCATCAGCTAATGTTTGCAAAGGTGATTGCAGATATTTCTCATAGAAAATAGCAAATGGTTTTTGAAGTTTGTCGTTCGTGATATTCAATTGCTCAATTTTTTCTGCTGTTTCTTTTAATTCATCGATTTCATAAGCTGCTCTTTCATAATTTTTATTAATGATTGCTTTTCCAAGCGAATCATGATGATATCTTATCTGCAACATAAATTCCCCAAGCCCGGGTTTTAATTGAGCGATAATAGTTTTTAAAGAGTCAATTTCTGCTTGTTTATTATCTGTAATGGTTTGCTGATTGCAGCTATTAAATATTAAAATCATTATATAGCATACACCGCAGAATAACATCGTTTTCATATTAAATATTTACTGAAAGTTACTGCGAAAAATGAGCAATCGAAAACGATGCACATAATAAACGATTTGTGGTATTTAATTCTCTCATTCTTTATTCCTCATTTCTTATTTGCAGGTATTTTCCTGATTGTGTAAACCGTTTTACTCATTGCGTAAGTCTCTGTTTTTGTTGCAAACTAATTTTGCAGCTCAAGAAATGATATGTTGAAAAGAATATTTCCCCTGATTGTTTTTTTTACCGGAACCATAACTGCTCATGCACAATTCAGGACACGTGCGCAGCAGCTCATGACGAATGAAGATTCCCTAAGCCGTGGAGTGAATGCAAGCAAAACTGTTATCTCTGGCTATGGCAGCGCTTTTTATCAGCGTGACTTTGATGCCCGGGTTAGCACTATGACTTTGGAAAGAGCCGTGCTTTTTGTCGGTCATCAGTTTAATG
>DATGIX010000033.1:0-2672 GCA_035295505.1 Puia sp. | reverse complement strand
AAGATGCGATCATTCTTGCAAGCATCGTGATCGGATTTGCAACTGCGCCACCATATACACCGCTGTGCAAATCACGATTTGGCCCGGTTACTTCAACCTGTATATACGACAACCCACGAACGCCAATATCGATCGACGGGTTTTCCATGCTTAACATTGATGTATCGCTGATCAATATCACATCTGCTTTCAATAATTCTTTATGCGATGAAACAAATTTTGCCAGGTTAGGCGAGCCAATTTCTTCTTCACCTTCAATAATGAATTTAATATTTGTCGTCAGTGAATTTGTTTTCACCATTGTTTCCAATGCTTTCACGTGCATATAAAATTGCCCTTTATCATCTGCTGAACCTCTTGCAAAAATTTTCCCATCTTTTATAACCGGCTCAAAAGGCCCGCTGTGCCAAAGGTTCAACGGATCGGCAGGTTGCACATCATAATGCCCATAAACCAAAACAGTTGGTTTTGATGTATCAATTATTTTTTCACCATATACAACAGGATGCCCTTCTGTCGGATAAATTTCTGCTTTATCTACACCTGCATCAAGCAATCTTTGTTTTACTGCTTCTGCACATTTTTGCATATCATCTTTATGTTCGCTCTTTGCGCTTATTGAAGGGATGCGCAATAATTCGAGCAATTCATTCAAAAATTTTTCTTTATTTTTTTCCTGGTATTCTTTCCATTGATTCATGAGCTATTTATTTTATGCAAGATTTTAAAATGATGAATATCTAAGATCTGTATTACACGAATTAAAGCAAATTACACGAACTAAAATTACATTAAGAACTAGTATTTATATCGTGTTTTTTATTCGGCTGGATATTTTTTAATGTCCATTCAATTTTTTTCTCAAATGGTTTTTTACGCACATCGCAATCTGTTTTAGTACAAATGCTACAAGAAAAATCAAGGCACGCATCAGAATGTACAAACAATTCCAGTGTCTCGCCAAATTCTTTTCGTATAAGTTTGCTGAATGTATCAATTTCATAATGAGCTTCACGCACATTTAAGTACCAGGGAACTGTAACATGACAATCCACATGCAATAAGCCGCCATATTTTATCACACGAAGATTATGTACATCAATCCAGTTTTCTCTGCGGTTATTATTTAAATACGTGACAAGTTTTTGCAGCAACTTTTCATCTGTCTCATCCATTATACCAGCAATCGATGCACGCAAAATTCGATAACCGGTATAAATAATAACAAATGCGAGCACGATTGATACTGCACTATCCATCCATCTCAATTGCGTAAAATAAATCAACCCAAGAGCTACAATAATTCCAATGGTAGAATAGGTATCCGATTGTAAATGCCTTCCGCTTGCGATCAATGCGAGCGAATTATTTTTTTTGCCTTTTGCTACACTGATATATCCAACAATAAAATTTATTACACCTGTAATGGCGATCAATAAAATCCCAAAATCTAATTTTTTGATTTGTTGCGGGTAAATAAAATTTTCTACAGCTTCATAAATAATGATCAATCCTGCCATTGTTATCAAAGCGCCTTCAACTGCTGCGGATAAAAATTCCGCTTTCCCATGGCCATAAGGGTGATCTTCATCACGTGGTTTTGCTGCGACGTATAAACTATATAGACCAATGAAACCTGCAATTACATTGACAGTGCTTTCCAATGTATCCGTAAGAATAGCTACCGAGTGCGTTAAATAATACGCAACGACTTTTATGATGAAGAGAATGATGGCAACAATCACCACCCATTGTTGCACTTTCAGATTTTCTTTGCTATGTTCCAATGGGCAAAATTTCGGGCAAAAGTAGCTAACAAAATTTATTCTTCAAGAACAGTAATGTTAACAGGCAAAATGTTTTGGCAAGATTATGCTTTCGATGATTTTTCCTGCGCTGACCGGAAACGCCTTAACATGCGGAAATAAAATTCTTTATTGAAAAGCTGTGAATCATTCAACGCTTTATAGGTTAGAAAAATACCAACCGGAAGTAATGCTATTGTCGCGAGCCATTTTCCTGCAAATGGTTTTAATACTTCCTGCTTTGCAAATTTTTCGCCATATCCGTTTAATAAAAAAAATACAACAAAGAAAATTACCGCAAATATTAATGGCAAACCAATTCCGCCTTTTCTTATGATAGATCCTAATGGAGCGCCGATAAGAAATAACACCAAGCAAATTATTGACATCGTTATTTTATCATGCCATGCAATAAGATGCAGGCGAAGATCTTTTTGTTCATTTTCATAGGAGATGCTATTCGGTTCCTGCAATGTCCTTGTGCTGTTTGAAACAGATATGGCATGTTCAATAACGCTTTTTCTTACACTGTCTGGCATCAGGTCGCGGATGGAACTTGCTTTGATTATTTCAGGGGTTTTGATATTGCTCCAGTTGCTGTCTGTATATTTTTCAAAATTGATAAAAGGTTTTAAACTTCTTTCATTTTTTGAGAGATATGCGGTGTCAGATCTTTTCAGTGAATCAATATTTTTACCAAGTTGTTTCATGTTCAGCATCTGGTAATTTCCTTTGAATTGATTTTCGTCGGACGGCTTTATTATGAAGGAACTCAGGTCAAGCATTTTTTTATATTCCTTAAAACCGATGCGTGTAAATTCTGTATTGGTAGATAAATGATTTCCTCTTTCCTGGTACATCCATCCA
>DATGIX010000032.1:0-3082 GCA_035295505.1 Puia sp. | reverse complement strand
CTTTTCACTCACTCATATTTTTTGCGCTTTGATCCAAAGCAATGGGAAACGGCACAGCCTTATGCGCCACTTGGAACTTTATATGCCGCTTCATTGATGCGTGAAAGCGGTTTCACTGTTTCATTGTTTGATACAATGTTTGCTGAGAATCCTGAAGAAGTCATTTCATATATTGATAAATGCAAGCCTGAATTTTTTGTAATCTATGACGATGGATTCAACTATCTCACAAAAATGTGTCTCACAAATATGCGCAAAGCGGCATTCAGGATGTGCAGGATCGCCAGACAAAAAGGTTGTAAAGTAATTGTGTCGAGCTCAGATTCTACAGATCATTTTGAAAAATATCTTGAAGAAGGCGCAGATTTTATTTTGATTGGCGAAGGCGAAATAACATTACTGGAATTGATAAGGGCAATCAGCAATAATGAAAACGATTTTTCAAATATTCAGGGGATTGCATACAAGTATCATGAAGCTGTTGTTAAAACGATGCGAAGAGCAGTGATGAAAAATCTGGATGAGATTCCTTTTCCTGCATGGGATATTATTGACATGAAACCTTATCAGAAAATGTGGATGAATAGCAGCGGCTATTTTTCAATGAATATAGCAACTACAAGAGGATGTCCTTTTAAATGCAACTGGTGTGCAAAACCCATTTATGGGAATCGTTACAATTCGCGTTCTCCACAGAACGTAGTCGATGAACTCAAACTTTTAAAGGAAAAATTTCAGTTTGAACATATTTGGTTTTGCGATGATATTTTCGGGCTCAAACCGGGATGGATAAATGAATTTGCTGTATTGGTGAAGAAAGAGAATTTGAAATTCAAGTTCAGGATTCAGGCAAGGGCAGATTTATTGTTGGAAGATGACTATATAAAAAGCCTCGCTGTTGCAGGATGTGAAAATATCTGGATGGGCGCTGAAAGCGGTTCTCAAAAGATTTTGGATGCAATGGATAAAGGCACAAAAGTGGAACAGATTTATGTTGCCACAAAATTGCTGAAAGAGAATAACATTCATCCGTCATTTTTTATTCAGTTCGGCTATCCTGGTGAAACGAAAGAAGATATTGAAAAGACAATCAGGATGATTAATGAGTTGTTGCCGTATAGCATCGGGATTTCAGTTTCATATCCTTTACCCGGAACTGTTTTTTACGAAAGAGTGAAAGATCAGTTGAAAGAAAAATCAAACTGGTCAGATTCGGATGAGCTAAAATTAATGTTCCGGAATACTTATTCGCCGGTTTTCTATAAGCAATTGCATCGTTATGTGCATAGAGATTATCGAAAGCACCTTGCGTTTGAAAGCATGCGAAAAATATTTGCTCAGCCTTCTTCTATGCAATTGAAAACATTGAAGAAAGTAATCTCTTCGGTTTATTATATTCCCGCATCTTTTTTTGCGAAACAAAAATTGATGGCAATTGAAAACTCAGGAACATGATAGAAAACACGAATGAGCATTTGGCTGCTGCCGCCTTCAACAAGCAGTCCGCAGTTTTTGACATGACTTATTGTTTTGATACTATTATTCAGTACAAGAGGAAAAGAGTACGTGAACATATTGAGAGATTTCTGAAACCCAATAGTAGTATACTTGAAATAAATGCGGGAACTGGTGAGGATGCTATTTATTTTGCAAGACGAGGTCATCGTGTTCATGCAACAGATATTTCTGCGGGCATGCAACATGAACTATTAAATAAAGTCAGCCATTTTAATTTGACTGACAATATAAGCCGGGAGATTTGTTCTTATACCGATTTGAAAAATTTAGAAAATAAAGGTCCTTATGATTTCATCTTCTCAAATTTTGCAGGATTGAATTGTACTGATAATCTCCAGGAAGTGCTTCATTCATTTTCTCCATTGCTAAAACCCAAAGGTATTGTTACATTGGTATTGCTGCCAAAATTTTGCCTCTGGGAGGCAATGCTTTTATTCAGAGGGAAATTCAAAACAGCTTTTAGAAGATTTTTTAAAACCAAAGGGGTTAATTCTCATGTTGAAGGTGTTTATTTCAAATGCTGGTATTACAATCCTTCTTTTATTATAAAACATTTGAGGAACACTTTTGATGTGATGAGTTTAGAAGGGCTTTGCACAATCGTTCCTCCTTCATATATTAAAGATTTTCCAGAGAAGCATCCATCTGTTCATAAATTCCTGCAATCAAAAGAAGATAAATTGAAATCATCCTGGCCGTGGAAATACATTGGCGATTATTATATCATTTCATTAATTAAGAAAAGCTGATTTTTTTTCTTCATTTATTTTTTCAGACTTTCTTACTATTTCATAAAAACGATTGTAGTATTTGTTCAATAATTTTTTCTGGAAAAAATATGGATTTGGCTTGCAGGAATGTTTTTCAGCTCTCAGTCCCATTCTTCTTCCGGTTTTGCTAATGTGCTTGTTTTTCTCTTTTTGTTTCCATCTTTTATTCGTTAACTCCATCAGATAATTATCAATATGATTCCCGAAATTATTTTGAAACAGAAATTCTATAATTTTCTTTAGCAAATTATCAGTCAGTTTATTTTTGGGCTCATTTTTAATGAGTGAATAGTTGGGATAATAATCATTGACCCATTCGTTTTGTTTAAAGAACCTGGGAACAGCGTTATTGCCGCTCGACGGAATGAGTGTAAGTATTTCAGTAGCCGTGAATTCGTTTTTCTCTTCAATCTGCAGCGCTGTTTCATCAATATAATAATTCATACAAAAGAAATGCTGTTTGTTGAATATAAATGTCAGTTTTTTAAACAGGTGCATAAATGTCCTTGCGACCCAAAGCCTGTTTGTTTTTGTGATAATAAAAAAATCAATATCCGCATTTTCATCTGCAAAATTTTTTGAGAGAGAACCTGAAATGAACACAGCACTGACGAAAGGAAATTGAAAAAGAAACTTTGAAATTTTATCGGCTTTTTGAAGTAGTGGAAGCGCCCGCATATTGCCTTTCACTCTTTTTTCATACAAAGAAGCATCATCCTGAAGCGCATAAAATTTTCCCGCCTGAAATATAGTTCCTGTTTTTTTTAGGTTCATTAGCAGGTCAGACAATTCAA
>DATGIX010000031.1:0-12580 GCA_035295505.1 Puia sp. | reverse complement strand
TTTACACAAAAAAAGGTAGCGAAGCAAGGAATAATGATGCAAGCTTCAAAGGGCTTGACAGGACGCAGCTCATCGGTTATTCGGTGATGAAGGAATTTTATTCTCCGGATTATTCAAACATCAATACCCAAAATGATGGTGCAGACACACGCACAACACTTCTATGGAAACCATACATACTAACTGACAAGGATAACCGAAAAGCTATCATCAGGTTTTATAATAATGACATCACAAAAGTGATCCGTATAGTGCTGGAAGGAATCAATGAGGATGGGAAAGTTGCAAGGGTGGAGAAGATTATTCAATGATAAAAATGTACAATACAAATTATAGCTAACTAAAAAACATCAGAACTTAGCTTTGAGATAAATGTTTATCGCAGAGAATCTTTAAGTATTCCCATTTGTTTTAGTTCATCCAATGATATTGTTGGCAGTTGTTCGCCCATTTTCATCTTTTCTATTACTTTGTTGCCGACAAGCAATGCATCCTCTTTTGTATTAAAACTCTTTTCTCCTTCAACTGCAGGGATGAATCGTTGCCGTATATAAGTTTTGCCGTTTGCTAAAATTTCATACCCCCATCCGGTTTCTGTTTGAAAAGGCTTTAGCTGAATAAAAGCATACCTTCGCTCATTATTCAGTTGGGAGTAGTAGACTGTATAAAATAAAATTCCCAGAATAATTAAAATTCCGGGAAAGATTATTTTTTGAAATGTATTATTAGTCTTGTTGATTATAGGTTTCATCTGGTTTCCATTCATCTATATTAGCAAAAGGGGTAGAACCGGAACCACCCAGCCCAACAAAGCCACGATTTTGAACAGTGAAACCGACTGCCCCAGTTCTGGAAGCTCTTTCATAAGAAGTCTTTTGATTCCAAAGATCTGTAGCGAAATTGTAAGCCCATGTCGTTGAACCAGCAGAGCCTGTTGTGATATAGGCTCTATCTCCACCTCCATCACTTGTAGTTCCTGTCATAACAAAGCCAACTGCATTATATCTGATAATGCTGGTATATCCATCATCATAAGAATCGGGACTATAATTTGAGATATGCCTAAGGGTTGACCATGGATTTGTTGTATTGCTTGGATCGAGCACAACGAAATCATTTACCGGAGCACCGCCTGTACCGAGACCTGTTACCAGATAGCCTTTATCACTATGAGTGAAAGCCACTGCTTGTTCCCTTTTGAAACCAGGATAAGTTGGAAGTTCTGTCCATTTATCCGCAGTTGGGTCATATTGCCAAAAATCATTCAATTGATTACCTCGGCCATCGTTACCAGTTCCCACATATCCATATCCGTATTTATCAAGACCAAATGCTACTGCATTATACCTCGGCGTAAGACCATTGTTAGCATCACCTAAGGAAGCAACTTTTTTCCATGAATTACCGGTTGGATCATATTGCCAGAAATCACTAAAATAGTTATAGCCATCGGTTCCTGAACCAACATAACCCATTCCAGCAACAGCAAATGCTACGGCAGAATTTCTTGGAGTGAAATCAGCAGGAGCCGTTGCTACCTGATACCAGCTATTAGATGTAGGATCAAAGCTCCACAAATCACTATACCTAGTGGTTAATTGATCGATGCCAGTTCCGATATAAGCCTTGTCGCCTATCACAAAAGAGATGGCTTCAGTTCTTGACGTACCACCAAAATCCCCGACGTATACCCAGTTCCCGTCTTGTGTGGGGTTCACTGAGCTTTTTGAACAGGAAGATAAGGTAACAATAAGCACAGTAATGGCAGAAAGAAAAATGTGAAAACGCTTCATATTTTATTTTTAAAATTTGCGCTAATGTATTTGATGAGGCTGTGTTAAAATAGTTAAAATGTATTTTTAACCAATATTAATCTACAAACCTACACATTTGATAGATAAAAAAGAGTTGCAAATATAGAGGTTTTTATAAACAGTTTACATTTGCTCAAATATTGTTGTTTTTCAAATTAACAAATGAAGTTTGTATGATAAGACCTCGTCAAGTAAAAATTGGATTTATGTTAGTATATAAATGCCTTATATTTGTCGTCATATTTGGATGATTAATACATACTAACAAAATAGTAACAGTTGCGCCGCTTATTATTGCAGCTTTTAAAAAGTGCGGCAATTTCGCACAAACTTGAACGAGACACTTTTCACGATGCATACTACTGAGAGAAATGAATTGAAATTATACCGGTTTTTTTTATCATTGCCGATATTGACTATATTTTTATTATCATCTTGCCAAAAGCCTTCTATTACTTTCGGCAATTCATTTGTGCCTGCCGGTAATACAAATATTGTTACTTATGATACATCGACATTGCAGCTTTCAACGGTCTTACTTGATTCGTTCGTAACTGCAGGCACAGGATCTATGCTTTTAGGAAGATATGTAGACCCTTATTTTGGCACGATAACATCCAAAACATTTTTGCAGCTCGGAACACCTGGCAAACAATCTGTAACCAATATTGCAGGTTTTGATTCTATTGAATTTGTGATGCGCCTTAATAAAACCTTTTATGCTGATACGACAGTTGTTCAGAGGTATTATGTGAGCCAGTTGAACGATGTGATTAATTATCCTTCAGTAACACAAAGATCTTTTTATAACAATTCGACTTTGTCATATAACCCTGTTCCATTAGGGAGCACTGACATCAGTATCAGTCCATTGGCATTGCATACTACTCAGAATGCGCTTGACTCTGTTAAAATCAGGCTTCCGGACACTCTTGGGCAGCGATTGCTCAATATGTTCAGAAATAATTCGGATACTATAACAAACCTCAACACTTTTCTTAGTTACTTCAGAGGCCTCGTCGTTTACTCTGATACAGGAGCCTCACATATCGGAACTCTTCTTGGATTTAAGGATACCGCATTTATGCGCTTATATTATCACGAGCCCGGTGCAGCCACTAATTTTAAGCACATCGACTTCCCCTTTAACAATAAATCTTTTCAATTCAATAATATAACTGTTGACCGCTCAAGTTCGCCACTTGCTATTTTGAAAAGTTACCAGGCAACAAGGCCTAACCCACTTATCCCTGCCGAAGCTCCTTCTGCATTAACCAATAATGCTATTTATGTTCAGGGTATATCAGGTATCCAGGCTAAAGTTAGATTTCCTTATCTGAGCAACGTATTAGGCCTTCAGGATTATATAGGTCTATTAAAAGCTCAGTTAATTTTAAAACCGATCGAAGGAACTTTTGGCCCTGAATTGTCATTGGCACCCCAAATCATGTTATCTGCTACAGACCAAAATAATGAGCTTGGCTCCCCTTTGTATTACAATAATTCACTCCAGACGGGGAATCTGGTTACCGACTATGTTTACGGACAGAATACTTTTTATACTTATGATGTTACATCTTATATCAAACAACAATTGGCAATTGGTGGAAATAATACCGATGGATTGATGCTCAGTATGCCATCTCCATCTAATGTAACGACATTTAACCGTTCAGTATTTGGTGATAAAACAAATAAGCTTTACAACATCACACTTAAAATTTATTACATATCCCTTGTTCATTGAGAAATGAAAGGGTAATAAAAATTAAATGAAAATATTTTTTACGATCATATTACTGGGAGTTTCTATTTTAAAAGTTTCAGCGCAAACTAATAATTCTCCATACTCAATTCTTGGCATTGGTGATATTGAGGATAGTTATTTTAATAGAACCTCCGGATTAGCAAACACAGGAATTGCTTATAGATCAAGCCGCTACTTAATTAATAACAACCCCGCATCCTTTAGTGCCCTTGATAATGATTTTTTTGCAGGTGAAATTGGTGGTCGGGCAAAGTTCGTTAATTATTATGGAGCAAACGTGAGTGCTTCATATAATCAGTCTTTCGACATCACTTTTAAAAAATTAGTTCTGGGCATAAAAGCAGCTAAACACTGGGGTACAAGTGTTGGTTTGGTTCCCTTCAGTTCTCAGAACTATGAATTCAGCAGCCCTTACCTTGTGAATGGCTCTGAATTCGCTAACAACTACGTTCAGGGTTCTGGTGGAATAAACAAAGTATATTGGGCAAACTCTTATGAATTTTTTAAACATCTTTCATTGGGTGTGAGTGCATCTTATTTATTCGGTTCTTTAAATCAAAAAATAATACTTCAGGACCCAAATAGCCAGGCGGAGTTGGTTTCAACAAACAACAATGCAACAATGTCCAATTTTTATATTGATTACGGACTTCAGCTTTACGGGAAAATAAATAAGAAGCTTGATTATTCGATAGGAGCAACTTTTGCCAACAAAACAAAATTGAACACTGATATTATCAAAACTGTTCTTAACCCTGATTCATCCATTGCTTATCAAAGTACTTACCCAAGCACATTCTTTACGCTCCCTGTATCTTATGGTGCAGGTTTATCTATTACTTATAACAAGAAGTATACATTTTTAGTTGATTATAAATATCAAGGCTGGGCATCTGTTGGTAATAAAGAAGATCCTACAGGTATTTTATATAATGGCGGATTTCAATATTCACTACAGAACAGCAGCCGCTTTTCGGCAGGATTGGAAATTTCAAAACACAGGAGCATTTCAATGGGGCAATACAATGCGACAATTGAAACGATGTATTATCAATTCGGCTTTTATTCTATTAATTCTTACCTGAATGTTTACAACCAACAAATAAAAGATATTGGCGGAACTATTGGTATCGGCGTAAACTCAAAGAGAACACCGCTTGCCTACACACTGTCGTTTCAGTATGGCGTAAGAGGTGTTCAAACTGTGCAGCTTGTTCAGGAAAAATATGCCGGCTTCACTTTGTCAATTTCTTACAGAGATTTCTGGCTTACAAAGGGGCGAAAATTTTTCTAAATATTTTTTTGTTGTCTTATGCATTCATCATCACATAAGAACAATAATTCCCGCACACATTCAGCTCCGGCGAAAAGCAAGAAATTTGTTTTTGTCAAGTCGGAATATAAAATCATTAAAGTAAGGTTTGAAGATATTTTGTTCTGTGAAGGGATGAAAGATTATACACAGGTCTACATAAAAGGCAAAAGTGATCCCATCCTCACATTAAGCAACCTGAAATCTTTTTATTCAAAACTTCCTTCTGATGAATTCATGAGAGTTCATCGTTCTTATATCGTTTCAATTAGCCACATTGATTCTATAGCCAGAAATGAAATTTATATCGGGAAAAAAATTATCCCGATCGGAGATAGCTTCAAGACGGAATTCTATCAAATGATTGATTCCAATTCGTGATGTTCATTATGCTTCTGCTTCCTGCATTTGCCCGATGGCAATATTCAAAAAATTGGGTAGCACGTGAGAGTATGTCCATAAAATTTTATCAGGATCATTAAGTTGTTCTATCATGCTTCTCCATTTTGTTTCGCCATGATTATTAATCACGGTTTGTTTTTTGTCATCGCGATGAAGATACATTGTCATGCCTTCAGCATCTGCCTCAGGATGGAATTGGGTCCCGATCATATATTTGTTGAACCTGATTGCCATGATGGCTCTTTCAAGCGGAACATGCGGCCTGTCTTTTTCAATACATAATATTTTTGCACCCATTTGTTTCAGCCTGTTTTGATTTGGCTGAACAACTTGGAAATCCCTGCTATCAACAGAATAAAAAGGGTCAGTAAGCCCTTCAAAAACAGGCTCATTTTTTCCATCTTTTACGAGATGCATCGGAAATATGCCGAAAGATGTGGACCTTCTCTTGATGACATTTGCAACTTTATAATGCCTGCACACTAATTGATAAGAATGACAAATCAAAAAGACATGCTTTTTATTTTGTTCCGAAGGATTATTATTCCATTCTTCAACTTGTTGAAGCCAACCGAAATAATTTTTCTCCCATTCACTTCCTTCACTATCCAGCGGGCTTCCGGGACCGCCGCTGGAAATATAAATATCATAGCTCACGTCAGGGATTTGCATATCCACCCGCACTTCAAATTCATCCTGTTCTATCTCCACATTATTTCTTTCACTATACTCTTTTAATATTTGTCTAATGCAACGCATTCCCTGATTTGCCTGCTTTTCATTCATATCAAGAATGGCTACTCTTATTTTTTTATCGCTGAACATGGCTGCAAATTTATCATTTTTTTTGCAGTATTTATAGCTGATCAACAACAATTGATGCACAACAATTCACCATTTTCAACTCATATTTCTTATGTACCTTCATTTTAAACTATTTTGAAATGGTACCAGCATTGCGCAAAGCCTTCAACAGTGCATTCACACAGCAGCAATATGAAGCCTTCCTGAAAGATTTGCACAGTCTTCATCCCGGTGCTATTGAATTTCGCATTGCAGAAACTCCTGAATTTATTTCTAAAGAATTTGGTGATAAAATTGTGGATGCATGCGAAGCAATTATCGATGTGATTGTTGATCCGGGTTTCAAAAAATTGACCGATCATTCTATTCCGAAAACTGATCTGGTACCGAACGAAAACAATCATTCGCATTTTATCGCGCTTGATTTTGGTGTTTGTATTAATGATGCCGGTGAACTCGAGCCGCAGCTTATAGAAATGCAGGGCTTTCCGACACTTTTTGGCTTTCAGGTGTATTATCCAGATTTGTTGAGAAAATATTTTTCCATTCCAGAAAACTATTCGCAATACATGAATGGATACGATCGCGAATCATATCTGAAAGATTTGAGAGAAGTAATTATTGGAAAAGAAAAACCCGAGAATGTGATCTTGCTTGAGATAAAGCCACACGAGCAAAAAACCAGGATTGATTTTTATTGCACACAGGATTATCTCAATATTCAGCCGGTATGTATCACTGATTTGATTCAGGAAGGAAAGAAATTGTTTTATATCAATGAAAAGACAAATAAAAAGACTGAAGTAAAAAGAATTTATAACAGGATTATTTTTGATGATTTGTATGCGCAAAAAGATTCGCTTGGAAAATTTGTAGATATCACTCAGGAATTAGATGTTGAGTGGGTGCCGCACCCAAATTGGTTTTATAGAATCAGCAAATACACGCTCCCTTTCATTCATCACCCATTTGTGCCTGCTACTTATTTTTTGAATGAGATAAAACAAATTCCAAATGACCTGGAAAATTATGTGCTCAAGCCACTTTTTTCTTTTGCAGGCCAAGGCGTGGTGATTGATTTAACGCAGGCAGATATCGATAAAATAAAAGATCCTGAAAACTGGATCCTGCAAAAAAAAGTGAAATATGCTGATGTGATCATTACACCAGACATTCCTGCAAAGCTCGAAGTGAGAATGATGTATCTATGGAAAGATGGTGAAGCAAAGCCTAAACTGGCGATTAATCTTTCAAGGCTGAGCAAAGGAAAAATGATTGGAGTGCGATATAATAAAGACAAAGAATGGGTCGGCGGCAGCGTTTGCTATTTTGAAAAATAAGGGCTTCAGGATTGTCTCTTCAGAAAATTTCTTCTCTTTAAAAGAGCAATTAGACCTAATATTGCAAAAATTTTCCGGCGCATGAACCTGAATGATTTGCTTCCTTATTTTGAACTGTACAAAGAACTGAAAGATTCCGGAAAAGAAACAGTGCTTAACGATGAGCTACAAGAAAAAGAACAGGAATTTGTCAATAAAGAAATTACAGTTTCGGGAATTGTAAATGAAATCGATACACAAAAAAATGAACTGATAATTACTCATAGAGACAAGAGTGATGAATCAGATAAAATAAGAAACCTTATCAGCAATCATTTTTTTATTTTTTCTTCTGCCGGTAATATTGATGATATCTTAAAGCAATTCAATATTCAAAAAAATGATCTTGTTAAAGTAACCGGAAATATCATTAGCCTCCATCGGCAATCAGTTCTTCGCATTAAGCTTTCATCTGTTTCAGTAACAGAAAAAAATCACGGGCTCATTAAAGCAAGCGATAAAAAAGGATGTTTTATTGCAACTGCAGTTTACGGAAGCAGGGAAACGAAAGAAGTACTAAGATTTTATGAACTTCGAGATAATGTTCTTTCAAAATCTTTTGGAGGAAGACTTTTCATAAAATTTTATTATGCTGTTTCTCCGTTTCTTGCAAAATGGATAGATGACAAACCAGGAATAAAATCTTTCGTGAGAAAAAATATTTTAGACAAAATACTTGAGAAGCTATAGTCATTTCAAAAATATTTTATGGAATATCTTAATGACATCTCCCCAAAAGAAATAAGACCGGGTTTTTTTGGCAAAATGGTTCATGGTGATAAGAGCACGCTCACGTTTTGGGAAATAAAAAAAGGAAGTGTGCTTGAAGAACATCATCATTTTCACGAACAGATTACGCATATACTTGATGGTGAATTGCAAATGAAGATTGGAGGCAAAGAATATTTGCTGACTGCAGGCGCTGTTCATGTTATCCCATCAAATGTTCCTCACAGCGCAGTTGCGCTCACGGATTGTAAAGTAATCGATTCATTTTCTCCGGCAAGAGATGATTACCGATAATTCTCCCATCCTCAATTTGCATCAGTGATGCAATCTTTTCAAGAAGAAAAATGTTCATCATGACTAACTTTGGCTCATTGCAAATTATTCATGGAGCATTCACATAGTCACAGTCATAATCACAATCATGGTCATCACCATCACCACACGGTGGATATCAAACAAGTGAACCGCGCATTTGTCATTGGCATTGTGCTGAATTTTCTATTTGTTGTGATTGAGGTAATCGTCGGGTTAAATATTCATTCATTATCATTGTTGTCTGACGCTGGCCATAACCTCGGGGATGTTGCAAGCCTTTCCATGTCGCTTGTTGCGCTTCGGCTTATGAAAGTGAAAGCAAATGAAAGATTTACTTACGGCTATAAAAAAACAACCATACTTGTTGCGTTATTAAACGCAGCGATCCTGCTGATTTCGATTGGAGCAATCAGTTACGAAGCCTTTCATAAACTTTTTGCGCCAGAGCCTTTACCGGGAAAAACGATTTCAATTGTTGCAGCAATCGGGATTGTGATTAATACTATCACAGCTTTGCTTTTTTTTCATAATAAAGAAAGTGATCTTAACATCAAAAGCGCTTTTCTTCATTTACTATCTGATGCAATTATTTCTGCTGGCATCGTAATCGGAGGTATTATTATTTTCTATACCAATTTATTTTGGATCGATGCGGTTTTAAGCATCGTCCTGGCGATTGTGATTTTGATCAGCACGTGGAAATTGCTGAAAGACAGCCTGCGCCTTTCTTTGGATGGCGTTCCGGAAAATGTAGATATGAATGATATTAAAACCCACATTAATAAAATCAACGGAGTAAAAGATTTTCATCACATTCATGTGTGGGCTTTGAGCACAACAGAGAATGCATTGACAGGACATATTGTTGTTGCAAAAGAAACAGATATGAATTCCATTGAAAGAATCAAGCACGATGTGAAACATGAACTTGAGCACCTTAATGTGAAGCATGCAACTTTGGAAGTAGAAATGGAAAATGTGCCATGTGAGGAGCAAGACTGCTGATAAAACAACATCCGCAAAATCTCATCAAATTATTTTTTCAATAACAATTTCACTTCCTCTTCTAATTCCGGACCGACTTTATTAATTGAATAGATAATGCCGTTCTTATCAATCAAAAAAGATGCAGGAATTGCATCCACACCATAAGCATTTGCTGAAGTAGCATTCCATCCTTTATTATCATTCAACTGAATCCACTCAAGCTTATCATGCTTCACAGCAGCTTTCCATGCATCCTGATTATTGTCAAGTGAAACACCTAATATCTCAAGCCCTTTCGGATGATATTTTTTATAAAATTTCACAAGATGCGGATTGTTCCTTCTGCAAGGGCCACACCAGCTTGCCCAAAAATCAATCAGCACAACTTTCCCTTTGTATGATGATAGATTAATCGTTTCTCCGGAAATGCCCGGCAATGTAATTTCAGGAGCTGCATCATTTTCTTTCACCTGAGAAAAAACGGCCTGTGATAAAAAAATGAATAAGAATGCAATCAGAAAATTTTTCATTTGCAACAATCTTTCTTTGTGAATAATGATTGGATGAATTTTAAAATTGATAAAAATATGGTTAATACTTTTTGCATTTACCTGAGTTTAAAAATATTCAGAAAATTATATTCAATCCTTAGCAAAAAATAATTATTTGATAAACGCTCCATGGTTCCTGCAAATTGCACTCGGTATAATAAATCGAGCCTTGCAATACTATTAAAAATAAATTGAACAGCAGGAGCAATGTCAAAATAATATCCTTTGCTATCAATTGATGAAGAACCGATAAGCTCACAATATAGATTCACATTTGTCTGATTATAATTTTTATACTCAACAGGAAGCAAAAGATAACCTGCAGACAAAGTATAATTGATTGCTTGTGATGATTGACCTGGCTCTTTGTCCTCATTAATATTTTTAAAACGATTCGTATATGCAACAGAAGATGACAACGCGAGCTTATGGAGCAACTGCGTTGCAACAACCCCGGAGAGAAAACCAGAATTGTTTCCGTCTAAATCAATTTCGTTTCCACCATAATATTGATTATTTGCATAGAGCGAAGTGGGATTGTCAATGACTGAAACTTTTCCAAACGCTGACATGCGAAAATGGCTGTGCACATCATCTATTGACAAAAAACGATACTTCCCGTAAATGCCGGCTCCTTCAAACTTTAAGCTTTGCTGATACATATTTGACGCATAAGCATTCACGTGAATCATTACCTTCTTGCTCAACCCAAACATAATTTCAGGGTCTATTCTCAATAAGTAACTGTTATTATACTTCATCTGAAATAATTTGGAATTAAGTCTTACCCCAATGCTACCGGTAGCCATATTACTTGCGGGTTCTGTTGAAACATAAAGTTCTTGTGCATGAAGAAATGCCGAAATACATAGCAATATCATGCAACTGATAGTTCGCTTCATAAAAAAAATTTGGCAAGCAACTTTTAAGCTGCTTGCCGTGTTTTGAATTAAATAGTTACATGATATATCCTGTTGCCTGAAGCTACTGCGCCATCTTTTGATTTGCAGCAATTGCTCATAGTTCCTGTTTGGTAACATGGCATTGTTGTGTATGCGCTGCACTTTTTGAATTCCTTGGCAGATACATAATTCTTATCGATTAATTGAAATCGTTGGCTTCCATTAAGCGTTTGAGATTTCACATTCATGAAATGAAAATTCAATCCGTCAATGGAAACATGTTCGTCATTGTTTATTTTTTGATTGTGCAAATCAGCTATCACCCAAAGTTTTGCAATTGAAAAACCTGCATCTTCCACTTTTTTTCTAATTGCATCAAAATCAACCGGCACATTTTTTTTGAATATCACTTCAAAAACATTCTTGTTTAAATCAGTGTTCACAGTTTCAATAAATGGAACAGTTTTTAATGCTTTATTAATAGCATTGCTGCACATAGAGCAAGTGAGACCGCTTGCCTGAAACTCGGCTTTTTGTAGTTGTGCATTTGCTATTTGTGAGAAAGAAATGATTGCTAATATTAAAAATATTCTTTGCGCTTTCATAATTGAAAATTTTAAATAAATGATAGAATTGAGTATTACGAATATTTAAATGAAATATGAACTGCATCGTTGATGCTGTTCAAAATTTATTCGTAAGATCAAATCCTGAAAACACAATTGAGGAGATAAACCTGTGAGAGGCTCTTGTCCGGAGGCGAGTGATATTGAAGCTCAAGATTTTTTTCAACGCCCTGAACTGGTTGAGAAAGATTGACGTGAGCTATATTTATTTCTGCGGGAAATTGAGCAATGTTAATATTTGCTTTTGCGAGCTGTTGGTCATCTGTTAGCTTAACGAACTTTGCTTCATTATGGCAGCATCCGGCTTTATTTTCCATTCCACACTTGCCGCATTTATTATCAGTTGAATAGCCATAATCTACCTCGGAAAGCCTACCCATGCAATAATGAATATTCACTACAATACCGCTTGCAACAGTAATGTAGACGAATGTTAATATGCCAAGGAAAAATTTCTTCATAAACTAATAACGGTGCAAAGTTAAAAATATTTATGAAATAGAAAGTTAAATGAACTCGGGTCGGGATTAATTCACAAAAGTCCAGAAAATGCCAACACGGATTTGAAGCCCCATATAAGGGTAATTCGGAGCTACAAAATTGTATTTATTAAACCCAAAGCCTGTCGTGCTCGAAACTTGCAATGTGTTAAGATTCTCTGCTCTAACGTATGCAGTAAAGCTGCGTATGCGGAAATGCACATAAGCATTTATATCAGGAAGACGCTGTTTGAGTGTAGTGTCATTTTGCAAGAAAAATTGTCCTGTAACCGGAGAGAAATTGTCTGCTTTATAAGCTGTGTAATATCTAAACTCCAGACCAAAAGCAATGTCAAGATTTTTAAACCCGAGATTCCCTTCATAGCCAACTTGGTTATGCGTAAAGAATGCCGGAAAATTGACTGGTGCAGGCCCTGCCTTCTGCTGATAACCTATCATGGCACGCCATTTCCAGTTTTTGCTCAGCATAAATATTTTTTCTGCATTTATCT
>DATGIX010000030.1:0-11240 GCA_035295505.1 Puia sp. | reverse complement strand
AGCTGCTTAGTTGCATATTGCCAAGCCCAATTCCTCTTAATGGGAGTTTCACATAAGGATCAACCTGAAAAGAAATATTGTTGGTTACGAATGTTTCAAAACCTAATGACAGATTAAACATAGACAACCAATAATTTTCATCTTTATCGTAAGATTGCTTTATCCATCTCTGATAGCCGACATAATCGCGGCAGTAATAAGAATTATTTTGATTTAGCAGGAAGTAAGAAGAAAAACCTCCGTTCACAAAGAAAGTAGTATTTCCATCAGAGCTGAAATCATATCTAAGGTTAAGCGGCACTTCAATAATTTTAACCGAACCTCTCACAAAATCGATATGCTCATTTACAAGTGCGGCATTGACAGGCTGCTGCTGAGGATGAAAATCATCTCCATCTGCCTGATAATATTTATTTGAATAAAGTACTCCAGTATTTACTGAAAGGCGATGCATCAATTGATAGCCAAGTGTGATGCCAACGCTTGTTCCTATATGATAATTCTCATACACATATTTCACTTTTGAAAAATCAGGCGCAAAAGTCAGGCCTATCTGCAATGACTTATTAATGTTAAGCGATTTGCTTTTTTTGTTGAGATCAATCAGGTCATGTTTTTTTGTAGCTTCAGCAAGCAAAGCAGAATCACTGATTAAAATGTTGGAATGCTTTGCTGCAAGTTCAATATTTTGTTTGGGCGCGTATTTGAAATCTTCTTCATTAATTGTATTTGTGTTTTCAGATTTATCTAAAATTTTATTAGCAATTGCCTGATCTCGATCTTTTGATTTAGATCCGTAAACTTTATTTAATCGTAATGAACTGATATTACTTTTTGTTGTTTCCTGATCTGTGATATTTCCGGGATCATCAGCTCGTCTTTTATTGAAGTAATTTTTCTGATTTTTTTGATGAGGCTCTTTATTGTTATTTACAGTAGTTAATTTATTATTAACCGCATCAGTTTTATTTATAGATGAGTTATCTGTTTTTATAGCTGCATCATTTTTCTTTTCTGAATTATTTGCTGCAACTGAATTGTTCGTGCTCAAATCAGTTTTTTCTTTGTCTGCATTTCCTTCGCCTGAATGAACAGTTTCATTCTTTGCTTCGTTTTTGGTTGAAGCGTTGTTATCGGCACTTCTGTTTTTATCTCCTTTTGCGATATCTTTTGTTAATGCTTCTTTTTGTGAGCTTGTTTCAGCCTGCTGATTTTTGTCCGTGTTATTAAGTGTATAGTTTATCTTATTTTCTGTGTTGTTTTTTTTGCCTGATTTCAAAAGAAAATAACCTGAGCCTACAAGTAATATTATTATCGAAGTGTAGGCAAATGGAAATACAAAACTGCGCGGTGGCGGCACAGCGGGGTTAGGTGTTGGTGCAGTTCCTAGCTCGTGATCGAGGCGCTGTTCCAATGCATCCCATGATGAAGCATTTTTTTCTACTTCATACGCATCGGCAGCTTCCCGGCTCAGGCGATCCAACTCTTTATCAGAGAGGTTGAACATAAATTTTCTGGTCAGTTTTTTTTAATAGGATCTTTCTCAGGTTTTCCCGGGCTTTTGATAAATTGGATTTTGACGCTCCTACAGAAATCCCCAACTGTGATGCAATCTCATCGTGCGACATCCCTTCAATAACAAACAAATTGAAAACTGTTCTGTAGGCAGGCGATAAATGTCTGATTGCTTCTATGATTTCTTTATACGAAAGTACATCCAAACCGTTTTCTGCATAACCTGCAATATTTTCTGTTTCTTTTGTTAATACTTTATTATTTATCCTGGATGCATTTTTTCTGTAATGGTCAATGCAGGTATTGATTAATATTCTTTTGAACCAACCTTTCAATGCTACTTCCACATTTGCATGCCTTGCTTCATCAAACTGGTCAATGTTCTTAAATAATTTGATAAACCCTTCATTCATTATTTCTTCTGCTTCTTCGGAATGATTCTGATAACGATAACAAATTTTCATAGCATAATCCTTAAGCAGTTGATACAACTCTTTCTGGCTGCTTCTGTCATTTTTTCTGCAACCCGCTATAATTGCGCTTATTTGATTACTTCCTGCGATCAAAGTTGTTAAGGTTGTGATGTATTGAAGCGCAAACTACCTCACACATGATGCTGATTACGTAAACGAATTGTTAAAGGTTGCTTTTTAAACAAGATTTTAAGAAACGATGACAATTAAAGCATCGGCTCATGGCAGGTTTGCGGCAATCAGTGAAATGTTCGCATTCACGTATAACTGCACCTGAATAGAATTGTTTCGCGCAAGCAGCCCGATAATTTTCACATCATTCACTTTGCCTGATGAGTAAATATTATTGGCAACTTGCGCATTTAGTTTTGCATCGAGCAATGGCATATTACTTTTTACCAATGCGCCAATATCCAGATATGATTTGCCGGAAAGATTTTTTTTGATTTTATTTTTGAAAAGATTTTTTGCAATCTTCAAAGCGAGATCTTCATCTTCCAATGAATATGAAATATCAGGAATGGTTAGCGTTTGATTAATAACATCCAAAACAGGAGTTCCGCGAAGGTATATACGGCCTTTATTGCTGCCCGCAAAATCTACTCTCACCTCAATCTGATGATTGCCGATTCCTTTGATAGATGCTTCTTTCACCACAATTGTTCTTCCTTTCACTTCAAATGCTTTATTATGCAAAGTATCATTCAACAATTTTGAAAGAAATGCATAATCATAATTTGCATTCAGAAAAAGAGAAGCAGCATTTTTATTTTCATTGTTATTAAGAAATGGAAAACCTGTAGGGATAATCGTGCTCGCACTATCAGATGAAAGTTGCGGCTTGCAGGTTGCTCCAATTGAAATAGCAAATGTGTCTTTAAAATAGTTCAATTGTCCTAACCTTACTGATGTCGGGTTCAATGATATGTATCCATACTTGCTCAAAGCAACGGTTTTGTATTGCATGTAGGTCTGCAATAAAGTTTTTGAAAAATCCATTCCGTTAATGGTTGCATCTAATGCAGCGCAAAATGCATTCACTGATGAGCGCACACTGTCAACCACCAACCCTGTAACATCGCTTGAGAACATTGAAACGATGCATTTGTCATGCGCCAGAAGGTTATCAAGTTTTGTGGCAGTTTTTAATTTATAACTTGGGAGAAAGTAAAGCTGCGAACTAACGTTGATGACTATCTTACGAAGTGGTTCATTGCCATATCCGCAACTGCCGGATATCCATGGTGAAACCGGCTTGTCCATCGCACAAAGGCATTTGCTTCCTGATAACTGATAGTTACCAGTGAACTGGACTCCAATCTTATTATTGACACAAGTGAGGCTGAGGCCTGATCTTACAAAATGATATTTATATCTGAAATCACAGGAAGGCTGAGAGTAATTGGGCCAACTGTCAGAGTTAAATTCCTTTGGCACCAATGAATCTGCCTTTGCGAGGATAGGGGGGGCATATAATTTTAGAAGCACATTGATTTCGCTTCCCGGGATTTCCGGCAACGAATCAGGAATATGAACGGCTGTAGATTGTGTTGCATGAGAAGCTATTTTTTTAGAAGAAGAACATGATACAAAAAACAAAGCCTGCAAAAAAAGAAAGAATATAAAGAGGTATTTCATCATGTAGGTCTTAACGGGAAAGTTAGAAGCGAATTTAGCGAACTGCATTACATCAGCTAAACAATGCGGTTGTTTTTTTAATGTTTTTAACGTCTTAGATATTAAAATAAAAAAGCAAGACCTGGAAAAGCCCTGCTTTGATGTTGGTATCAATATGAAAACTATGAAGAAGTATAAGCTGGCTAAAGCCTGCCTTTGGCTAATTACTTATTTGTTATTCCTAATTGAGCTTAAAATAAAATGCTTTCAAAATTACTCCCCCCTACGAAGCCATAGAAGGACTTTAATCATTCTCTTAATCCTATACTAACGATATGCCATCTTTAATGCTTTTGATAATCAATGTAATGCAGCATGTTTGACCTTTGTGGTTTGCCAGAACTTGGAATTTATCAGCAAAACCTGGGAAGGTTTTGAAAGCTATTCTTTGGCGTTTACCGCTCTTCCTTAAAAATCAGCCAAATAAATGGCAATAACCAAGGATGAGTGACAAGAAGTGCAACTAATTGGTGGGTGTTGTCTCAAAGCAATTGATAAGGCTGGAGGCTATCGGAGTTGAACCGACATGGGCAGAATGGGAAGTCCGCCATGTTACCAACAACAGCCCCCACATAGAATGGAGGCGCAAAGATAATAAATTTTAAAAAGCTGTATGAGGTGCAATAAGTGCAACTAATTTGTAGAAATCAATATTGCGATTCATTGGCTATTTCTAATAGCTCTTCTCCAGATTTGGTTCTCAAATCTGTAATGTCCCCAAAAACTTTCCTACTTACTACGACAGCCAAAAAAACCTGCGCCAATAAAGCAAAAGATTTGGCAACAAAAGAACCGATTTCGATGGAAGAGGAAAATGCCGGATGCGATAGAATGGAAAATATAAAAAACGGCATTGCCAGCAATGGAACAAAGAAAAAACCTAATTCCTTTTGGAAGTATTTTTTATATTTTTTCCTATCGGCTCTGTCTGTAATTTTTTTGTTTATAGATACGGTAGACCATGCCAGAGTTATTATGTATGCGATCATAGGTATTAGCTCTATGATAATGGTTGCTGTTTTATTCATAATTAGAATTGGGTTTTTAAAGAAATATCATTACGGCTAAAATGAAAGAAAATATAGAAACAACTAATAAACCCTCGCAAAATATACTTGTAGAGAGCATCTATGTTTTAGAAAAAGACTACAATTCGGATAATCAGCTCGTATCAATCAAAATTCGGGTTCAGACTGGGCAATTGCCGATAACTGGGAAGCAATTTGTAGAATGGCGTTCTCTTCAATATCCGAAACTGGACGAAATATCTTAAACTCTTCTACTCTGGTTTTAAAAGAATCTTTTAAAAAATAATGTGTGGATTTAACTACACGGGCTGCTTCTTCGTCCGATATTTTTTCATCTTCAAAATTTATGTCAAACACTTCTTGTGTATGGAACTCGTATATCTGCATTCCATGTGATGTGATTATATAATACCATTGAACTACTAACTTGTTATTTTGATTCTCCATCTTACTTGCTATCCTTTTATAAATTCGCACGTCCTTTATATATTCTAATTTAGTGCTATCAAATTTATAAGTAGGTAAAAAATTGTATGGAGTGTGAGAGCTTCCGTAGCTTCCATCTATTTTGGTGAAGTGCATAATTCTTGGTTTAAGTTTTTGTACTATATCCTTTATTAATGCCCTTTTGAAAAGGCTAAGCAAAGTTCCTTCAAAACAACTTTTAACTTGTGCTGAATAGTTAACATGATATGCACAAAAACTATTTCTTCTTTTTGATAGGAGTATTAAGAGCAAGTTTTACAGCCTCTTCAAAAGACATATCCAAGCGCAAAGGCTCGTCATTTGGTAGGTTCAGTTTTTTAGGCAATTTGGGAGCTTTTGCCTTTTTTGCTTTTGCCATTAAGGCAAGTTACTGATTTATTTTCTTTCCTATAAGCTCGTTATAAGTAAGCCTATGCTCAATATTCTGCAATGATATTGTGAATCGCTCTGCATCTGTTATCTTCCGGCTATTGTAACGGTAACTATACTCATCTGCGTAACGCTGAAGATGCTTGTAGCTGATATGATGGTAAATGCCATAAACGCCGCGCTTCATTACGCTCCAAAAATTCTCAACGGTGTTGACGTGGACATTGCCTTTAACCCATTCCCTTTTATAGTGCGTTACATGCTTTATATTATATGGCTGCTCATCATTTTTATATAGCCTGCTCTCATCGGTGTGAAGCTCCGATACTGGCTTTACGTTTTCATTGATGGCCTGCCATACATTTTCAGCGTTGTTATCGAACATAGCTTTTACGCGCACTTCGCCGCCCCTTTCCGCCATTGCAATGACAGCACCTTTATTCTTTACTTTGTTCTTCATGTTGTAATCTATTTCCTCCGGTGGCAACCCTTTGTAATCGCTCCTATATTTGCGCGAAAGATATGTCTCATCAGCCTCAACAATGCCTGACAGCAATGTGTTAGCCCTGTTCTTCATCATTAGCCTAATCCTATGCAACATGAACCATGCGCTTTGTTGGCTCGTGCCTATCTGCCTGCCTAACTGATATGAGCTAATGCCTTTTTTGCTGCTTGTCAATATATAAATAGCCATCAGCCACTTAGAGACAGGCAAGTTAGATGCTCCCATTATAGTGCCTGTAACAACGCTGAACTTTTGGTAGCATTCACGCGAGGCGCATTTGAAACGCTTCCCGTTCTCTATCACATAGCATTTATCGTGCTGGCAATAAGGGCAAATTATAACTCCGTTCCATCTTTCTTTTGCAAGGTAATCCCTGCAAGCCTTTTCATCTGGCATAGTGCTTATCAATTCTCTAAGGTTCTTGAACATATTCTTTAATTTTACTTTGTTTCAAAACAACTTTAATTAACCAAGACTATTATTTATGACATTGGAAGAACTTAAATCTTTAAAAATCGGTTATGTTGTTGTTCTTAATTCTGGCAGTCCTAAAATGACGGTAACGGAAATAGAAAACAATTATGTAAAAACTAAGTATTGGAATGAAGAAAAGAAGCTGTTCAACAACCATACTGCCGATTACGCAGAATTAAGAAAAACCGAGTAGGCTTAACAGTTCTTTAGTCAATGCAGTCAATGTTATTGCATCACCTGAATACTTAGAAGCTATTTCTAAGCATAATGACCTTGCTTTTATTTCCTCGTCCGATAATTTATCCATTCATACCAATCCATCAAATAGGTTTTTAATAATCAATTTGTTTCAAATAAACTCCCTCATCCTTGATTATTGCCAAATAAATACGATTTATGCCATCCAATGTACTTTGTATTGCATAGTACATGCTTTTGGATATATCTTTGTTATGTCAATTTGATGAAAGACAAACAAAAAACAAAATCATTCACAATAAAAAACTAAGAAAATGAAAAAGAGAATTTTGATCTTCGCTTTGATGCTGACAGGTATCAGCTACAGCTTTGCCAACCCAACTGATGGCATTACAAAAAAAGCAGTTGCTTCTTTAAGTAAA
Source organism: Puia sp. (assembly GCA_035295505.1). GTDB lineage: Bacteria > Bacteroidota > Bacteroidia > Chitinophagales > Chitinophagaceae > Puia. Next base: position 4,093 of record DATGIX010000030.1, on the reverse strand, counting down.
GATTTTTCAAACGCTCACAATGTTAAATGGGAAGCTAAAGGCAAATATTTGCTTGCTACGTTCACCTTGAATAATGATGTGATGTTTGCTTACTACTCTAATGATGGCGAATTCATGGCAATCGGCAGAAATATTCTTTCAGACAAGCTGCCAATCTATCAAATGATTGAACTCAAAAAAAATTATGAAGGCTATTGGATAAGCAACCTCTTCGAAGTGAACATGCACAACGATACTTACTATTATGTTACTGTTGAAAATGCAGAACAAACACTTGTTTTGAAATCTTCAGAAAATGGTGGCTGGGAAGTTTACTCAAAAACTTCAAAAGAATAACCTTAAGCTTTAGTGATGTTGTGAAGCAAGCCTGGCAGGGCTTGCTTTTTTATTATAGATGGTTGTTTAGAGATTTCACTGTTAACCCAAATGCTTCTATTGCATTCCTCTTTCATTGGCTTCAATTAAAATAAAAAGCCTCCAGCGGAGGCTTTGGAAATATGGAAAGCATTCACCGATTATTGGACCATCACTTTTGTAACCACCAATTGATTGCTTGTTTCATCTCTCATGCGCAGGAAATACATACCTCTTCTGAGATTGCTCACATCAATCGTCATTTGATTATTGCCAGCAAGTGTGACTTCTTTTCGCTGCACAGAAAAACCGTTGCTGTTTACTAATTCCAGGCTATATTTCCCTGTTAGCATTTCATCAAACTCAACAGTTGCAGTATTTCGTGCAGGATTAGGATACACGTTGCAGCCGGCAATTCCTTGTGCATCTAAGTTCACCCATCTTACAGGAGAATAAGTCACATTGCCTGTTGCATCAGTACTTCTGATTCGGAAATACAACCTGTTTTTGTCTGTTTGGGACACATTGTATTTATATTGATAATCAGTTGTGTCGTTTGTTACATTTTGTGCCGACGAAGTTTGGCCGCATGAAGAAAATTGATTGCCGTCTTTGCTGTAATCAATCTGATAACTGCAATTTCTTGGCAAATTCGAAGACTGCCATTGCAGGTTCACGCAACCACTGCCTTTAGTTGCCTTTAAATGTATGCAATGATTTCTGGTGTTCGTAGGATCCTGGCAATAAAAATAAGTTAGCCTGAAACTGCCCCAATAATTTGTGATGATTTGTGCATTATAATTCAGTCCGCCCTGAAGTGCTGCCAGCCCGCCATTCAGCGTATACACATAATTCACTGTGCCTTTTCCCTGGTAGCCTGTTGTGTCTTTTGCATAGCTAGAATCTTTTACGTTTTTAAATAAGCTGTCCGGTCCATAGCTTATGCTCGCTGCTGCATCAAGTGTATTTGGCCCGTAAGTATCCGTAAACACTTCATTGATCTGGTTGCCTGGTCCTGCAATTCCATTTGCCACGGTCAGCAGAAACTGAAATGAAGTAGATGTTGAACCTGAATTTTGGATAACTGTATTAGTAACTCCCGATATCGTGTCCTGAAACAGCACACAGGTTAAAGTGCCAATGGAAGGATCGAACTTGGGGAAACTAATAGTAGAAGACCCTGCATTTGTTACGCTCAATTTCTGTAAATATGATACAGAGCTTGCAACAGCTCCACCGGAACACGAGCATTGGGCTTGAATATTTTGCTGGAAAGAAAATGATAAAAATGCGCAAAGAGCAGCACATACTGAGTAGAGCTTTTTCATGGGTTGGATTTTTTGAGATTAAATAATATTCTAAATTAATATGTAAAAACTGCAATAACAAGGCAGTTCTACTAAAACTATTTGGATAGTAAAAACTGAATCTTCATTGGAAACTTACTGGTAAAAGTTCGTTGCCGATTAATTCTAAAAGGTATTTAAGAACACATCTTTGAAATTTTTTTATAAAAAACATTTTCAGATATGCATGAGTGTGAAATCTTTTTTTGGGAAAGAGTTTAAAAGAAGTTTAGAAAGAAAGAGTTTTTTAAAAGCCTTATGAAAGTGAAAAATATTATAATATCTAAAATAAAGTTATTGAATCTGCAAAACGAAAAAGCCTCTGCATAACAGAAGCTTTTTTTGAAAACCTAAGTTGCCCGATGAGGGCTCGAACCCCAACATTCAGAGCCAGAATCTGACGTACTACCATTATACTATCGGGCAATGGGAGTGCAAATATAGTTTTTCCTTTTTTTGGTGCAATAATAAAATCATTATTAACCCGTTAATGATGCGAAGTCCAATTCTTATTCCTAAACCCTGTTAAATCATTTGTCTTGTACTCCTTGATTCAACACGCAAAGTATGTGATTAACAATCGCCGTGAAAAACCAACTGCAGTTTTGTTTTCCTATCTCTGCAATGCGTTTAAGATATTATTTTACATTCCCCAACATATACAGCTAAGCAAAGTGCTAAAACCATTTAGCTCACTGGGACTTATTGCTAACAGAACTTATTATGTGTATCTTTCCAGGTATCTTTCTTATGCATTGTCTACAGAAATGAGGCTCGATATCCTGATCAATCATTACAAATATTTCAAAAAGAATTTCCCATATCATATTTTAAGATCCATCTTCAAAGATGGGCTTGTATGTTGGTCTGAAACCAGAGGATCAGATAATTTTGAAATAAGATTGGTGGATGCATATCCTTATGAGACTGAAGGCTCACTTTCTTTTGTGTTTAATGTTAATGGTACTCCCCTTTATACAGTATCGTTTACATTTTCTCCAGGCAATCATTTCGGCCTGGTTGAGGATCAGGTTTTGTATGTTACCAGAATTCAGGGTGCTAAAGAAAGCCTTGATATTATCTCGGGTGCAACAAAAACTTTTAGCGATAACACGCCACCTGTATTATTAATTTCAGCAATTGAAGGAATGGCGCTTTCATTAGGTATCAGAACGATCGTTGGGATCAGTCTTCACAATCAAATTGGCTATGCACTTGTTGGGCAAAGCGGCTTTCAAAAAAATTATGACGAGTTTTGGAAAACTTACGAATCAGTAAAAATCTCAAACAGTGATTATCTGTTATCCTTGCCGATTGCATACAAAGGATTATCATTAATCAAATCGAAACACAGAAGCAGGGTTCTTGCAAAAAGAAAAGTTCGCGAAGGCATTTCAAGAAAAGTATATAGCTTCTTTATGAATAATGTACTGACTGGGAAAAGAGTACGTTTTTCACCTTTGCGTGTCGTTAGAGAATCAAAAGCAACAGCCTAAAAATCGTAATAGTTATACAGTTATTGAACATTAAAGCGAAACCCTGTAAATTTTTTACAGGGTTTCGCTTTGTTTCAGACTTTGAAAAAAATTTTTGCTAATAATTATTTTTACTGTTGCCTGACCTGGATTCGAACCAAGACAAACTGAACCAAAATCAGTTGTACTACCATTATACTATCAGGCAATCCTTATTTGGGAGTGCAAAAGTAACGTTCTGATGATGATGTTCCAAAAGAAATTTGTCAGTCCTCAGTCTTCAGTTAACGGTCATCGGAGAGCAATTTCTGCTGCCGACTGCCGACTGATAACTGCCGAATTGCCGCTATCTTCTTCTTCTTTCAATCCCTTAATGAATTCAAGTGCATCAGGAACTACATCGCACATGATAGTTATCAGAGAACCATGTGGTGCATTTTTATATGCATACATGATGGCATCTTTTTCTTTGGTGATAATCGTGAGTGGAATTTCTTTTTTCTTCGTTTCATCAATTCCCTGAACTAATAAATTGATGATTTCTTCAGCAGTTCTTCCGCGCAAATTTTTATCCTGACGAATGATAATCTCATCAAAATGCCTCGCAGAAATTCTTCCAAGTTCTCTGATGTCATCATCTCTTCGGTCACCAGTTCCACTGATGATGCCGATTTTTGGGCTTCCATCCATCTTGCTAACGAAATCACAAAGCAATTCCAAACCTGCAGGATTATGTGCAAAATCAACCAGAAATTGAAAATGTTTAAATTGGAAAAGATTTAATCTTCCCGGAGTTTGAACAGGAGATGGAATGAATGTTTGCAATGCTAATCGAATATCTTCTACTTTGATATTTCTGAAAAGATATGTGGAAAGAACAGCCGGCAAAGTGTTCATGATATTATGAATTGCTTTGCC
>DATGIX010000029.1:0-58634 GCA_035295505.1 Puia sp. | reverse complement strand
AATTTATTATCACTGATGCCTTTAAAGAACTCGAAACTAAAGACTGGAAACTGATTCTTAAAGTGTTGGATAAATTGCCTGAGAAAAAATGGCGGCTTGTGATGGTTATTTAAAAAACTATTGTATTTTGCATCGCTCTTTTAAAAAAAAGGGCCTGTCTGTAGAAACAGACTGGCCTCTAACGATTGCTTGCCATATGAAAAAAAGCTGAATTACTTTTTTGCTGATCCACAGCTTCGATTAAAATGAGCCTCTGACGATTCTTGCTTCAACGGTTGCTTGCTTATATGTTTCGCTCATTTCCTACACAAATGTAGGATGCAAAATGAACCGATTCTTGCCAACTTAACGCTGTTTTAATTATGCCAAAAATGATTTTATTTAATGAAACCCTTTGGCAGACTGCGTTACAGAATAATTAGCACACTATGTCCAACCGCTATACCGATGCTTTATTTCAGTTGATCCATTCTCTGGAAAAGTCTGAAAAACGGCATTTTAAACTATATATAAAAAGAAGTTCCTCTAAAGAAGACCTCAAAATTGTCCAGCTTTTTGATGCGCTGGATAAAATGAATGATTATGATGAGAAAGTTCTTCTGAAAAAGCTGAAAGGCACTGAAAAGCCACAGCTTTATAACCTTCGCACGCATCTTTACAAACAATTATTAGCAAGCCTTCGATTATTAAAAAGCTCTGACAGCATCGATTTGCAACTGAACGAGCAATTCGATTATGCACATATTTTATATAAGAAAGGATTGTTCGTTCAAAGCCTGAAAATTTTAGAAAGAGCAAAGGAAACTGCAAGAGTCAACCAAAAATATAATTATCTCACACAGGTGAATGCGCTGGAGAAAAGAATTGAAATGCTTCATATCACGCGGAGCATGCAGAGCCGTGCTGAAATGCTTTCAAAAGAAGCAAATGAAATTAGCGAGCGTATCGATATACTTTCCAAACTTTCCAATCTTGCTTTGCAATTGTATGGATGGTATATCAAACACGGCCATGCAAGAAATGAAAAAGATGAAGCGGGCGTTAGAAAATTTCTGAAAGAGAATTTACCAGTAAATGCGCATGAGCAAACAGGTTTTTATGAGCAGCTTTATCTCTATCAAAGCTATTGCTGGTATGCATTCATTCGCCAGGATTTCATCATGTATTATCGCTATTCGCAAAAATGGGTTGATCTTTTTACAGAGCAGCCAATCATGATTCGCGTGGAGACGAGTCACTACATCAAAGGCTTACACAATCTTTTAAATGCGCATTTTGATTTGCGCAATCATGCAAGATTTGAATCAACATTAAAAACGTTTGAAGCATTTGCGGAGACAGACAGAGTGAAAGATCATGACAATTTCCGCATTCAGGCTTTCATTTATATCAATAGCGCAAAAATCAATCAGCATTTGATGCAAGGCACTTTTAAAGAAGGGCTTTCGTTGGTTTCTTATATTGAAGAAAAACTGGAAGAATACGCGCCATTCATTGATGCGCACCGCATTCTTGTTTTCAATTATAAGATTGCATCGCTTTATTTTGGCAGCGGCGATTATGATACTTCTATTGATTACCTACAGAAAATAATCAATGATAATACTGACATGCGCGGCGATCTTCAATGCTACGCACGTGTGCTTCATTTGCTTGCACATTATGAGCTTGGCAATTTTGAGATTATAGAATCTCTCATCAGATCTGTGTATCGGTTTCTTTCAAAGATGCAAAACCTCACTGTTATTGAAGAAGAGATGTTCGCCTTCATTCGAAACTCATTTCGCATTTCGAGACATAAATTGAAACCTGAGCTTGAAAAATTTCTGCACAAAATAAAACAGTTCGAAAAAAGCCGCTTTGAAACGAGAGCGTTCGCTTATCTCGATATTATTTCCTGGGTGGAAAGCAAATTGTATGACAAACCCATCAGCACAGTCATCAAAGAAAAATATCTGAGAAGCAAAAAGACGAGACTAAAAGCAATAGAGGCGTAAGCTAATAGCTTTTAGGGATTAGATATTAGTGATTATAGATTTATTTAGCGGCTTTCACATCAGCCCAGTTTTCTCCGCGTTTTATCCTGAGTATCTGAGTGTCGGTTACTTTGAATTGTTTCACCAATGTTTTCATTGGCTTTCCATCATTCAATAATTTTTTAAGCAGCATCACTTTTGTAACGGTAAGTTTGGTTGTTTTTGTTTTTCTCATCCGTTCTGCACGCGTCTTTTTTTCATTGATGACATGTGGGCTTGTTTTCTGGTGCTCATAATTTTCTTCGGGTGTCATCCATTTAAGATTCGTCGATTTGTTGTTGAGTTTATTATGATCGAGGTGAGCAACAACCGTATATCTGGCAGAAGGCCTTCTCAGAAAATAATCTGCGACCAAACGATGTATGAGCGCATGATAATTGATGGTTCTTTCTCGCGTATCGTCAGCAAATTTTTTGCTGAGGTTTTTCTTCATGGACTTTAAAAGCTCCGCTGCTTCGTTGATGTTTTTTTTGCTCTCGCCACTTTCATGCATTGATTTTATTTTTTGCTGAAGCTTTACCACTTGCTTTTGAAGATAAGCAAGCTTGTTCTGCATAGCAGTGTCTCTAGGCGAAAAGAATTTGAGGCGGATAATCCGGTAGCCATTGGTCATGGAGCCGGTAATAATATTACCATCGGAAGTTTTGTGGAAAGTTCTGACCCGCCCGAAATCTGAAACTTCAATGCGGATGTTGTTCGTGCGTACAAAATCAAGTTTTACTTTTTTCCATTTTTCTCCTGTGAAATTTTTGGTTGCGTTCATTTTTGGATAAATTAAATCGTAAACAAAAGAAGTAATTCAATTGAGAAGGTAAAATGGAAATGAGAGATAAAGTTAACGATTATGAATTAATTGCAAAGTACAGCAAAAAATGTAATGAATAACGCAATCTCTGACACTAACTTAATTTCAAAAAATCTCCGTCAATGATAAGTAATTTTACTCCATTAGCAGCGATTGAGCGATGAGAGCTTAGCTCATCAGAAACGATATAAGTCATGCCTTTAGTCAAAACAAATTTTTCTCCGTTTTGTAACTCGCTGGTGAATTCGCCTTCGAGGCATTGAACGATATGTCCTTTTTTGCACCAGTGGTCTGCAATATATCCTTTTGAATATTCCACTATTCGCATTCTTAATCCATCAAATTGAAGCGTTCTCCAAAAAGATGTCCCGCTTTCGCCTTTGTGCTCGGTTTGCTCAATCCGGCTCCAGTCAATCGTCTGAAAATGTATATGGCTCATGAATCTATTTTTGCGTGCATTTCGAAATGGCATTATCAACAATAGCAATTGCTTTTTTCAATTCCTCTCGCGTGATAATCAATGGAGGAGATAATTGCAGCACGTTTCCCTGAGAGACTTTAAAGCTCAATCCGTTCTTCAAACATTCGTACATTGCTTTTTCTGCTTCTTCAATTGCTTTTTCTTTCGTGCCTCTGTCTTTTACCAATTCAATTCCCCAGAGCAATCCAATTCCTCTCACATCGCCAATGATGCTGTATTTTTCTTTTAACTTATGCAGCTCAGATTTCATGAATTGTTCGTCACCATTTACTTTTTCCATTATTTTATTTTGTTCAAGGAACTCAATCATTCCTAATGCAGCGGCACATCCAAGCGGGCTTTTCTCATGGGTGTAATGACCTAATGCGACATCTGTTGCAATATTGAATTCTTCTCTGGCAACCATGGCAGCAAATGGAATAATGCCCGCACCCAATCCTTTCCCGAGACAAATAATATCCGGCTCGATATCATAATGTTCAAATGCGAACATTTTTCCTGTGCGCCCGAAAGCGATTGGTATTTCATCAAGAATCAAAAGCACATTGTGCTTCGTACAAATTTCCCTTACTCGTTTCCAATATGCTTTCGAAGGAACCTGCACGTCCGTATTCCTTACAGTTTCTGCAATGAAAGCTCCGATCTGTCCGTCATTAATAATCAATTCTTCCAATGCATCTGCATAGTGTGAATCATCTCCATCATTAAAAGTATTTCTATAATGAACTGGCTGCTCAATATTCAACGCCTCCGGAGAAAGGTGACCCATATATCTCTTGAACTGTTCTTCTCCACCAATAGCAATCGCATCAAGAGAAGCACCATGAAATGAATCCGTAAAGGAAACAACTTTATGTTTTCCTGTGACAACTCTCGCTAATTTTAACGCAATGCCAATCGCACTTGTTCCGCCCGGAGCAAACAGCACACGATTCAAAGGGCGCGGCAATAATGATGTAAGTTTATGTGCAAATTCAATAGCAATCGGATTTGTATAACGCCTCGGAGAAAATGGAAGAACGTCCATTATCTGTTTCACTTTATCAATCACATATTGATTACGGTAACCGACTTGGTGAACATTATTCCCATGAAAGTCCATGTATTTTTTCCCGCTCGTATCTGTCAGATAAATGCCTTCGCAAGATTCAAGCACGTCAAGGCATGGGGTAGACAAAGACTGATGCAGGAACACCTCCGCATCTTCGTCAAGCATTTCCTTGGTAGCTGAATTCAATGTTGAGAGCCAGTTTTTTCTTGCTTGGGAAAAATTCACATCGCCTTCTGTAAGTAAACTCGTCGCGTTCATAATGATTGCTTTCGAAAATTATATAGTTTTTATTTCACCAAATGTATAAAGACTATTTTGAACCCTTAAAAGCCGGGTGAAAATCATGCAATGTTTGTCTCAGATACTCTCTGTCAAGATGCGTATATATCTCTGTGGTGGTAATGCTTTCATGCCCCAACATTTCCTGCACCGCACGAAGGTTGGCGCCACCTTCCACCAAATGCGTAGCAAATGAATGCCGGAACGTGTGCGGTGAAATATTTTTTGTGATACCTGCTTTTTTTACAAGGTCTTTTAATATCAAAAAAATCATCACTCTGGTTAATTTGCTTCCGCGGCGGTTCAGGAAAAGAATATCCTCATTGCCTGGCTTAACGGGGATATGTATGCGTATATCTTTTTTATAAATATTAATGTATTTTATTGCAGCAGATCCGATTGGCACCAGCCTTTCTTTATCCCCTTTCCCAATCACTCTGATAAAACCAACATCAAGATATAAGCAGGATACTTTTAAGTTCACCACTTCACTTACCCGCAAGCCGCAACTGTACATTGTTTCAAGAATTGCTTTGTTCCTTCCGCCTTCAGGCGTGCTCAAATCAACCTGCAAAATAATGTTTTCTATTTCTTCAAAAGTCAACACATCGGGAAGTTTTCTTTTCAGCTTTGGAGTTTCGAGCAACACTGTCGGGTCTTTTTTGATAATATTTTCAAGCGAACAATATTTATAGAAAGAGCGTATGCCCGAAATAATCCGTGATTGCGAAGTTGCTGTCATTCCCAATTCACCGACCCATTTCACAAATTGCTGAAGGTCTTTGAGCTCAATATCGGCAGGCGTTTTCATGCCATTTTCTTCCTGCAGGAAATCAGTCAGCTTATCTATATCGTGCAAATAAGCTTCCACGGAATTATCTGATAAAGATTTTTCCAATTGCAGATAAGCCTTGAAGCCTTTTTTATATGCATCCCACATGGAGCAAGATTATAAGATAATCGGCAAATACTAAAAATTTTCTTTGCAGCTTATTCCCTTTGCAGCATATTTGCTTTTCTAAGAAAACCATTCATGGCAACAGTCAATCTTCGCTCGTTCAAACAAATTGTAAAGCATCAGAAAAGAAGGATAAGAATTTTCTTATCAAGGCTAGAAAAAAAGCAGCCAAAAAATTTAGAGCAGATAAAATTAGAAGCAGATAAAGAAGTCTGGAAAGAAATCAATTGCCTTGATTGTGCGAACTGTTGCAAAACGATGTCGCCGACATACACAAAAAAAGATATGCAGCGGATTTCAAAACATCTCGGCATGAGCGAAAAAGCGTTTCGTGAAAAGTGGCTTTACAAAGACAAGACCGGCGATTGGATGAATAAAAAACAGCCTTGCCAATTTCTGGATTTGAAAACGAATATGTGCAGCATTTATGAAGTGCGTCCTCGCGATTGCGCAGGTTTCCCACATCACACAAAAAAGAAGATGAACGCTGATTATATGCACATGTTCAAGCAGAATATAGAATATTGCCCTGCGACTTATTTGTTGGTGGAGAAGATAGAAAGAGGTGTAAGTGATAAGTCGTAAGTCGGGAGTTAAAAGTTCAGAGTCATTTCAAAATATTCACAAGATCATTTTCACTTGTCACTAGCACTATAAGGAGATATCCTCAATCAAAAAGTATTCATGCTTGTTATCTTTCTTCAATAAAATAGAGAGCACATTAAATTGAATTCTTTTCCATTCGGGGAATTGAATCAGAAATTCTTCAGCAGCATTCATTAAGTTTTTGATTTTCTTTTTGCCGACACTTTCTTCGGGATAGCCGAAAGTCTTGCTGCGTCTTGCTTTCACTTCAATAAAATGGAGGATATTATTTCTGTTTGCGATGATATCTACTTCGTAATGTGAATGTCGCCAATTGCAATGCAAAATCTGATAGTCTTTATCCTTGAACCAGGCAACAGCAAGTTCTTCACCTTCTTTTCCCAAATCATTATGCTTTGCCATTGGATAGGTTTCTTTTGTTTATTTTGCGAGGCTAATATCAGCCACAGAATTCACAGATAAACATAGATGATGCAACCGGATAAAAATAAAGTTTTCAGATTGATTGGCAAAGCGCAGCATTATGCATGGGGCGGTTTAACATTCATCCCACAGCTTTTGCATGTCGATAATACAGAACAAAGACCTTTTGCAGAATATTGGATGGGCGCACACGTCAATGCAAGCTCTGAATTGGTATTAAGCAATGGAGAAAAAATAAAACTGAATGAATATATCAAATCATTTCCTGAAGAAACACTAGGCAAAGATGTGCTGAAACAATTTGGAAGCCTGCCTTATCTTTTTAAAATTTTGGATGTGAAAGATATGCTTTCTATTCAGGTTCATCCATCGAAAGAAAATGCGATCAAAGAATTTGCAGAAGAAAATAAAAGGAATGTTCCATTAACAGCGGCTCAAAGAAATTACAAAGACGATAATCACAAACCCGAGTTGATGCTTGCTCTTGGCGAATTCTGGTTGCTTCATGGTTTCAAACCAAAAGAGAAACTGGTTGAAATTTTACAACAAACTCCCGAGTTGAAATTTCTGCTTACCATTTTTGAAAATGGAAATTATTATGAATTATATCGGGCAGTGATGGAAATGGACGAGGAAATTGTGAATGAAACTTTACAGCCTTTGCTCGACAGGATTATTCCTGCCTATCAAAAAAATGAATTGAAAAAAGATGATGAAAATTTTTGGGCAGCAAGAGCAGCACTCACGTATAATGAGCCCGGAAGAATTGACCGTGGAATTTTCTCAATCTATCTTTTCAACCTGCTGAATGCAAAAAGCGGTGAAGTTATTTTTCAGGACGCAGGACTGCCGCATGCATACCTCGAAGGACAAAACGTGGAGCTGATGGCAAATTCTGATAATGTTCTTCGCGGCGGATTAACGCCGAAACATATTGATGTGCATGAATTGCTCAAGCATGTGAAGTTTGAAGAAACTATTCCGAATATCATTCACGAGACTAAAATTGCTGAGGATGTTGTTTCTTATACGACACCAGCACCGGATTTCAAGTTATCAAAAATCAGTATTGCAAAAAATGAATCCATTAATGTTCATTCAAAATCTGTAGAAATTTATTTTGTGATGCAAGGCTCGGTTCAAATCAAAGAAAGTGAAAATACATTCAACCGGACTTCTGGCGAGGCATTTGTGAGCTTTGATGAAGCTGGGTTTAAAATTATATCTGCAGAAAACACAGAAATTTATAAAGCATCCGTTCCATAAAATTTCACCTATAAACATCAGAAATTCTTATTTTTGCACTCAAACGAACATTCATCATGAAACTGAATAAATCTGTTATCTGGACTTTGATTCTTCTTACAGTTGTTGCTGCATTATATCGCGTTATACCAAATCGTCCCTGGGGCTTTGCTCCACAATGGGCCATGGCTGTTTTCGCAGGTGCTGCTATTAAAGATAAAAAATGGGCTTTCATCATTCCGGTTTTGTCCATGTTTATTTCAGATGTTCTCTATCAGATTTTATATATGAATGGTCTCACGCCGATTTCAGGTTTTTATGACGGCCAATGGCAAAACTATTTATTATTCGCCATGCTCGCTGTTTTCGGCATGATGATAAAGAAAATAAATGTGGTGAATGTTTTTGCAGCATCGCTTGCAGCGCCAACCGTTTATTTCATTTTATCAAATCTGATCTTATGGGCAGGCTGGAGCGGTACCCGCGGTTTAGATCGCCCGAAAACTTTCAGCGGTTTGATGGAGTGCTATACCGATGCATTGCCTTTTTACAAAACCAGTTTGATAGCAACAGTTGTATTCAGCGCAGTATTATTCGGTTCTTATTATTTCATTACCAAAAAACAAACAAAGCTTGCAACAGCATAAATTTTTAGTTTAATTGGAAAAGCCACGCTAATTATCGCGTGGCTTTTTTTGTTATATTGTTGAACTAAAAATTGCTTATGAGAAAGATTGTTGCTGCATTTATTTTATTCGTTTCATTCAATATTTCATACAGCCAGCCGCTTAGCAGTGAAAAAATTGATACGCTTGTTCAACGCTCGATGAAAGCATTTGATGTTCCCGGAATTGCTGTTGCAGTTATTAAAGATGGAAAAGTAATTCATTCAAAAGGTTATGGTGTTCGCTCTCTCAACACGATGCAAAAAGTGGATGAGAACACGCTATTCGGGATTGCATCTAACAGCAAAGCTTTTACTGCTGCGGCACTTGGCATTCTTGTCGATGAAGGAAAGCTTAAATGGGATGACAAAGTGAGAGATTATATTCCTGAATTCAAATTGTACAATCCTTATGTCACCGAAGAATTCACCATTCGCGATTTGCTTACACATCGCAGCGGCTTAGGTATGGGTGCCGGCGATTTAATGTTCTTTCCTGATTCAAGTGATTTTGTGTTGAAAGATATTATTTACAATCTCCGTTTTTTGAAACCTGTGTCCAGCTTTCGTTCCAAATATGATTATGACAACAATATGTACATCATCGCAGGCGAAGTGATTGCGAGAGCGAGCGGGCAGAGCTGGGACGATTTTATTGAAGAAAGGATTATGAAGCCGCTCGGTATGTCAAATAGTGCTGCAAGCCCGGACAGGGTAAAAGATAAATCATTGATGATTGACGGGCATGCTGCTGTGAATGGGAAAGTTCAGGTGATTGCAAGAAGCAGTTTGAAAGTAGGTCATGCTGCAGGTGGCATTAATAGCAGTATTGCTGATTTAAGTAAATGGGTTTTGTTGCAGCTCAATCATGGAAAATATGGCGATGGCAAACAATTATTTTCAGATAATGTGCATGAAGAAATGTGGTCGCCGCAAACGATTCTTCAAGTGCGCGGCCCCGGTCCTTACAACACGCATTTTGCATCTTATGGTTTCGGTTTCGGGCTTTCTGATGTGAAAGGCTACAAACAAGTAACACACACAGGCGGGCTTGAAGGGATGGTGACTCAGATAACAATGATTCCGGAATTAAATCTTGGCATCATCGTGCTCACTAACCAGCAGGAGGGAGGTGCATTCAGTTCGATCACCAATCAAATAAAAGATGGCTATTTCGGCATCACAGGAACAGACCGCGTTGCAGAATATTCTGCAAATAGAAAGAAACAACTCGAAGGTGCCAATAAATTAGTTGATTCTATTTGGAATGAGATTAATGAGGCGGGCAGGAAAAACACGAGCAAAGATTATTCACTTTATCTCGGAACATACAATGACAAATGGTTTGGTGATGTAATCATTTCTATGAAAAATGGCAAACTGTGGTTCGACTCAAAACGTTCACCAAAACTCACGGGAGAAATGTTTGCATATAAAGGAAACACTTTTGTTGCAAAGTGGCGTGACAGGAGCATGGATGCAGATGCTTATGTTTCTTTCAGCCTCGATGAAAATGGCAAAGCTTCAGGCATCACGATGAAGCCAATTTCACAATTAACAGATTTCAGTTACGATTTTCAGGATTTGGATTTTCATCGCAGTAAATAATTTGAGATTTATTTTGGGGTAACGAGGATTGGAACGCTATTAAACATTCTCCCGCCGCGGCGGGCTCTTGTGCCGAAACAGTTATGTTGAGCTGTAGTTTCAGTTTTATAGTTGTTGCTTGAAATTTTGATCGGAGAGATTTATTTCTTGATTTCTCTTTCATATTCTTCATCAACCAATAAATCATTTCCATCAGCGGCGGTTGTCGCAAGTTCATCGCAACGATTATTATGAGGATTATCAGCATGACCTTTCACCCAGACAAATTTGATATTGTTTTTTTGTGCGAGATCATAATAGTGCAGCCATAAATCTTTATTTTTTTTGCCGCCTTTAAAATTAGTCGCAATCCAGTTTTTCAGCCATCCTTCCTGGACAGCTTTCACGATATATTGACTGTCAGAATAAATAGTAATATTCAATCCCTCTTTTTTTAAAGCTTCTAATCCTGCGATCACAGACATCAGCTCCATCCTGTTATTCGTTGTGAAGCGATAACCCGCAGATAATTCTTTTTTTGTTTTTCCCCATATTAAAATCGTTCCATATCCGCCCGGGCCAGGGTTCCCGCGTGAAGAACCGTCTGTGTAGATGATAAGTTGGTTTTGCAAGACGAATTAGTAATTAGAAATGTGAAATAAGGGATGAGGAATAAGGAAGTGCTGACTATGCATTTTACTTTCTAATTTTTTATTTCTCATTTTTCGTTTCTTATTATTTAGAAGGAATTATTAATTATCCATTATTAATTACTAATTAAACCTGAATCACTCCTGTCTTGAAATCTTTCATTTCAGGATTATTGCTTGCAGCTTTCAATCCTTCGGCTATATATTTTCTCGTTTCAACCGGGTCAATAATTGCGTCTACCCATAACCGTGAGGCGGCATAATAAGGAGTCGTTTGCTTTTCATATCGCCCTTTGATTTCATCTAATAATTTCTTTTCTTCGTCAGCGCTCACTTCTTTTCCTTTCGCTTTCATCGTGCTCACCTGAATCTGCAACAAGGTCTTTGCAGCCTGGTCGCCGCCCATCACGGCAATTTTTGCAGATGGCCACGCATAAATAAATCTTGGGTCATAAGCTTTTCCGCACATTGCATAATTTCCGGCACCGTAAGAATTGCCGATAATAATCGTGATTTTCGGAACTACAGAATTAGCAACAGCATTCACCATTTTCGCTCCGTCTTTGATAATGCCCGCATGTTCGCTGCGACTGCCTACCATAAAACCTGTTACATCCTGCAAAAAAATTAATGGGATTTTCTTCTGGTTGCAATTCATAATAAACCTCGCGGCTTTGTCCGCACTGTCATTATAAATCACGCCACCCATCTGCATTTCGCCTTTTTTGCTTTTCACAATCTTGCGCTGGTTAGCAACAATGCCCACCGACCAGCCTTCTATTCTTGCATATCCGCACAAAATCGATTTGCCATAATCTTCCTTGAACTGTTCAAATTCCGAACTATCAACAATGCGTTCTATAATATCAAGCATGTCATAAGCTTTGGAAGAATCATTTGGTAATATTCCATATAATTCTTCAGCACTTTTTTTGGGGGCTAACGGGGATGCATAGTTGAAAATAGTTTCTTTATGATGACCAAGTTTGCTCATCATATTTTTAATGTGGTCAAGACATTCCTGTTCTGTTTTAAATTTATAATCCGCAATGCCTGAAATTTCTGTATGTGTAACCGCACCACCTAATGTTTCATTGTCAATGTCCTCTCCAATAGCGGCTTTCACGAGATAAGGGCCAGCCAGATAAATAGAGCCATTGCCATCTACCATCAAAGTCTCGTCACTCATAATCGGAAGATAAGCCCCACCCGCAACGCAAGCGCCCATCACCGCAGCAATCTGTGTGATGCCCATTGCGCTCATCTGTGCATTGTTTCTAAATATTCTCCCAAAATGTTCTTTGTCAGGAAAAATTTCGTCCTGCATCGGGAGAAAAACACCTGCGCTGTCAACTAAATAAATTATGGGAAGATTATTTTCCATGGCGATTTCCTGCATGCGCAAATTCTTCTTGCCGGTAATAGGAAACCATGCGCCTGCTTTCACAGTCTGGTCGTTTGCAACAATCACACATTGACGATTGCTCACATAACCAACGCCGGCAACAGTTCCTCCAGCGGGGCATCCGCCATATTCATCATACATTTCATATCCGGCAAATGCACCAATCTCAATAAATGTGGAATTTTTGTCAATCAGATAATCAATGCGTTCCCGCGGAGTAAGTTTATTTCGTTCTTTTTGCTTTTCAACGGATTTCTTTCCGCCGCCCTGCATTATTTTTTCAAGCCTTGTTTTTAGCTGGCTCAGCGACATTTTCATCGCATCCTCGTTCTTGTTGAATTCAAGGTTCATAGCAATAGTTATAGCATGCAATTTAATGATAAGCAGTTTAACGTTTGAAGTTTAGGGTTTAAAGTTCTTACCATTACATTTGTTGATAATTGATGAATGATTTACACAAACGCCCATGAATAAGAAATCAAATTGGATGATCCTTATTGCAGTCGCCGTTTTAATAAAGCTGTTTTCGTTTTTCCCTGATGCGGTGGAGAAATATTATTCGACCGGACTATATCCTTTCATTGCCAGATTTCTCAGATTGCTTTTAGGCTGGATTCCATTCAGCTTCGGTGATGTTTTATATGCCATTGCAGGGATCTATCTTTTAACAAAAACTATTTCTTTTATCAAGAAAATTTTCAGAAAACAAATCAATAAACAATACCTCTTTTATTTTTTTAAGAAGATAATTTTTATCGCATTGATTGTTTATGTTGTTTTTAATTTATTCTGGGGATTAAATTATGACCGAAAGGGAGTTGCTTATCAATTAAACCTCGATATCAAAAAATATTCCACAGAAGAACTCACCGAAATATTAAAATTGATTGTAGTAAAGATGAACAATCTTGATTCTGCTTCAAGGCTTGAAAGAAACGAGCTGAAAACAAAACATATTCTGTTTTCAAAATCTATCGATTCCTATACAAACTTAAAAAAAGAAAATAACATTTTCGGTTACCCATCACCGTCAGTGAAACCTTCCATTTTCAGTTACGCAGGAGATTATCTTGGCTTCACTGGTTATTATAATCCATTTTCCGGCGAAGCACAGGTGAACACAACCGTTCCGGTATTTGTGCAGCCTTTTACCACCTGCCATGAAATCGGTCACCAGCTTGGTTATGCAAAAGAGAATGAAGCGAATTTTGCAGGCTATCTTTCAGCCAAAGCATCTGGCAATGCTGCATTCCAGTATTCCGCTTATTTTGATTTGTATTTATACGCCGCCAAGGAATTATACTTTAGAGACTCCACTTTATTAGTGCCGTTAAGAGAAAGCCTGAAACCGAGTATCAGAAAAGATTACCGCGACCTAAGGTTATTCTATAAAAAATATGAGAACCCATTTGAGCCGATCATCAACAAAATGTATGGAAGATATCTAAAAGCAAACCAGCAACCACAAGGAATTATGAGCTATAATGAAGTGATTGCATGGCTGATTGCTTATTATAAAAAAACAGGAGAGATTTGAAAATTTGAGGATGTGCGGGTTAATAGCATTTGCAAATTCGCAGATCATCTCATTCGCAAATTAAAACTTGTTCTTCCACATCATGCTCTCAACCGGCTTATTGATTTGCCCGCTGTATTTTGCATCTTTTTTCTGATTGTATTTCACTTCAATTTCTCCAACAACAGGAAAATAAATCAGTTGACCGATGGGCATTCCTTTATAAATTTTCACCGGTTGTTTCACAGAAATTTCCAAAGTCCAATTGCCGCAAAAACCGACATCGCCTTTTCCAGCAGTTGCGTGAATATCGATACCAAGACGACCTGTAGAAGATTTGCCTTCAAGAAATGGAACGTGAACATGTGTTTCAGTGTACTCATCTGTAACGCCGAGATAAAAAATATGAGGATAGAGAACAAACCCGTCATCAGGAATTTCAAAATAATCTATGAGGTTGTGCTTTTTTGCATCAAGAATATGCTCGTTGTAGGTGGCAAGCCATCTTCCAAGATGCACGTCATAAGAATTGCTGCCCAAGCATTCTCTTTTGTAAGGTTCAATTTTGATTGTTCCTTTTTCAATTTCTGCAAGTATAGTTGTGTCTGATAAAATCATTTCTTATTATCCATTTATTTATTGAATTTGCACACTGTCAACAGCACGCGAATTTCGCATTTCGGTATTTTATCATGCCCTTATTTTATCAACATAATATTAACGAATCGACAAAACTTGCCATCTGGCAGATAGAAGAAGAGGAGGATTTCTTTTTGAAAAAAGTGCCGCTTCAGCGAAGCATCACGCATCCGCATAAACGATTGCAGCATTTGGCAGGAAGATTTTTGTTACCAACATTGTTCAGCGATTTTCCATTGGAAGAAATAATGATTGCAGACACCAGAAAACCTTTTCTGCAGAATGAAAAATATCATTTTTCCATTTCGCATTGCGGAAATTTTGCTGCGGCAATTGCCAGCAGCAAAAGCAGGGTAGGGATTGATGTGGAGATGATAACACCTCGCATTCAAAATATCGCTCATAAATTCCTTAACAATCACGAGAATAATTTTTTCAATGAAGATTACGCTGCATTTTTAGACCAATGGAACCTGAAAGACAAAGTGTACATGGAATATCTGACATTGATGTGGAGCGCAAAAGAAGCCATTTATAAATGGCATGGTGATGGCGGCATTGATTTCAGTGAGCACATTCAATTATTAAAATTCACAGAGATTAACCACGATGAAGAAATTAATCTTCCTTTTGTCTTCGCAAAAAACAAAATTGTTTCTCTTTCAGTGAATGCAAAATTTTTTGATGATCTGGTGCTGGCGTGGGTAATAAGCTAAAATCTTTTAGAAACATTAATGTTTATTAGGTTGCAATTTTTTTAATAAAATTTCTTTGCGGCTTCGTGAAACATCGATGTTAGATTTATCACTCATGATCAAATAACCTCCTTCGCCCCTAATGTATTTTTCCACTTCATTCAGGTTAACGAGGTATGAATGATGCACTCTCGCAAAAGAATAATCTTCCAGCATCTCTTCGATTTCTTTTAAAGTTCTTGAGGCAATAATTTTTTGCCCGTCTTTCAAGGATAAAACAGTATAGTTTCGATCGGAGGTACAACTGATGATATTTTCAACCAACACCATTTGCAGACCTTCCATAGTAGGGATGGCAATTTTAGAGATGGTGGTGGCAGAGTGGTTAAGCCTCTGCAAGAGAACTTCTATTTGTTGAGGAAGCGGGTGCTTCATTCGAGTGATTGCTTTCTGAACCGCCTTTTGCAATTCCTCGGGATCAACGGGTTTTAATAAATAATCCAATGCGCTGAATCGGATTGCTTTGATGGCATAATGATCATAACTGGTCGTGAAGATGAGTTCGAAATTTATTTCAGGCAGTTTTTCAAGAAGATCGAACCCATTCATAATGGGCATTTCAATATCCAAGAAAAGAATATCGGGTTTTGTTTCAGCGATCGATTTCAACGCAACCGAAGCTGAATGGCAAATATCTATCACCTTCACATTAGGACAATAGCGCTCAAGCAAAGCAGCCAATATTTCAGCACTATAAAATTCATCATCAACAATTATTGCAGTGACCATAATTCATTTTTGCTGTTAAGTATTTATTTCGCTTAAATCTTTATAATTGATTTTCAGGATCACTCTGGTTCCTGCAGGCTGTCCGTTTCCGTCAAAAATATCTTCGATATTGAAAAACGTTTGCTGATTGTTATTTTTATTAAGCAATGCAAGACGTTCCGTTGTTATGCTCAAGCCCATTGATTTTTGTTTTTGTGCCGATTTACTTTTTAGCTCTGCAGATTTAGCCCTGCCAATTCCATTATCTGTAATGGTGCAACACAAAATTTTCGCATCGATGCCCAACTGAATTTCGAGATGCCCTTTTCCTTCTTTGTGCATCAAACCATGCCAGATCGCATTTTCTGCGAATGGCTGCAATAAAAGCGGTGGCACACAAACATTCCCTGTGTCGAATGCATTGATGAAGGTGATCTTGTAGTCAAAAGAATCTTTAAAACGCAGCTTCTCCAGATCTAAATAAAGAGTAAGCATTTCAATTTCGTCTTCAATACTGATAAAAGGTTTTTTAGAATTGTTCAATGCCATTCTTATCAAACGCGAAAACTTTGTAAGATAATTAGAGGCTGCTTCTGTTTCATTTTTAAAAATGAAACGGTTGATCGAACTCAGGCAATTAAAAATAAAATGCGGGTTCATCTGTGCGCGAAGCGCCTGCATTTCAAGATCGGATACGTGTTGCTGAAGTTCTGCCTGCTTATGCATGTTCGCAAGCTTTTCGTTTTTTCTTTTGAGCGCAAGATTTTTATAAACAATAAAACCGGACAATGCAGCAATAACAAGGCAGGCAATTAGTATAAATTGTAATAATGTTTTTTGCTTCAATTCTTTTTCCTTGTCTTTATTTTCTTTACCAAGGAAATCAAGCTGATCTCTTTGCGTTTTAAAGTCTGCCTGCTTTTTATAGTTGGAAAGTTTAAAGAGGAATTGGCTTTTTACAACAGAATCTTTCAGTGCAGCGTATTGTGACAGGAAATAGTAAGCACTATCGTTCATCTTGGCATTGCTATAAAGTCGGGAAAGTATCAGATAGTCATCTAGCATAAAATGTTTTGCTCGCGATTGTCTTGCAATTGAAAAACTTTCATTGGCATAATCGAGCGCTTTCTTGATGCTGTTCTTTTTTTCATAAGCTTTTGCGATATCATTTGCCACTCTCATCAGGTCCCATTTGTCATTCCCTTTCCTGAATTGGCTAACGGGTTCTAAAAAAATGCTTAAAGCAGAGTCCGGCTTTTTTTTTGCCAATAAGGTTTCGGCATAACTTACTCTTGTCATTTGATTGGTAGAATCAAGATGAATCGCTTTTTGAAGATAATAATAAGAAGAGTCTGGCGAGTTCATGATACGATAAATCAATCCTACGGGTTCAAGATAAGCCCAGTTTGCAGTGTAAAGATCAACACCATGTGCATTGGCATAATTAAAGCTCTGTCTGTAATATCCAAGTGCATCTTCGTAAGATCCTGCAATTCTATATAATTGCCCCATATTAGTAAGCGATGCGGTAACACAAACATGATCGCTCATTTTTTGCCTGAGCAATAAGCTATTGCTACAGTAATAAAAACTGCTGTCGTAATTCCCGAGCGTAGCGTATATAAATGCCATCCAGGTCCATGCTTTTCCCTTGGCTTCCCAATCACCCATCTTATCCAAAAATGGCATGGCTTTAAAATAACATTTCAGAGATTCTTCGAAACTGCTTTGAAAATATAAAGCCTGTCCAAGCCACACATTTGCCCAGCCCAATCCGAAAACGCTATTGATATTTTCATATATATCCAAAGCCTGACGTAAATATTTTTCTCCTCCGATAAAATTCCTTTTATATATTTCTACCACACCCAAAAGCATAATGGATGTTGCTTTGCCTGAACTGTAGTTTATTTTTTTCCCTTCATTCAGTGCAAGATTAGCCAACAGATAGACAGAATCCATATTATCTGATGCAGGCCACCAATATTCCTCAGCAAGAGAATTGAGACAATCAATTTTTTTGGTGCCTTGCGACAACGGTAAAATTTTTTTCAGGCTATCAATCGATTTCAGATCAGGATGCTGAGCGGAACATAATGAAACAAAAAATATGCTGATCACTCCATTAATTATTTTTTTTATTAGCAGCATATTCGCATGATGAGTAGGTTAGGTAATCAGGAATTGACGGCTACAAAATACTTTCAATACTGTAAGTTAAATATTAATAATGAGCAGTTGAACTATTGAAAATACCAATGGTGGGTTTCATCTACCAATCAGCAACATACGTAATCACGTTCCGGCATCAGACTTACATAAAAACATTGCAAATTTTCACGTACGGTTTAATAATCACGAACTCGTTTCCGCAAACTGTCCTTCAATTCCTGCCAATTGAACATTCAGGCTTTAGAAATTTTAGTTGTCGAGATAGCTTTAAGCTACTGAACCAGAAACCATTTTTCTTCATCTTTAAATATTAACGCTTATGAAACAAACTAAATTCATCATTTCACCTTTCGTTTTTTTGAACCATTGCGCAGCATTTATTATGCTTGCAGCTATTTTGTTCTTTTCGGGTTGTCAAAAAGACCCAAAATTTCCAGGGTCGGGCGAAGGCGGCCATACTCCTCCTTCTCAGGACGACGCAACAGTAGCAACAGCCTGGTATAAGTTGCAATTGCGCATGATACTCCAATCAAGCCCTGCAAAATCAAATCTTGCAACCATCCGTTTGTTTGCTTATTCAGGCATTTCCTTGTTTGAAGCATCAAGGTTTGAAATGCACAATTCTAAGAGCTTACAAAGTCAGTTGTATGAAATGCCAGCCATGCCTGTTCCTGAAAACGGGAAAAAATATTCATGGGTGGTAGCTGCGAATGCAGCGCTCGCAAACATTACAAGAGATATTTTTCCCGCACCAAATGCTGCGAACACCGCATCTATTGACTCTCTTGAAAAAATTTATACAGATAGCTATACCAGCACAGTAGGAGCTGATGTTGTTACACGTTCAGCCGCATTTGGCGATTCGGTTGCTTCAGCGATTTTCAACTGGTCAAAAACTGATTTGTTCAATCATACGAACGACCCATACACTCCACCTGTTTTTCCGGGTGCATGGATCCCCACGCCACCGGCATTTGCAGCAGCAGCAGGGCCACATTTTGGCGATTGCAGAACATTTATGCATTCATTTGCAACCGGCACAACTCCACCACCACCATTTCCATATTCTGAGGATCCTAATTCTGATTTTTATAAAATGGTGGATAACGACTACACCATTTCAAAAACGTTGACAGCAGACCAAAAAAATATCGCACTGTTTTGGAATGATGTTGGTGTTGGCGTAGGCTACACACCAATGGGTCATTGCATTTCCATCCTCACTGAAATTTTGGATAATTCTAATGCTTCACTCGCAACAGCAGATGTTGCGTATGCAAAAGCTGGCATTGCTATGTGGGATGCTTCTATTGTTTGCTGGAGATCAAAATTTACTTATAATCAAATAAGGCCTGTTAGTTATATTCAAGCTCATATTGACAATGCATGGCTTCCATTGATAGGAACTCCGCCTCACCCTGAATACCCCGCTGCACATGCTTTCATTACATCTTCAGTGATGGAAGCTCTGAGCTCTGTATTTGGCAATCATATAAACATTACTGATCACACGTATGATTTCCTGAACTATCCTTCACGAAGCTATAATTCATTTGAAGACATATCACTTGAATGCGGCGAATCACGCGTGTATGGAGGCATCCATTATCAGCCATCAGTTGATGTTGGCCATGCCGCAGGCACATTAATAGGGAAAGCAGCGGGGGCGATTGATGTGACAAGATAACATTGACCACCTAACGTATATAATCAATATCAAGCAAAATCCGGCCTCTCTTTTCAGGGAGGCCTTATTTAATTCATCGAATTTTTTTAAATCTTCAAACAAATAAAATTAAAATGCAATCATTAAAAAGATCCTACAACATGCATGCTTATGCATAGAATCTAACTTCGAATTCTCCGTCAAAATTTATTCGGTTGTAATTTCTTTAATAAAATTTCTTTTCTGCTTCGGGAAACATCAATGGTTGATTTATCGCTCATGATCAAATAACCGCCTTCGCCCCTAATGTATTTTTCAACTTCGTTCAGGTTCACCAGATGCGAATGATGTACGCGCAAGAAAGCATAGCCTTCAAGCATCTCTTCAATTTCTTTTAGATTTTTAGATGCTATTATTTTCTGATTGTTCTTTAATAAGAGAATTGTGTAATTCCTGTCTGAAGAGCAGGCAATAATTGTGTTCAATTGAATCATCTGTAATCCTTCCATAGTCGGGATAGCCATTTTGTTTATCGGGATAGCAGGCTGGTTTAATTTCTGCAAAAGCAATTCTATTTGCTGCGGCAATGAATTTTTGATGTGGCTGACAGCTTTTTGAACAGCTTTTTGCAGTTCTTCCTTATCAACAGGTTTTAATAAATAATCGATAGCGCTGAACCGAATGGCTTTGATGGCATAATGATCATAGCTGGTTGTAAAAATTAACCTAAAATCTATTTTTGATAATTTTTCAAGCAGTTCAAACCCATTCATGAACGGCATTTCAATATCCAGAAAAAGTATGTTAGGTTTTTTTTCATTAAGTGACTGCAAGGCAGCATCCGCAGAATAGCAAATATCTAATACTTGCACATCAGGGCAATATCGTTCCAACAGTGTTGCAAGCGCTTCGCAACTGTAGGGCTCATCATCAACTATGGTTGCTGTTGTCATTGGTCTTTAAAATAATCACTGGATTGTTTCAGTCAGATTCTTATACTTTATTTTCAGCACAACTCTTGTGCCGGCAGCAATTCCTTCATCGTCGTAAATATCCTCAACATCAAAAAAGGTTCTTTCATCATCACCCTCGTTCAATAACGCAAGCCTTTCTGAAGTCATTTGCAGGCCCATCGATTTATGTTTTTCAACCGATTTGCTTTTGAAAGCAGCAGCTTTGGCTCTCCCAATGCCATTATCAGTTATAGTGCAGCTCAATATTTTTTTTTCCGTGCTCAGCTCAACCTCAAGCCGGCCTTGACCATCCTTATGCATCAATCCGTGCCAGATTGCGTTTTCTGCAAACGGCTGGAAAAGGAGTGGCGGAACAAAAATATTTGTAGTATCAACATCATTGATAAAAGTGATTTTATAATCAAAAGAGTTTTTGAAGCGAAGCTTTTCCATTTCAAGATAAAGCGAAAGTGTTTCAAGCTCATCTTCCAGGCTGATAAACTGTCTTTTTGAATTTGACAGTACCATTCTGATAAGCCTTGAAAATTTCGTGAGGTAACCTGAAGCCGCTTCTGCTTCATCCTTTAAAATAAACCTGTTGATAGAACTGAGGCAATTAAAAATAAAATGTGGGTTCATCTGCGCACGGAGTGCTTGCATTTCAAGATCGATAGCTTTGCTTTGCAATTCAGATTGTTTTTTTTCATTTTCCAATTTTTCGTTATGCCTTGTAAGTGTAAAATTCCTGATAATGATAAAGCCGATAATTGTCAGGGCAAAAATTGCAGCAAGAAGAATTTTCTTTTGAAAGGAAGCACTCTCCAATCGCTGCTGGACGATTTTGTTGCCTTTTTGCAGCAAATCAATCTGTGATTGTTTTTGTTCATTGTTAAATTTCATTTGAGCAACTGCTACATTTCTTGCAAATTCATCCTGCGCAATCGAATCGTTTATATTGTCAAACTGCAATCTGTATTTATAAGCGCTGTCAGTCTGGTTCTTCTGATTGTATAAACTCCACATCTGCCAGTTTGCTTCTCTTATATATTGTCTTGCATGAACCGATGTCGCCGTTTGAAGCAATTGCCTTGCATAATTTAAAGATGGCTGCCATTTATTTTTATAAAAGTAAGCCTTGGCAATATCATTCAGCAATTGCATTACACCGAATACGTTATTTTTTTGTTTTTCGACTTGCAGCAATATATTGAAGCACATAAGCGCTTTATCATAATCCTTTTTAAAAAGGTAAGCTTCTCCAACACTCACATTAGCAGAATCGGCTGTTTTATAATAATACAAAGCCGAATCATAGTTGTGCTGGTAAAAGCATACATCACCCATCATCAGTATCGCTAAATTTTTATTATGATCCTTTGTATAGTCAATACATTTGCGTGTATAATAGATTGCGGTTGCAGTGTCGCCAGCATTCAGGTAAAGATCGCATAAGCGGCCCGTTAAATAAATCGGGTCGTTACGATATTGGTTGTCTTTTTCAAGCACAGTAATCTCTTGTAAACAATATTCAAAAGACTTTTCAAAATATCCTTCCATCCAATAGTTCAGGGATAATAACGTATATACCCTTGCCTCTTTTTTTTCATTTTTTTCTTTTTTGTAATAGGGCAAAGCTTTTTCAAAAACTTTCCTTGATTCAGCAAATCTTCCCTGATGCATCATATAATATCCTAACCACAGATACGACAAATTCAAATTCTCATAGTCATGAAGATTATTATAAATCGAAATAGCGGTTTTAAAAAAAAATTCTCCTTCTTTCAGGTTTTTGGTAAATGCCATCTCACCAAGGTTCTCATACGCATTCGCGATGCCTCTCTGATAACCATATTTTTTTGATTTAGCCAGTGCATCTGCGGCATATCGATTAGCAGAATCGATATCTATTGAATTGAACAAGTTATTGGAATCGCTGTTCACATGGCCATAATCAAAACTGATTTTAAGCAAGCAATCTATTTCTGAGGAATCATGAAGTGAAAGCAATAATTGTTTTAGTGAGTCGATCTTTTTCAGTTCCGGAGATTGCGCACAACAAAAAGTAGTTAATAATAAACCTGTTAACGTAATAATTATTTTTTTGCTGATCAGCATATTGCCCTAATAATACGTTGATAGAATAAGCCACCAGAACGAATCTAACTTTTATCTCCGGAAAATCAACAATAAATGTACAGAGAGCGGGCTACAAGAACAATTAGAGGGTTTTAGTGATCAGTCAGCATCAGTTAAAAAGTGAATTATTGTTTCTTAAATCAATCTGTAAGAGAATATGTGTTTATGAGGCACCCCATCCGGTTTTCATTTTGTAATTGATGGCAACTTTCATATGTTTCCTACGAACTCATGCCTGCAAATTATCCTCATTATCTGTCAACTGTGAACTACCATTTTCATTTTCCTTATTGTGTGAATAGCTTTATAATATGCGGATTTGAACATCAAAATAAATTCAGAACAATCAGAATGGCACACTGACAAATTACAAATCCATTCAACTAATTAATCGTAAACCAAAATAACATAAATGAAACCTCTTATAATCAAAGCCATTGGGTTATTCATTGTTGCAAATATCTTTTTTTCATGCAAGAAAACTGATATTAACCAAACCACATCACATCCTGGTTCCGGAACAGGTTCTGTTGAAGGCATTGTTACAGATTTGAACAATGCCCCGGTAAGCAATGCAACTGTTGCTGGCGGAACAGCTACTACAACTACGGATGCGAGTGGCAAATTCACGCTATCAAAAGTTCAGTTCAGTGCAGATAGCGTAGTATTGATTGTTACTAAAGATGGCTTTTTTGAAGGCTCAAAAAATTTTGCATCCAATAACAATGATGTAAGCAATGCAAAAATTCAGCTCATCACAAAACCTGCGTCAGGAACTTTTGCGGCATCTTCAGGCGGCAATATCACAGCTTCTGGTGGCGGCTCAGTTAATTTCAGCGCCGGCTTCGTCAATGCATCTAACGGTAATGCATATTCGGGAACTGTTTCTGTTTCTTCAGTTTACTTTAATCCTGCCGACCCAAATTTTGCAGCTTCAGTGCCCGGGAATTTAAAGATTGCAAGTGCTGCTAATCCAAAGGGAATTCTTCAATCCTTCGGCGCAGTTGTCGTTGAAATGAATGATGCTTCCGGTAACAAACTGCAACTGGCTTCTGGCAAAACAGCTACCATCGCGTTGCCAATTCCTTCTGCATTGCAAAACATGGCACCTTCATCAATACCTCTTTGGTATTTCGATGATACAAAAAGCTCATGGACAAGAGAAGGGAGTGCAACTAAGCAGGGCAGTAATTATATCGGCACTGTAAAACATTTTACATTCTGGAGCGCAGGTGATCTTGCAGGTTCTATCAATCTCACTGTAACTATTATTGATTCGCTTAAGAACACTCCATTTGCAAATCGGTTGGTTACATTAACCAGATTTGATTCAACAAGCACAAGCGATCATACTGATAATACAGGGACAGCAACTGGTTTAATTCCTGTAAATGAAATTTTGATCATGCGGGTGGTTGACAGTTGTGGTACAATTGTGTATTCACAGAACATCGGTCCGTTTGCAACAGACACGGTTCTTAATAAAATAAATATTATCGACAGTAATTGCAGACCGGCTTCTGTAGACACAACGCAATTCATTACTCTTACATTAAACGGGATTACTTATTCATGGTTGCCGGTTTCCGATTCTCTTTTAGGCATAAGGAAGGCAGATACATCAGGCTCTTTTTATACGATTATACAGGGCAATGGAGACCCTATGGTCAGTGGTATAAAATCAATTTCATTTAATATTTATACCGGTGACAGTACATCTCCCGGAAATTACCCGATATATTTGGTTTCCGCATTAGATGGCACTCTCTATACCAGTTCATTTATCAATCAATACAATTTGACAACAACTGTTACCGAATATGGAGCAGTGAATGAATATATAACAGGAACAGTTTCCGGAAATATGGCTCTATGGGCCGGCTCAGGTTCAAGTACTCCTACTATCGTTGGTCCTTTTTCCTGCAGCTACAAAATAAAACGTGTTCAATAATTAACCGGTTAAAAAATAATATGAAGATATTATCATTTAGATCTGGCGTCGTGATCGCATTGACAATGCTGTTTATCGTTGCTTGCAAAAAAACCATGCCTCCTAACAACAATGGTAATGGCACGATTGCAAAACAAAAATGTGATGTGCAGCATGCTTGTCCTTTGGGGTACACCTGCGATGGCGGTTACTGCAAAAAGAAGCCGGTCGGTTGTAATTGTTCAGTTCGTCCCATTCCACCTTATTGTGGAATTATTTGTGGCGAGTGAAATATAATAAATGATGGATTTCGAAGAACAGATTTTAATAGCCAGTCATTGTTATAAGTGATGAAACTGTTCGAATTAAATAAGGCAAGGTGTAATTGTCCTCATTACAATATTTGTTTTTGCTCATGCACACGAACTTCTCCTCTGGACGTAAATAATCATGGCGGGCAAATGAATATTGATTGAACTGTTGGCGGTTTGCAAAAAGATTCTATTGTTTATACTGATCTAAATCCTGATTCGGTGATTCTGGCTAATCATTCATTGATGTTTGACATGAACGATGATGGATCCTATGAATTCACTTTGCTTCAGATATGTTTGGCAATGGCGACCTGATTGTTTCAGGGTATGCTTACAATAATATTTCCGGGCATTCCATATCAGCCGGGCAAAAACTTTAAAAACTTCATCATTAAATCAATAATTATGAAAATTATTTTCTACAAAAACATTGTTTGCATTTTGGGTTTGCTTCTGTTCTTTTTAACAAATAGCAATGCGCAAAATTCATCCCTGCAAACCACAATTCAAAAAGCAGAACCAGGACAAATAAAGTCTCAGCTTCAAAAAAGAATTGATCAGCACAATAGATTTAGAAATAATATGCATTTCCGCCATTCCCAGAGCAAACAAAAAGAGAACGCACTTTCTGTTCCTCTCAATAATAATTCTGCAAATGAAAATAAGAACAATTCAAAAGTTTGCCCGCCGCAACTTGAAACAAATTTTGCAGGCAATCCGCTCACTCCTTTTTATCTGCCCCCGATAGGATATTATGCATCTGAAAGCTCTATTGCAATTTCCAATGCAGGAAAGATCGTAAGCATTTCTAATGGCTGGATCTGTTATTACGATGAAAACGGGAGATTGATTTTCTCTGATTCGCTCTATCATTTTTGCTCAGGGTTAATTGATGTAAGGGTAGTTTATGACCCCAAAAAAGATCGGTTCGTCTTTGTGAGCTCGTATGGGTTTACAGATTTCAATGCTGTTTTTGATTCTGAAGGATTGGTGGTTGCTTTTTCAAAATCAAACAATCCAATGGACGGATGGAATTTTTATTATTACCCCGATTCAGAAGTTGGTGATAATAACAGCATCGACTATCCGCAATTAGGCATTTCTGATAATGATGTTTTCGTAACCGAATTCAGAACTGATGCTGACGGGAATATTGTCAACTCCATCATCCTTCAACTTGATAAACATGCGGGATATTCGGGCGCATCATCAATAAAAATGCAAACATTTTCTGTTCAATTATCAGGAGATTATTATGCAAGTGTTGTTCCTGCTTCAGGCGGCTCAACAACCTATGGGCCAAATATGTATTTTGTGATGGCTGATGAAACCGGCTCTTCTGACGATTTGTATTATGTGTTTGAAGTTACCAATACGATTGCCTCAGGAAAGGCTGTGCTTAAAACTTATGGGCCGGTTCATTCAGGAGAAACTTATTTTCCTGCACCGATTTCTTATCAACCGGGGCATATCCCGCTTCTTGAACAAGGCACCGAAGATGGAGGTGCCGGCTATGATGACTTTTTGCAAAATGCTTTTTTTGAAAATGGAATTATTCAATTCAGCCAAAACAGTGCAGAAAAAGGGAATGCCACAGTATGCATTGGAAAAATAACCGGTGTTCCCGGTCACCTTTCTTGCAAGGCACAAACTATCAGCGACCCTCATCTTGATCTTTTGTTTCCGCAAATAATTTATTCAGGGAATGCTCACAATGACAATAGCGCCATTGTAGGAATTGAATATACAGGAGAAAAAAAATATCCCGGTCTCGAAGCCGTATCAGTTGACAATCATTTTTCAGTCAGTCAGCCAACAACAGTAAAACAAGGTGAAGATACCATCAATGGTTTGTGGGGCGATTATTCTGCGCTGTGCCGCAGGTACAATCACCCGGGAGAATGCTGGATAGAAGGACAATACGGGAGCAAAATATTTCCAAATATTAATTGGATTGCAAAACTGGAAAGCCGACAATGCTATCTGGCATCTGAAGATGTTTTGCAGGAAGAAAAAAATATTATCTCTCATGATAAAATCATTTCAGTGTTCCCTAATCCGCTATCTCATTCAACAACCATTTCTTTCTCTCTGGAACAACCACAAAAAGTTTCAGTCAGCATTTTCGATTTGAGTGGACGATTAGTAAGCAAGATTGCCGATGCCAATATGGAAGACGGCTTGCATCAGTTAATATGGGATGCAAAAGACACGAGAGGCAATAGTGTTCTAAAAGGAATTTATTTTATCAAGGTTGAAACGCAACATGGAACAGAAATCAGAAAAATAATAGTGATGTAATAATCTTTCATTAATAGTTACGCAATAAAAACAAATAGCCTCTCTTTCCAGAGAGGCTTATTAAAACGGAAATCTTTAGTAATTCACAAACTTAAAAAGTTATGAAAGGAATTCAGTTTATATGCGTTTGCATCATCATGTCAAGCGTGCTATCTTTTTTTTCATGCAAAAAAACCATGCCACCAGATTCAAATAATGGAAATGACTCAACAAGCAAAACTGCCATGCAAAAATGTAGCCCGCTGCATAGTTGCCCTCCCGGATATATCTGCGATAGTGGTTATTGCAAAAAGATTACGTTTTGCAATTGTTTAACCCGACCTCTTCCTCCAAACTGTGCAGCATCATGCGGTTTTTGAGAAATGATTTTAATCGGGTCTTGAATTGCTATCAACTTTCTTATGATGCGCTAAACTAACGCCCATGCTCAACCGAAAGTTAATCGGTTCTCCGGGAGTATATCGCCATTCATTAGTGCCGGAATTAAAATAGCCGACTGCTGCATAATTTCTATTGGAAAGGTTATAGAGATTCAAGTTAATATTGAATCTTTCATTGCTGTAACCTATTGCTGCATCAAACAAATTGTAAGCAGGCAAATAATTGATTGAATTGCCGGGCTCCCAACTGCCATCATCTACAGCGCTTCGCTTGCCCATATATTGGTATCCTATCGCGAATGACAAGCCCTTTAGTTTATGATGAAGCACCAGATACTTTAACCAAAGATTGCCATAGTGATCGGGTGTCCCGAAAACTCTTAAGCCGGCAAAGCCGCTGCTATCCTTAGTGATTTTGGCATCAGCATACTCATAATTTGCATTTATAATAAGAGCAGGTGTGATATTTCCTGTCATATCAAAATCAACTCCTTTGCTTTTTATCTGTCCTGTTTGAATATTAAATCCGGGATGCTCAGGATCTCCTGATAATGTGTTATTTTTTGTGATATCAAAAACTGAAAAATTGATGTTGAGTTTTTTTTCAAAAAAATAAGATTTCAAACCCGCTTCAAGGTCGTTGCCTGTCAGAGGTTTTAAAGTTGTTGGTTTATAAACTGCGCCAACCTGCGGCCAGAAACTCTGATCATACATCGTGTATATTGAAATATCTTTTGTAAACATCCAGGTTATTCCCATACGAGGAACAGCCACATTGTAGGTATTATTCTTTTGATAATCGGGTACGAAATCCGCAGTGTCATAAAAAGTGGCATGCGTGAAATGACTGGCCAGTGTGATCACTAATCTCCTTCCGATTTTTATATGATCTTGGAGATAAATTGTAGCATAGTTGAATCGTACTTTTTGATAATGCAAATTGAATTGAGTATCTTTCAATGAGTCTTGGGAAACATAATATTTCGGATTTGGTATGTATAACCCAAATTTTTGTTCTCCCTGTGTGTCTTCCCAGGGATCTTCTGAGCCGGCATTGTAGCAATCAATTCCAAGTAAAACTTTATGCTCTATCTTAGGAGTGGTTGTAAATTTTCCTTCAAAAAAAAGTTGAGCTACTTTAGAAAAGTTGCTCCAGTATTCGTTGTTTGCATATCTGTATATCGTGTCTTTAGATACAGGCACAGTGCCATCTGCCCGCAACCAGTGAAACGTATATGAGCCTTTTATATAAGCAAGATGCACATTCAACTGCCAGTTATCATTGAAGATATGATTGAAATGGATGCGGTAATAATTGTCGGATGGGCTTGCCTTATCTGTGCCTGCATCTGCCGCAGCAAAATTCCGGGGCAGCACAAATAGTTTACCGTTGATAGATGGCAAATCAATATTGTTCCCCTTTGTTTCGGCTTTCATTACATTGTATTCAGCTGTGAGCGAAGTTTTTTTATCAAGGTCATATTTCAATGCACCACAAACAAAATATCGCAAAGCATTGCTGAATTGAAATGCCCTGTCTTGATAATGAATACCTGCATTAAACCGATACGAGAATTTTGATTGTTTAGAAAGACTTCCGCCAAAATCAGAAGTTAACCTTTTCATGTTATAACTGCCAAATGCTGCATTAATATTCATGAGCGGTTCTCTTATCGGCTGCTTAGTCGATATATTCACGATGCCACCCGGTTCAGCTTCGCTCATCATAAAGCCAACGGGGCCTTTTATGAATTCTATTTTTTCCAACATGCCAATATCTTCCTGCTGATTCCACCAATAACCGCCTACGCCATTCCGAAACACATTGTAAGTCGCATCGGAACCGCGAATGATCAATGAATAATCGTTTAATCCGCCATAAGTTTTTTCAATGCCGCTCACATTTCGGATTGCCTCAAGCGTAGATAGCAAACCCTGGTCTGTAAGCGTTTGATGAGTGACAACAGTTATATTTTGTGGTATTTCAATAAGTGGCAAATTCAGCCGAAGCGATTCTGATGGTCTTGTTTCTGTATATTTTGAAGAAGCACTTGCTTCAACAGTTATTTTTTTTAGTTCTGCTTCTGTCCTGCGAAGTTGAATGTTTACAAAAGTTTCTTCATTTGGTTTTATATCAACATTGATTGAAGTATCGCTATATCCTAATAAAGAAAATGACAGCGCATAATGGCCCGGCTTAATTTTTTTGATCTCGAAATTTCCTTTATCATCCGTGATTGCACCTTTTGTTGAATTTTTTATTTCAACGCTTACGGAAGCTGCTGGTTTACTATCTGCTGTAGTCACAGTCCCGCGGACAATCCCATTATTTTCACCTGAAAAGACATAAAATGGCAGGAGCAATAACAAAAGGATTAATGGGAACTTCATGTTTGTTTTTTAGATGGGAATCACTGTCCTGAATAAGCGCAGTCAGACTATATAAAATTAAGCAATCTTATTCTTTATTGCGATTAATAAACCAAACATTTTAGTTCCAAAAACTTTACTTTATTCCAGGAGTGAGGTTGAGTTATCATCAATCAGATTCAGATCAATCGAATCCTGTCCGGCAATGCCTTCAATTGAACCTTTCACATGCGCGGCATTCAGCAAAACTTTTTCGAGCTGTTTCTCTCTGGCTTTCCATAATTTCTCCATCGTGTCACGTTCGCGTTGAATAGATTGTTTCATCGACATGAAGCCTTCGCGAATTGCCTTCCATTGCTCGCTGAATTCATTGCTGGTTAAATAATCGTAGAGCAAATGCATTTTATCGCCTTTATTTTCCTGCGATTTTCCTGCTCCGTAAATTTTGATAATGCCATCACGCAGCACATGAGCCAATGCTTTCACTTCATTGAACTTGCAGACCCACACACCATTTTTTTCTCCGAATTGAGTCATTTCTTTTGGGAATGCTTTTGTGACAATTACTGCCACATCAGCACCTTGGCTACGCATATCAGTTTTCAATTTTTCAACCCAATCGGCACCAAAGTTTTCAGTGCGCTTGCTTTCATAAATTATTTTGCCGCAGACCTGTCCAAAATTATTTCGAACTGTTTGAATGCAATCTGCACCACGAACACCTTTGCCGACTTCGGCTATCTCATCAAAAGGGAAAGCCATTTTCAAAGTTTCTTCCAGCAAAAGTTCCTGCGATTCGCCTTGTAATTGCATGGAGCCTTGCTCTGCTTTTCGCCTCATTTCATCAGCTAATTTTTTTTGGTCTTCCAATTGTTTCTCCAGTTCTTTCACACGCAACTGATGTTCTGATTCTTTTGTGGCATTTTTTTGTTCTTCAATTCTTCTGATTTCGTCCGAAAGCTTTATTCTTTCTTCCTGCAATTTTCTTTGCACGGAAATTTCAAGCTCGGCTTCCTTATTTTTCAATTCATTTTCTTTCTGCAAAAATTCCAGTTCCTTTTGTCGCGATAATTTTAGCTTTT
Source organism: Puia sp. (assembly GCA_035295505.1). Taxonomy (GTDB): domain Bacteria; phylum Bacteroidota; class Bacteroidia; order Chitinophagales; family Chitinophagaceae; genus Puia. The sequence goes on along the minus strand of DATGIX010000029.1, from coordinate 27,522 downwards.
CTTCATTGTCTTTATTAGATTGCTGTAACAGTCGTAATTGGTTTTCATAGTCTGAAGAAATGGATTTGCGCAAATTTTCTTCCAACGTTCTTTGCAAAGCGCTTTTTTCGTCCTGTAATTTTTTTGCAAACTCCGCATCTTTATTTTGAATGACAACCTGAAAATCTCTTTCTTTTTTCAGGAACTCATCATCCTTCTGCTTTTTGTAGGAAAGCATTTGTTCACGCAATTCTTTTTTATATTCTTCCGATACTGCTTCTTCCATCGGAAATTCCGTTCCACAACTCGGGCATTTTATATTTGTTGGCATCTATATTTTTTTAGCAATTTACTGAATAGGATTTTGATAAATCAATCCTTCATTCTTATCCTCCATTCCTGAGGGTAATAATTATTAATCCTGTTCTGCAAAATTTTTATCCAGCCCAGGTTTTGATTTTGATATTTGATAATGCACCAGCCTTTATATTCTGCTTCAATTTTTATTTCTTCTTTTCTCAAATAGCTTAATGCTTGTTCTTTCGAAAGTTCAATGGAATTGACATTAGCATTAGTTAGCTTACTTAGGGCAAATTCGTGTTCGGGTATTAATTCATGTGGAGTAATTTTTCCTAAAAGCACTCCGGCTTTTTTGATATAAAGATTTGATTTCAGGAAATTAAAATCGTTCAATAAATTTTCCGGTATTGCATAAATGAAATCATTCACCTTGATCAACATGATTTTTCCATTATCCATTATCCATTTCCTGCAAATTGCTTCTTCGTTTTTCGTAAGTTTTTCAAAACTTACTTTTTTGCTTTTTGGAAAATGAAAATCGTCGCCGTCATTTTTTTTGAATGCTGCTATAAAAAAACCTTCGCCTTTTAATTTATCCGGGTAAAAACGGTAGCCATGACTGTTAGTTTTATCAGATAGTGTCTCAATAATTCCCCAGGAGTTTTCTACTCTGAACTCTAAACTCTGAACTGCAAACTCTTCAGCTATCCAGTCCAAAATATTCTCATCTTCTTCTTTTGAATATGAACAGGTTGAATAAATTAAAATCCCTTCTTGTTTCAATGCTGGCATTACATCTGCCAGAATCCTTTGCTGGCGCCGGCTACATAGCATCACATTGTCTTCGCTCCATTCATTGATGGCTTCAGGTTCTTTCCTGAATAACCCACTTCCGCTGCAGGGGGCATCAACCACAATCACATCGAAATAATTTTCCAGTCTTGCAAAATCTTTCGGGTCATTATTGGTAACCATCACATTTGATGCTCCCCATTTAGTTATGTTTTCTGCAAGAATGTTTGCTCTTGATTTAATGACTTCATTGCTCACTAATAAACTTTCGTCAGAAATGAGTGATTGTATTAATGTGGATTTTCCGCCTGGTGCTGCACATAAGTCCAATACTTTAATTGAATTCTTTAAATCAACAGTTTGCTTTAGTGCCTGCTCCAAAAACATGCTGCTTGCTTCCTGCACATAATATGCGCCTGCATGCAATAATGGGTCGAGGGTGAATGACGGGCGTTCTTTGAGATAAAAGCCAAATGATGACCATGGGACTTTTTCGTGAATGGTGAATGGTGAATCGTGCATGGGTGCCTCTTTAATTGACCATTGACCATTCACCATTGACGAATATTTCAGCGGATTGAAACGAATAGAAGTGATTTGCTGATTTTGTTCATGAACTTTTTCGAAGGAAGCTTTATCGAATCCTTTTACATCAATCAGAGATGTCATCAAGGAGGTTGGAACTTTGTTCATCTTTTATTAACTCATCTTTTCTTAACAGGAAGCTTTTTGCAACAGCAGAGATAAAAAAAATATAACCTGCAATTGTGAACATCCAACTTAAAGAAGATTGAATATTTAAAACTATAATAATTTTTTGTTTAGGAAAAATATTGAACATTGGGACAAGTAAAACACTTATAATAATCGGTGAAATGACACATATCATATGAAGGTTTGCCCATTTCTTGAAAATATGATTGCGGATGAGGAAATATATAATTGCCTCAAAAAGGAATATTCCTGGCGCCAAAATAAATGAATAGAATTTTTTTTCCGGATGGATTGCCTTCCACTGCCGAAGAAGAATGATTTGTATTACTATAAGTATTACAGATAATGCTAAAAAGAATATGGATGGAACTATATACGATTTTTTTTTCACCATCGAAAAGAAAAAAATTTTTACATCATAAATTCTTTATCTCGCCAATCAAATCCTGCAGCACTTTTTTTGCATCGCCAAAAAGCATGGAAGTTTTGGGTTGGAAGAATAAATCATTTTCAATGCCGGCATAACCGGGCTTCATGCTTCGCTTGTTCACGATGCATGTTTTCGCAAGCTCAACATCTAAAATCGGCATGCCATAAATAGGAGAGGAAGGGTCTGTTTTTGCTGCGGGATTCACAACATCATTCGCGCCGAGCACCAACACAACATCCGTTGTTGGGAATTCTTCATTCGCTTGTTCCATCTCTAATAAATTATCATAGCTCACATCTGCTTCTGCCAAAAGCACATTCATGTGACCGGGCATTCTTCCTGCAACAGGATGAATGGCATATTTTACTTCAACACCTTTTTCAGACAATAATTTTTCAAGCTCATGACATGCATGCTGAGCTTGTGCTACAGCTAATCCGTATCCGGGAACAATCATCACTTTGTGCGCATAAGCCATCACCATTGCGGCATCACTCAGAGAAATTTCTTTGTAAGCGCCTTGTTCTTTTGCTACACCACTTGCAGCTTTATTTGAACTACCAAAAGAGCCAATCAGCACATTTGCCAATGAGCGGTTCATGGCTTTGCACATGAGTATTGTGAGCAACGTTCCTGCAGAGCCAACTAAAATACCGCCGGTGAGCATTGCTTTATTATCATATAAAAAACCACCGCATGCAGCAGCAACACCAGTAAAAGAATTTAATAATGAAATGACAACAGGCATATCAGCACCGCCGATAGGGAGAACGAAGAGAATGCCGTACAAAAGAGCTAAAAAGAGAATTATATAAAAATATACATCGCCAAGATTAATGAATGAAGAAGTTCTAAGTTCAAAAACTATATTATAAATAGCAAGACCAAGAATTAGGGCTAATAATAAAATGTTGAATATATGTTGGCCTTTAAAACTTTTATCTTTTACTTTTCCATTCAATTTTCCCCATGCTATCATACTTCCCGCGAAAGAAACACTCCCAATAATTAAACCTGCAAGTATTATTATTAGTTCTGTTGCGAAAAAATTATTAGTTATTAATCTTTCTCTACACGAAGGACATTTGAAAGTGATAAAATTATTTTTATAAAGATGATTAAACTCCACAATCGAAATCAGCGCCGCACAAGCTCCTCCCATTCCGTTGAAAAGGCTCACCATTTCCGGCATCGCCGTCATCTTCACTTTTTTTGCAGTAAGTGTTCCGATAATCCCGCCGATTAATATGCCGCCAAAAATCCATGCATAGTTGTGAAGCTTTTTGCCATTGTCTTCATATAAAAAAATAGTCGCTATGATGGCAATCGTCATTCCGGCTGCTGCGATTAAATTTCCTTTTCTTGCAGATGCAGGATTGGAAAGCATTTTCAATCCCAATATAAATGTGACTGAAGCAATTAAATAACAAATAGTAAGTAAGCTAATTCCCATAAAAAAGTACTAAGTACTAAAAACTAAATTCTAAAACCTTAAATCAATCTCCCAACTTTCTGAGGATAGCTGCAAAAATCTCTAATCGTCAACGAAAACTTTTCTGTTCTTTGTTCTAAATCATATTTCTTTTCGTCAGCCATTTAGTATTTAGAATTTCCCTTACGGGATTTGAACATTTCCAACATTCTATCCGTCACAACAAATCCACCAACAACATTTATTGTTCCTAAAACAACCGCCAAAAATCCCAATATCAATGCTAAATAATTATCGCTTTCAGCTTTACCCATTACGATGATGGCGCCAATAATCACAACACCGTGAATGGCATTTGCTCCGCTCATTAATGGTGTGTGCAAAACACTTGGCACACGACCGATTACTTCAACGCCGAGAAAAATCATCAGGATGACGATATAAATCATTTGCTGGTTTGAAGATATCCAATGAAGAATATTTGACATAAGTGTTGTAATTTATTTCTGAAACTGAAGCTCAATATATTTTCTTCTGTACAAGAGCCCGCCGCAGCGGGACAATGCTAAATAGAAAACCAATGCTCGTAACAAAGAACTACGAACAACAAACTACAAACCACGAACTCTTTCATTTGTCACTTCACCATTATGCGCCATGCATGCACCTTTCACCAAATCATCTTCAAAATTCAAGTTCAGCTTCCCATTTTTATCAATAATCAATTGCAAAAAATTCAGCACGTTCTTGCCATACATCTTGCTGGCATCATAAGGCATTTCAGATGCAAGCGCAGAATTGCCGATGATGCTCACGCCATTATAATTCACCGTTTCGTTATTCTTCGTGAATTCTGTATTGCCTCCGGTTGCAGCAGCAAGGTCAACAATCAATGAGCCTTTTTTCATTGCGCTCATCATTTCTCCGGTAACAAGCACCGGTGCTTTCTTTCCGGGGATTTGCGCAGTTGTTATCACCACATCAGCTTTGGCAATGCTCTCAGCAATTTTTGCTTTTTGTTTCTGCAAAAACTCCTGCGACTGTTCAACCGCATAGCCACCGGCTTTCGATGCATCAGCAGCTCCTTCTACTTCAATAAATTTTCCCCCAAGGCTCATCACTTCTTCTTTCACAGCAGGACGGGTGTCGAATACTTCAACGACTGCACCAAGCCTTCGCGCAGTAGCAATTGCCTGTAATCCTGCGACACCTGCGCCGAGTATCAACACTTTTGCCGGAGGAATACTTCCGGCGGCAGTCATGAACATCGGGAAATAACGGGGATACCTATCCGCAGCAAGCAGCACAGCTTTATATCCGGCAATGTTTGCCTGCGAGCTCAGCACATCCATACTTTGCGCACGGGTTGTGCGAGGCAACATATCAAGACTAAATACTGTAAGATTTTGTTTCGCCCAATCTCGCATGAGCGGAGCATTGAACAATGGTTGATAAACTCCCAGCAAAACAACCGATGAACCAAGATTAATAACTAATGGATGATTAATAGATAGAATGATGTCAGCAGCAGATGCAATTTCTTCAGCAGATTTTATTTCAGCACCACTTTTCGTGTATGCATCATCGTTAGCAAATGCTTTCTCACCTGCATTTTGCTCGACAAAAACCTGAACACCTTTTTTGATGAGCTGGGGAATAATTTCCGGTAATAATGAAACCCTGTTTTCAAAATCGGGTTCTTTTAATACGCCAATAACCATGTGTACGAAAAAATATTTTATAGAGTGCCAATCAATAATTCACAATGAAATTAAGCAATTTTAAAACCGGATGGTGAAATCCTGTTTTGCTTTGAAATCTTTTCTGAAAAAAACGAGACCGATAAAAAACAAATCGATGGATAAGGTGACCTGTACAGATGATTTGATAATGCCCCATGCTTCTTCCATTTCTTTGCTCCAATGGATATCATCGAAAATAAAAATAGAAGAAGTTGTTGAATGTTCTGACAATTGATTGAAATATTTTATTGTCGGCTCTTTGCGATGATTGCCATCGATAAAAGCCAAATCAATTGTTTTATTATTTTTCAAAACATCTGTTAGAACATCATCAAAATTTCCTGTTAATGATTGAATATTTTTCAAGCCAATCGACTGAAAATTATTTTTTGCTATTTCAGCGATTTGAGGTGAGCCTTCAATTGTAATCAGCGATGATTCCGGGTTTGCTGAGGCAAGATATGATGAAGAAATACCAAGTGAAGTGCCAAGCTCAATAATACTTTTGGGCTGATAATAATTTGCAATCCTGAAAAGCAACTGTGCTAATTTTTTATTTTTCGCGGCATGCTTTGCAATGTCGCAGACTTTTCGCTGATTTGTTTTTGATAAAGATGAACCTGCGCCAAAATCTTCCACTTCGATTAACGTTGCATCGCTTAATAGTTTTTGCCGAAGGTTTTCAGTTTGCATATAAGCGTAAAAATCTCTCTTATCATTTAAAACATGAATGACAAAATCAAAAATAAAAGGAGAGTGGATGCCGTGACCTTTTCCGTTGGATGCGGTGAGGTAATAGTGAATGTATTTTTGAGCAAGTTGAAGGGGCGAATACATGTTCGTGAAATTAGAAATTAGAAATGATAAATAAGGAATGAGAAAGGGGTTTATTTCCGGTTATTGATTACATTAGCTATGAACCTAATCCTCAAAAAATGTCACATACGAAACAACAATTTAATCTTGAAGACAGACTTATAGATTTTGCTTGCCTTTGTCTTGATGTTTGTGACCTACTGCCAAATACCAGAGCTGGAAATAATCTTGAGTATCAACTTTCAAAAAGCGGAACTGCATGTGCGCTTGTTTATGGTGAAGCGCAAGCCGCGGAGTCGCGGGCTGACTTTTTGCATAAGATGAAAATCGTGCTCAAAGAAATACGGGAATCGAGAGTGAACCTCAGGATTATAAAACAAAAGCCAGTAGTACAAAATATGAAAATTGATGCCGCTCTGAACGAAGCAAATCAATTGATGGCAATTTTTCTAAAAAGCATTGAAACCGCAAAATCGAAAGATGAAATGAGAATAAAACAAGAAAAACGATAAAGTAGCGATTTCCGACATTTTATCATTCCTTATTTCTCATTTTTCATTTCTTATTTTTACTCCCTCCGCCACACCTGAAAACTATAAGCATACTGATGTTTCTCATCAATCCGGAAATCGATATTCGATTCAAGCTTCCATTTTTTTTCATCAATCGCAGGGAAAAATGCATCGCCATCAATGACTGTGTGAACACGTGTCATGTAAATTTTATCTGCGATTGACATCGATTCTGCATATACTTTCCCGCCACCTATAATAAATGCTTCTTTACAATCTGTTTGTTTTGCTAACTCAATTGCCTCAGCTAATGAAGAAGCAACTTGTGCTTTATCATTATTTGTCTTCCAGTCTTTTTGATGTGTGATCACAAAATTGAACCTTCCCGGCAATGGTTCTCCATTCAATGATTCAAAAGTCTTTCGTCCCATAATCACAGGCATTCCCCAGGTTGTGTTCTTGAAAAATTTGGTATCGTTCGGCAGTCGCCAAAGCAGTTGGTTATCTTTTCCAATTACATTGTTTTCAGACGCAGCGACGATGATAGAGATGAGCATGGAGAATCAGGAATTAGGAATTAGGAATAAGAAATTAGGAAGTTGGCTGATGACGCAAAAGTCTTTTTTATTCATTTTGCTTTTTTTACGGAACAAGGAAAATCATGTTCAAATACTTTCTCATTCCTTATTCCTCATTTTTCATTTCTTATTTAAACGGCTACCGCCGCTTTAATCGCAGGATGGCTTTGATAGTTTTCTAATTTGAAATCTTCAAAAACAAAATCAAAAATATTTTTTACTGCTGGGTTGAGTCGCATCGTTGGCAATGCAAACGGAGTTCTTGTCAATTGCAATTTTGCCTGCTCAATATGATTGTTGTATAAATGCACATCGCCAAATGTGTGAACGAATTCTCCTAACTCCAAATCACAAACCTGTGCAATCATCATCGTGAGCAAAGCATAAGATGCAATATTAAAAGGAACTCCCAAAAAAACATCTGCACTTCGTTGATACAATTGACAGCTTAATTTTCTATCTGCCACATAAAACTGAAACATCGTATGGCAAGGCATCAGCGCCATTTCCGGAAGGTCGGCAACATTCCATGCGCTCACGATTAATCTTCTGCTATCTGGTGTTTTTTTGATTTGTTCAATCAGTTGCGAAATCTGGTCGATCGTTTTCCCATTAGCACCTTCCCAGCTTCGCCATTGCTTTCCGTAAACCGGACCGAGCTCTCCGTTTTCATCAGCCCATTCATCCCAAATGCTCACATTATGCTCTTTCAGATATTTGATATTCGTATCACCTTTCAAAAACCAAAGCAATTCATAAACGATGCTCTTCAGATGAAGCTTTTTAGTTGTCACAAGAGGAAATCCTTCATTCAAATCAAAGCGCATCTGATAGCCGAAACAGCTGATTGTTCCTGTTCCTGTCCGGTCTGTTTTGGATGCGCCTTTATCCAGAATATGTTGAAGCAAATCGAGGTATTGTTGCATGGGTGCAAGTTACAGAAAGTCTGAACTGGGATGAACGGGATTTGTGGGATTGTTGAGAAGCTGTGGATAGTAATAATTTACGAATTACGATTTGGGATTTACGATTTCTGAGAATCGAGCTTGCATTATGAATTATTAATTACTAATTATTAATTATTAATTTGCCTTATGCTTGAAGCGAAAAGAAATGTTTCGATAACAAAATCCCTGGTCATATTTTTATTCATTTCTTTATTTCTTCATTCCTCAATATTTGCGCAACGCGACTTCTTTCAGCCTTCAGAAAACTATAATAATGGAAGAGTGAACGGAGTTGTTATAACTGAAGCGCTTGCAGGAACCATCATCACTTTTGGTTTAAATTATTTGTGGTACAAAAAATTCTCACACAGCAAATTTCATTTGTTCAATGATAATGCCGAATGGCTGAATATGGATAAAGCTGGTCATGCTGTCACGGCTTATAATATCGCAGCTATCCAAAGCGATATTTTTCATTGGGCAGGAGTGAAGCGTGTTCCTGCTGCTGCCATCGGCTCGCTCACAGCATTGGGCTTTATGACGATGATTGAAATCCTCGATGGGCATTCTTCCAAATGGGGGTTTTCGATTGGTGATATGCTTGCAAATCTATCAGGTTGCTTATTATATCAGGGACAGCAATGGATGTGGAACGAGCAACGCATTAGCCTGAAATTTTCTTATCATTATACAATGTTCGCGAAATATTATCCGCAGGAATTGGGAAAGAATTTTAAAGAACGGCTGTTGAAAGATTATAACGGACAGACATATTGGCTTTCTGTTAATATCGGCTCCTTCCTTTCTTCAAAAAGTGATTTCCCTAAATGGCTGAATGCTTCTTTCGGGTATGGTGCAGACGGAATGATTGGCGCGAGAGAAAACCCAAAAGAAATAAATGGCTTGCAGATTCCTGAATTCAAGCGCTATCGTCAATACTATTTTTCTTTCGACACAGATTTATATAGGATTGACAAGACTTCTGATTTTGCGAACACGCTCCTCAAATTCAACCGCACGTTAAAGATGCCTTCCCCAACGCTTGAATGGAACAAAATAGATGGGGCGAAATGGCATTGGATGTATTATTAAGAATGTAAGATTTTAGATATACGATGTGTGATGTCTTTTGAGGTAGGGAACTTGAAAGATTCGGAGTCGAGATTTTTAAGAAATCATATATCCCAAATCGTCATTCATAAAATAAAAAAAGGGCCAGGATAGAAATCCAGCCCCGTTTTAAAATCCAATATCCTATGAAAAACCGAATACTTAAACGCAAAACATGTTCCATTATTATTCTAAAGGTAAAATAATGGCACAAGCCTCATTTTCTCTCCCATTTTTAGCAAAATCAGTTTCATTGTGGGAATATGTTTTTCTGAAAATTTGTTTGGACAGGCATAAAAAACGAAGGCACAGCTTTCGCTGCACCTCGCATGTAGGGCTTAGCGGGATTAAAAAGGCTTTAATTAAAAGAAAAGACACCTTGGTTTAGGTGCTTTCAAAACTATCGTGCGTAGCCAATTCTGCAAATACCTCATTTGTAGTATTTTTTCATCACCCTTATGACTTCAATTTAGTATTTTGTTACTCGCAAAAATTCAGTCCTCTTAAATGTAATGAAGACATAACCCATGCCGCTGATTAAGTCTATCACAGTTATTCTTTATGTGTGTTCATTTCAGGTGCTCATTGCCCAGAATGAAAGCGTCACTGCTTTTAAAAGGTGCGCATGGAAGACAATCAATTTTGAGCAAGGGCTTATCAACAATACAACAGTCGGTATTATTACTGACGCAACCGGCCTCACGTGGGTATCTACACTGACCGGGCTTCAGCGGTTCAATGGAATTACTTTGGAAAGAATAACTCCAGTAGTAGATGGTGATACTATCCACATCAATTATCCGGTGTTCTTTTTGGGATCTAAAAACGGATCTGTGCTGATCGGTTACAAAAAAGGGATTCTTGAATACAGTCCTGTAACAAATTCTTTCAGCAAAAAAATTCAAGCTGAACCCTTCGCAAACCTTCACTATTCTATATACCCCATTAAAGAAACTGATGAAGGAATTTGGTGCATACAGGAGCACAAGGGAATTGTAATCTATAGCAACAACAAAGCATCGCCGAACTCATTTTCATCATCAGAAATTGCAAATATTGATGAACTGCTCAACACTGGAACTTTGTTTTATCACAACATTGTTACCTCGAATGACCGTTTCATTTTTCTGCTTTCCTCAGCAAAGAAAATTATTCAGGTGAGCCTTCGTTCGCATGAATTCAAATATCTCTCCAGCTATCAGGATAATCCATTAAGCCTTGCATGTAACAACACAAAATTGTTCGTCGCAACCATTAAGGAGTTTTCATATATCAATATCAGTGACACCAACGATCATAAAGCGTTCGCATATAAAAAACTGACCCATGACTTTCTCACTTTCAGCAGCATCGCAGATATCAATGAAGGAAAGCAAATATTGGTGACCGTTGGGAAACATTTATATCTATTTGGTGAAGATTGCAATTTCCTGAAAGAATTTACAACATTGAATCGTGGTTCATTCATCACAACAGGATATGTGGTGAAAACTTATGAAGACAAGTTTAAAAGAATATGGTTGCTCACCAACGATGATATCAAAAGAATTGAAGATGTGGATATCCCCTTTGGATATTTTCTTTACCCTAAAGAAAAAAACAATTTCGTCCGGGCTCTCTATTATGATGAACAGAAAAAAATATTGCTCGCAGGTTGTTACAACGGTGGGCTTCAACTCTATGACACTTTGGGAAATCCGCTTTGGGATAATCCATTAATTTCAGAAGATGTGAAAGATGTTCTTTCCATCGAAAAGATAAATGCAGGCAATTATCTGATCGTGACTTTTGGTAAAGGATGGTATATATTAAATCTTTCGTTAAAGAAACTTGAGAAAGTTGTTTTGGATAAAAATGCAGAGCAACAGATTCAGGCTAATATCTTCAGCAATTCCATTCAGCGCATTAATGACACAACAATTTTTATTTCTACCAGCACAAATGTGTTCCGGTGCACGATTGATAAATCGAAAATAAAATCAGTGAATTCTATATTACCGAACACGAATAATTTTATTTATCCTGTCAATTGCTTTTGGTATGCTTCGGATAAAACGCTCTGGCTGGGCAATGTTCGTGGATTTCTTTACCGTATCAGAGAGAACGGCGATATCAAAACGATAAATATTCCTGAAAACTATTTGGTGCGCTGCATCATGGAAGATGCTTATCACAATATCTGGGCCGGCACTGAGAAAGGCCTTTTCATTTTTTCTCCAAGAGGTAAATTGATGAAGCGCATAACAAGTGAAAATGGCATGCGAAATGATTTTATATATGCACTGCTTCCTGTTGACAGCAACTCTGCTTTTGCGAGCACGAATCTTGGGCTTGCATATATTTCAAAAGATGGCGAGGTTAAAAACTATACAAAAGAACTCGGGCTGCAGGAAAATGAATTCAACACACAGTCTGCCGCACGCTCAACCACTGGAAAATTTTTCTTCGGCGGTGTAAATGGCATTACGGCTTTTTATCCAAAAGAATTGTCAACTACCAGCGACACTGCAATCATTAATATATCACGTCTCGTCGTGAATGACTCGCTCTTCAATTCATCTGCAGGCATGTGGAAGGGCGATTCTCTCAATTTGAATTATTATCAAAATCATTTGCAATTTAGCATTGCCGCGCTCGGGCTTTTAAATCCTGATGATTATGTGTATCACTATCGGCTAAAATCTTTTGAAGAACTTTGGCAAACATCACACGGACCAACAACTTTGAGATACACGCTTCAACCGGGCAGCTATTTGCTTCAGTTAAATTGCAGCCCGTTGTTATCTCCCAATAGTGTATTCACCAAGGAAATCGTGATTGTTATCAATCCTCCATGGTGGCAGGCATGGTGGTTCAAGGCAATTGCATTTGCAGTATCTATTGCTACAGCTTCTATCATTGTGCTTCAATATAATCGTCGTCAATACCAGGAAAAAATCAGGTCGCTACAGGTTCAGAACGAAATTCAGGATGAGCGTGAACGCATCTCAAAAGAACTGCATGATAATATCGGCACACAACTGAGCTATATCAGCAGCAATGTGGATTGGATGCTGGAATCGCCAGTGCCATTGAACAAAGATGAAGAAACAAAGCGCTTATCTGCTGTGAACAAAACTGCCAAAGAAATGATTTCAGACTTGCGCGAAACCATTTGGGCCATTAAAAAAGAATCTATTCAGTTGGAAGAGCTTGCAGACAAACTGAAACTTTTTACACAAACGCAGCGAATACTGAAACCAAATATGGAAATAAATATTTCTGAGAACATTGAAAACAACATTCGCTTCTCACCTACAGAAGCACTCAATATTTTTCGCATTTGCCAGGAAGCAATTGTGAATTGCTTTAGGCATTCCGGCGCAACACAATTAAATCTGGACATCAGTTCTTCAACGTCAGAAAACTTTGCCATTATCATTCAGGATAACGGAAAGGGCTTTGAACAAAACGAAGAATATCATGGGCATTATGGATTGGAAAACATGAAAGCAAGAGCTTATGAATTGGGCGCGGGAATTGAAATTATTTCAGAAGAAGGAAATGGCACGATGATGAAACTATACAAATAATAAAATTGAATTCAGATTCGTATTAAATTACACAAATGAGTTATTGTTTTATTAACATTAAAAATCCAAGTTTGCTTAAATCTGATGAAAATTCCAATTGCCATAGTTGACGACAAATCTCAGAACCGTATTTCACTTGCGGAGAGAATAAACTATTCCGACGATATCGAAGTGGTGCTCACTGCTAATGATGGAAAAGATTTTCTTGATAAGATGACACATCTGGATGCTCACAAACACCCGGCAGTTGTGCTCATGGATATTGAAATGCCCGGAATGAATGGCATCGAAGCTGTGAGGCTTGGAAAACAATTATATCCCGAACTTAATTTTCTGATGCTGACAGTTTTTGATGATGATGATAAAATTTTTGAAGCCATTAAAGCAGGTGCGGCAGGGTATATGTTGAAAGATGAAAAGCTCGCCATCATTATTGATTGTATTCAGCAATTGGTGGAAGTTGGTGGTGCACCAATGAGCCCTCGCATCGCACGAAAGGCTTTAAATCTTTTAGTGAAAGCATCTCTGCCTGAAAAGCAAGACAGCATTGTTGAAAAAAATGATTATGATCTTTCAACGCGTGAGATTGAAGTATTGAAACTGACTGTGGATGGTTATGATTACAAAGCTGTCGCTGAAAAATTATTCCTCAGCAGTCACACGGTAAGAAAGCACATCGCAAATATCTATCACAAACTTCACGTGACTTCCAAAGCACAGGCGATTAAGATTGCTACAAAAAACAGATTGATTTAAGTTAAAATTATTTCTTGGTGTAAGTGATAAGCGCTTCATCACCGGAAACATCATAGTTCTTGTAACTGATAACCATCGAGCCGCAATTGAAACTTGTAACAACACTCACTGGTATACCAGAGGATGTGTAAATCGTATCATGTCTAAGTGTCCATGTACCATTTAAGTCTTCGGTTGGGATGCACGAAACACCTGCATCAACATAGCTATAACTGCCATCTGATTTAAATGAACTATAATTGTCGGTTTCGCAAGGATAGAACCAGGTAGTATCATGATAAATGTCCACGGCAGGAGAACTTGCAGTGAGCTTGTAAGTAGCTCCGGTAAAATACCAGTTACCTGCTAATGATGATGTTGAAAGCGTGCAGCTATTATTATCAGAAGATTTTTTGCATGACACAAAAGCTACGGTTACAATAATAATGATGAGGAATATCTTTTTCACGACAAATAGTTTTAGGATTATTAATTAGAAAAACAAATCGTGCAATCTTGTTTTCAGAATAAAAATAGAATTGAATAGCACTTGATAATAATCAATTATGCCATCTTAAACCGATACTTGACGAAGTGATGCATTTACTTGACAACAGATTTGCAGGCTCTTTATATTTTAATGTTATTTTGTACCTAATAAATTTCAAAACTGACTATGCTCTTCAATTTCAGGAAATGGCTGATAAAATATAAAGTTCCTTATATCATCTGCTGGGTAGTCGTTTCCTTATTCATCACGTCAGTGAATTATGATGTAAGAGCGCCACTCATGCCTCAGATCATAGCGAACCTCCTGTTCACCGGTCTTACTATTCCTATTTGTTACCTTGAATATTCATGGCTTGTTCCGAATTATTTATATAAAAGAAGATTTGCCCGCTTCATCATTTACTCAATCATTATCATTATTGCAGGATCTGTTATTGACTATTTAATCTCGATGCTTTCTTATCATTTGCTCACAGGGCATAAAATGTTCCCTTCGCTCGAATATGTGCTTGGCTTGCTGAACACAGCTATATTGATCTCTTTGATTTCCGCAGCATTGGGATTGATGTTAAAGATCATCAGCAATCGTTTTCAGATGGAAAGAGAATTACATGAAATTGAAAAAGAAAAAATAAATACGGAGTTGAATTTTCTGCGCTCACAGGTCAATCCGCATTTTCTGTTCAATGTGCTTAACACCATTTATTTCCAGATAGACAGATCGAATACGCAGGCACGTGGCTCTGTTGAAAAACTTTCTGAGATGCTGCGCTATCAGTTGTATGAATGCACCACTGATAAAATTAATATCCAGGCTGAGGTGGAGTATATCAAAAATTATGTGGCGATGCAAACACTGCGCATGGAAAATGGAACTGATATAAAACTATGTTGCGATGATAACCTTTCCGGTTTTCATATTGCGCCTTTGTTATTATTGCCGGTTATTGAAAATGCATTCAAGCATGTTTCTAATTTCAGAAATGCTGCTGATAATAAAATTCATCTTCAATTAAAAAAAGATGAGCATGATTTTATTTTGAAAGCAACAAACACTTACGACAAATCTCTGCAGACAAAATATATTTCCAATTCGGGTGGTCTTGGGATGCAGAACCTGAAAAGAAGGCTGGGGCTTTTATACCCGAACAGACATTTGTTCCTGATCGATCAGCAGGAAAATACATTCAGCATCACTCTTAAAATTCATTATGATGATTAACTGTCTGGTGGTGGATGACGAGCCTATTGCAAGAAACGGGTTAATAGAGCATATCAGGCAGATTGATTTTCTGAACCTGGTGGCAGAATGTAAAAGCGCCGTTGAAGCGGCAGGCTGGCTGCAGAAAAAAAAGATCGACCTGATTTTTCTTGATATACAAATGCCAAAGCTCACGGGCATTGATTTTGTGAAAACTGCGGCTTCATTGCCTTCAGTAATTTTTACTACTGCATATCCTGAATATGCAATTGAGGGATATGAACTGGATGTGCTCGATTATTTATTAAAACCGATCAGCTTTAACAGGTTCCTGAAATCAGCATTAAAAGCACAGGAATTTATACTCGGCAAATCAAAGAATGAAATATCTGCGACACAGGATTTTTTCTTCATCAAAAGCAATCAGAAAATAGAGAAGATTATTATTTCAGATTTATTGTATGTGGAAGCTATGTCAAATTATGTAGTGCTGCATACCAAACAAAAAAAACATATTGTTTATATCACTTTCAAAGCCATGGAAGAACAACTGCCGCGCAATTTGTTTGTGCGCATCCATAAATCTTTTATCGTTTCCATCAATGCCATTAAAGCAATTGACGGCAATGAAATCATCCTGGAATCTGCATCATTGCCATTGAGCAAAAGCTATAAAGATGAAGTGATGAGCAGGATTGATAATCTTCTTTTCAAGAGATAGAATCAAAAAATTGCTTAGAGAAAAATGTGGGTCGTACTGGGCTCGAACCAGTGACCTCTGCTCTGTCAAAGCAGCGCTCTGAACCAACTGAGCTAACGACCCGAATACAATTTCGGATTTCGAATTGGTAATTTCGGATTTTAGAAAATGCAGATGCGAAGTAATTTCAAAAATCTCACAATCACAAATCATAATTTACTGCATCCTTCAATAATAACTTACGCATCAAAAGCAATCCGCAATTTCAAATCCCAAATCCGAAATCTCATATTCCTCTTCTCGCCATTTCTTTTTTGATCAACCCCAGCTCTCTTCCTGTTTGCCCGGACATAGAACTGTTTTCCTGCGCTCGCCGCATCAGGTATGGGATCACATCTTTGATTGGCCCAAATGGAAGGTATTTGCTCACGCTGCAACCAGCCTTTGCCAAATTAAAAGTGATGTTGTCGCTCATGCCATACAATTGAGAGAAATGTATATGAGGATGGTCCAATGATAATCCTTTTTGCTGAAGCAATTGAGTAGCATATAAATTGCTGTGCTCATTGTGCGATGCCACAATCAGACCAATCTTATCAAGATGATCAATGCAGAATTCGAGGCCTTCATTATAATCTTTATCTGTGCTTTCTTTATTTGGCTGTATCGGTGATGCATAACCGAATTCTGTAGCACGCTTTCTTTCTTTTTCCATATATGCTCCGCGCACTAATTTCGCACCGAGCAAAAAGTTTCTGAGCTCAGCAGCTTCGAGGGAATCTTTCAAAAACTGCAACCTGTCATGTCGATACAACTGAACAGTATTATAAACAATCACTTTTTCTTTGTTGAACTGTTCCATCATCAGAAAAGTGATCACATCCACAGGGTCCTGTATCCATGTTTCTTCGGCATCTACCAGAACTCCAATATTTTTTTCCGCAGCCACTTTGCAGATGCGCATCATTCTTTCCTGAACCCTTTGCCATTCGGCTTTCTCTGCTTCTGTTAATGACTCCAATGCTTTTGCATAGCGCTTCATCAGACTGCCCGCATTCAGCGAAACTGACTGATCAAGTTTTGCGAGCAGGTCAAATCTTGCAAAACCTGTTACCTTAATGCTCATGAAAGGTATGTTCGGCTGCGTTGCAGCATATTTTATCACGCGGATAAATTCATAGCAGGCATGCTCAAAACCATGTTCTCCTTCTTCGCCGCCTTCAACGCCGTAATCTAAAATCACCTGCACATGATATTCTCCTAATTTCTTTGCGACCGCTGCAGTTTCTTCCAAAGTTTCTCCACCTACGAACTGAGAGAAAATAGTGTTGCGTATCAATCCCTGCACAGGCAACCCGCTACGGATAGCCCATGGCGTTACTTTTGTGCCGAGCTTCACAAGCCAGGTCTGACCCATAGATGAAAAAAGGAAATCTGCTTTCTTCAGTTCTTTGTTGCTTTTATATTCGAATGCGTTTTCAGTATTGTCGAAAGAAATCATTTGTTATATTGTTTAATCAGATTGCGTGAACGAACAAATGTAAGGAGGAAATTTTTATACATCCGGCAAGCACCTTATTACAATAAAATTTCTCAAAAAATATATAGTTAATATACAGGGTTATTCTTTTTTTGCAAAAATTCTGATTTTAATACCTTTGCGGCGCTTAATAAAAAATACATGCAACAATTATCTTCTATTTTGGACCGTTTCGCAGAACCCGAAACTTTGAAAATGGCCAAGCTCGGCCGCGAATTAAGAGCAAAAGGAATTGATGTGATCGACCTCAGCCTCGGAGAACCTGATTTTGATACACCTCAACATATCAAAGATGCTGCTAAAAAAGCCATTGATGACAACTGGAGCCATTACACACCGGTGCCTGGCTTTTTAGATTTGCGTGAAGCGATTTGCACAAAATTCAAACGCGATAATAATCTTGATTATAAACCTGAAAATATTGTTGCTTCAACAGGAGCAAAGCAAAGCCTTGCCAACGCTATATTAGCACTTGTTGATGAAGGCGAAGAAGTGATCATCCCTACACCGTTTTGGGTGACTTATTCTGAACTGGTGAAAATTGCAAAAGGAAAAGTAGTTGCAGTTCATACAACCATGGAAAGCGGATTTAAAATCACACCTGCTCAGTTAGAATCTGCTATCACCGCAAAAACAAAAGTGTTCTTGTTTTCATCTCCATGCAATCCTTCAGGCGCTGTTTATAACAAAGAAGAATTGAAAGCACTTGCTGATGTTTTCAGAAAACATCCAAATGTTATTATTCTTTCTGATGAAATTTACGAATACATCAATTTTGTCGGCAGCCACGAAAGCATTGCACAGTTTAATGACCTGAAAGATCGCATTGTCATCATCAATGGGTTGAGCAAAGGTTTTGCGATGACAGGATGGAGGCTCGGTTATATTGCCGCTAATGTTGATATTGCTAAAGCTTGTGAAAAATTGCAAGGACAATTCACCAGCGGAACCAATTCAATTACGCAAAAAGCTGCGGTTACCGCTTTGACAACTGATCTGAAACCATCTTTTGAAATGGTGGAAGAATTCACGCGCAGAAGAAAGATCACGATGGATTTAGTGAAAGGAATTCCCGGAATCAAATGTTTTGAACCGCAAGGTGCTTTTTATATTTTCCCTGATGTTTCATCTTATTATGGCAAATCAGACGGACAAACAACGATCAAAAATTCTGCTGATTTCTCCATGTATTTGCTGAACACGGCACATGTTTCGTCTGTGATGGGCGATGCATTCGGAGATCCGAAATGTGTTCGTTTCTCATTTGCAAACAGCGCTGCAAATATTGAAAGAGCATGGGCAAGGATTAAAGACGCATTAGCGAAACTTTCTTAGTAAAATAAATAGCTGAACAATGTAGAGCTATCAATATCTGATAGCTCTACATTGTCAATACCTTTTCCATTTGAAAATATTTTTCATCAATAAGAAATTCAATGGAAAAGAAACCAAGTAAGATGCAATTGCTTTGCATGCTGTTCATCGCGGTGATTGCATGGGCGGGCGTTGTCCTTCAGTTTTATATTGTCACCGGAAATTGGGCTGGGCTTGGTTTATCACCGATTGAAGGAACGATCAGGTTCTCCAGTTACTTTACTATTCTTACCAATATTATTGTAGCGTTAAGTCTCACCATTGCTTTATTAAAACCTCAAACAAGATTTGGAATTTTCTTTCGCAGCAATAGCAATCAAACTGCCATCGCGATGTACATTTTTGTAGTTGGCCTTGTGTACAATTTAATACTTAGAAAATTATGGGCACCGGAAGGATTGCAATTGATAGTTGATAATATTTTACATAGCATCGTTCCACTTTTATATGTGATTTATTGGCTTGTGTATATACCCAAACAAAAAATGCAATGGTCAAAAGCAGTAAGCTGGCTTTTATATCCGGCGTTATATTTTGCCTGGGTCTTGATATTTGGTTTTATAACCAGGTTTTATCCTTATCCTTTCATTGATGTTAACGTTCTCGGCTATCCGAAAATGTTCATGCACGCAGGAATTCTTCTAATCGTATTTCTTATTCTTGGATTTGCTGCAATAGCTATTAAGAAAGTCGCAGGAAAAAACACTAAGGGTTAATTTATCTCCATTATAATTTATCAATTATCCATTAATCTTTCTTATAAACCAATCCATCCATTTCAAATTGATCTACTTTGCCCAGCTCGTTCAGAGAAAACTGTATCCAGGATTTTCCAAACCACTGATAATTATATTTTCCAACAAAAGTGTTATAGTTCCAGTGTGTTAAATGCAATGAGATATTATTAGGATACTTCAACAAAAGAGAGTCATTGTGAAAAATAATTTCCGCATGACCAAAAATTTCGCTGCTGTATTTTCCTTCATAGGCGGACATTTCAACAGGCGGTATGGTGTTCAGCACACGCTTTGATTCTTTTTCAATTTCTTTTTTCCTGACGTCCTCTTTTAATTTTTTATACAGTGCAAAAAAATCTAAACTCCAATCTTTCGAATTATCATTGAAGCACCAAAGGTCAATGGCTTTATACATCAGCGCATGACGTAATTCAGTGTGGTCGCGGTTTCCGAATATATACACTCCAAAATGTTGATCGGGAATTAATCCGATAATAGCAACTGCTCCATCAAGGCTGCCTGTATGAAACTGCAGCATGTTGCCCCGATAATCTTCCTGAAACCATCCAAGTCCATAAGTTTTCCAATGTGGTTTTGTGATTTGTTGTGTTGGATAAAATTCTTCATTGGTGACCATTGATTGTGGTTTGAAAAGCTCCGAATATGTTTCGGGCTTCAATAATTTTTTCCCATTCACTGTTGCGCTGTCGAGCATGAACATCACCCATTTGCTGATATCATCAGCACAGGACCATACGCCACCTGCTGCATCAATCCCTTTTGCGTCGAGATAAGGGATTGGTTTCACAACACTGTCATCATACATCCAATGCGGTGAAATATGGCTTGGCTCGCTCACAGAAAATTTATAAGTAGGATAGGTGTGCGTCATTCCAAGTGGCGTGAACAATCTTTCTTTAATAAAATCATCCCATGTTTTTCCAGACACTTTGTGAATGACTTCGCCCGCCGCCATATACATGATATTCTGATAAATAAATGAAGAGCGGAATGAATAAGCAGGTTCCAGATATCTCACACGATTAATGATCGTATCAGGATCTGTGCCTATAACCCAGAGCCAGTCTGCATTTCCAAGCCCTGCATTATGCGTGAGCAAATCTCTTACGGTTAATTCTGAAGATGCATAGTTATCATATAATTTTAAAGCAGGGTAGATGTCGCTCACTTTATCTGACCATTTTATTTTTCCTTCATCAACAAGCATTCCCATGCAAACTGCAGTCATTGCCTTTGTCGTGGATGCGCAGATTGAAAGTGTAGATGTTGTGAATTTGTCTGGCTTTCCCAGTTCAGTTACGCCAAACCCATTTTTGTAAACAACCTTCCCATCTTTCACAACCACCATCGACATGCCGGGAGTTTTCCAAACCTGCAACGCATTTTGAACATATTTTTCAAAAGTTGCAGCATTATTATTTTTTTGGCTGAACAAAGAAAAGCTGACCAATAGAAAGCAGGTCGCAATGCAAAAGCGAATCATAAGCATGATGGTTTTGGGATTGAAAAATTGAAAATACTTAATTTTTCGTGTGTTCCAAGAAAAGAAAACAGCGGGAATTACTTTCTTAGGTTTTTCAAGATAGTCAACTACTGCAAAATCTTTTGAATTTGCGTAAACAGCAATCCTCCCCAGATTGAATATTCTATTCCTGAATAATGCAATCCGTCTGAAGCGAGCAAACTCAGATTGGAAGCGGCTTTGCGGCTTTCGTCAGTAACGTTTATATAATGAACGTTGTATGCTGTCGCAATTTGTTTGTTGATGACATTGAAAGAATCAATCTGACTTGCTATCAAAGCTGTGTTGCTACCTTTTGCAAATGGAGTAACCGAATAATCGGGAATAGAAAGCACGATCACATGCGACGTTTTATTTCCTGCTAATGAAATGGCTTTCTGCAACAATACCGTGAATTGATCTTTATATTCTGATTGTGACCTTCTCTGATACTGATTGTTCACACCGATCAGCAAAGTCACAATATCATAAGCAGAAGTTTGGAACTGATAATTATTGATGGCATCTTGCAAATTTGCAGTTGTCCATCCTGTTGTTGCGATAATTTCCGGAGAGTGAAATTTTATTCCTGAGTCATTCAGCATTTGAACAGTTTGAACAGGATACCGGTCATTTTCAGGAACAGATTGCCCAATGGTATAGGAATCTCCAAGAGCAAGATATGTTTTTGTTGTTGTGTCTGTTTTAACAGTTGTCGTATCTGGTGTTTGAAAAGGCATTTGACTTGCATTTGATTTGGTGCATGCAATCAATATCCATGCATTCGCAATTAATAAAAATGAGAAAAATATTTTTGGAAAACAAAGATTCATAAGCGCATATTTTGTGTCAGCTAATTGTAAGCTTTTCAAAATTAAAAACTTTGCAGAGGCATGAAAAGCACTAATAAAACATACGTATATATTTGCTCTTTAGTTCGCTTAACAAACAATAATTTAGAAAGTATTTTTTATCTAACAATTCTTGTTCGAAAACTCCATGTTTAAAGGAACTCTCACTTGTTAATTATCCTGAAGATACGAATTTGCCCAGGTCAAAGTTGTTCTGGCAACAACTTTGAAAATTCTATTAAAATAAAAAATCAGGAACAAAATTGCTCCTGATTTTAAATATTATTTTCTTCAATTAATTTTCTGTGATCAGCAAAGGCTGATATAAAGTCTTTTTCAATTTTGCCCTTCCGATAAATTGATTGCCATTGATTCTGTAGAAGTCTGCAGGGAAAATCATGATGTCTTCGTCTCTGGTATTGAAAAGAAGTTCTTTTGTAACATCACCATTGTTGTCAATTTTTGTAACCATCACCTGGCCACCAAAACCATCCACATGATATTTTGGAACTTCATCTTCTGCAAGGTGAAGATTTTTTATATTATCGAGATATAAAAAATAGTAACCCGAAGCATCGCTGATCAATTTAAAGCTCATCGTGCCTCTGCCATTACCACCTTTTTGTTTCTTGGGAATTTTTCGTAGCCACAAAAACTCTCCATTAGCTGCAATTTTTGAGCCGAGCATGTCTTCATAATAATATGTAGTGGTGGTATAATAACCTCCGCGCCCATCAGTGTAGGTGCTTACAATCACATAATATTCTTCACAAGAAATAAAAATGCTTCCGTCGCTTTCAACTATCACATCTCTCACTTTCAAATTCGGGGCTTCATAATCATCTTTTTTCTCCATTTTCCGCCTGCTCCTTGCAGACTCAAATTTTTCAAGCTCTTTCTTCGGGAATTCGTAATACCCATTTTTATATTTAATGATCTTTCCATCCTGATCCATAATGGCCAAAAAAATCCCGTCTGTTCCAACTCCTTTTGATTTTTTGCTGTACGTGCACGCGATAATCATTTCGTGCATCGCATTTTCAATCAGAGTCGTTTCTTTAATATAGTTGTCATCCACTGAAACTTGCGTGATGCCGAATTTTTTATTGTCTTTTGAGAATTTGAATATCTCATAATGATATGCAGGCTTGCCGGTAGATTTATCTTTCTCTTTTCTTGAATCATTGTCATATACTTTCGCCAGCAAATAAGCATTCCCTTTCGAGTCCACGGAAAAATCAGAATTGTCCATGATAGCTTCGGTGTAAGGCATTCTGAATTCGCCTCCCCAAAGTTTGTTCATGTTCTCATCGAAAACAATCAAGCCCAGTTTGTCGTAATTCTTTTTGTCATTTTTTTCTTCGGGATATAATCGATAGCTCACTAATAATTTCTTTCTGTCTGCATCATAATCGTATTGATATTTATTAGCCGTTTTATAACTGTAGAAACCTCTTGATATCGTTTTGCCGGCAATTTTTGTAGTCTCGTTCAATTTATGATTTGCTTCTGCGATCTTGCCGGAAGTCACATCAATTTTATCATAATAAAGAAATTCTCTTTCATTCCCTTTGTCCCAATCGCTGTGGATCCAATAATAATTTCCATTATTGAAGTCAATGACTGTTTCGCTATTGAAGTTTTTTGTTGCTTCAGGAAGGTCAATTTTTTTCTCCATTGTTTTGTTCAGGGTTTTCGGGTCGAACCGAACAATAATAAGCTCTTCTTTTTTCAATGAGAGATTAACTATGCCGTCTTTTTCATTGCCAAAAAAAGCAAGATCCTCAGTTTTGCGTGGCAGCTCATATTCAGTGCCAAGCTTAAAATTGAATTTAGTGCTTTGGCTATACGATAATACTGTTATCAAACAAGCCGGCAGGAATAATAAAAATCTCATAAGTGTGATTGTTTTTATAACATGTTAAACGAAATCCGGTGGGATTTATTCTGTAATTCAAAAGGTCAAGAGGAAAACTTAATAATTCCCTTGACGAAAAAGTATTAGATTTATGGTGTGTGATTGAACATGCCATGCGTAAACCAGGTTAACTGTTTCTTACAAAGCTTCCAGCTTATTTAGTTACGAAGTTTATTGCACTTTGGGCTTATGATTAAATCCTGTTTTAAATATCATTATAAAAATAATCGCACAAACCGCTGGTTCCTGATTTGTGCAGTGATTTTTTCGGCTCTCTCCTGCAATAATTTAACCACGCGAAACGAACATCCTGAATATTTCAATAACCTGTTCAAAAAAGTCGACTCTATAGGCTCTCAGTCGAATGCTGAAGAGACCATGCATTATATTGACTCCGCATTTTATGCTTTTCCGAATCCCGGGCTTATTGACAAATTTGAGCGATATGATTGTATTTACAAATACTGGTATTTCAAGAAATCCAATTATTTAAAAGCGATGGATTATTCTGACAGCCTGTTAAATCTTGTTGCTGATAAAACCGACAATAGAAAATACGCTGAACTTTATGTCCGTGCATTATTTCGAAAAGGAGATTGTTATTATAAAATGAAATTGTTTGATGATGCTTTTCATTATTATTATCTGGAAGAGGAAGCAGTTTTAACCAAAATAAAGGACAAGTGCCTAAATACAGAATTCGATTCTTATATTCCATATCTTCTTTATGCTCAGGGCAAATATCTTCTTGCAAAAGATTATTTCAAAAGAGAGTTCGCACAGCAATCTGAATGCAGCGATTATACATTTGACAGACTGGTTGTATTGCAAAGGACACTTACCAACATAGGCTTATGTTATTATAATGTAGGCATGCCGGATTCAGCAGAATATTATTACGATTCCACTTTACATTTTTTTGAAAAGAACGAAAAAAAATTTTTGCCTTATCCCTTTTTTGTAAAAATAGCGAAAGGAGTTGTGTATGCGGACAAAGCAAGAATTCTATTCAGTCGCAATTCATATAAGGAAGCTGAAAATCTTTTCAGGAAAAGTTTTGATAGCACAAGAACCGGTGATGTAAAATATAGCCAGGGTATTCAGGCAGACCTCGCTAATTTATATATCAAGGCTACCCGCTTTAAACAAGCTGACAGCGTCTTGAAAAGCTTAAAAAATTCAATGGATAGCATGCCAAACGAGCCTTTGCTTTTTGAATGGGAAAAATTGAAATCAGATTTTTATATTAGCAAGTCTGAATTGCCTCTCGCATACAAATATTTACATGATTATCTGTCGTATAAAGACTCCGTTGACAAAAAAACTAAAGCATTTGCTTCTACAGACATTAATAATAAATTTGAGAACATAGAGCATAAATTTCAGGTAGAAACACTTGAAAAAGAAACCCATATTAAAACACTCTATCTCATTATTGCCATACTTGCCTCTGTGATGGCAATCATCATCGGATTATTGGTATGGAACAATCTTAAACGTGCAAAATCTTACGTGCGAGAATTGAAGAAAACAAACTTGCAAATCATTCAAAGCAATGTTGAGTTGCAGAAAGCTCTAATATCGCTTGAACAAAGCCATAAAGAAAACACAAGAATCCTGAATGTTGTTGCGCACGATTTAAAAAATCCAATAAGCGCCATCAGAAATCTCACATATTCTTTGTTGCAAAAAGAACAAACTGAGCCGCAGAAAAAAGTACTTGAAGTGATTCAGGAATCGACCGATAATTCGCTTTCGCTGATCAACGAGCTTTTATTTGAAAGGAAAAAGCTTTCGGATATTGACAAGCGTTCTGTGAACATGAAAAAGATGTTGCAGTATTGCGTTGACATGCTTCAGTCAAAATCGAATGAGAAAAATCAGAAACTGATTTTACAATCCGATGAGGTTTCCGCATTTGCAGATGGCGAAAAAATATGGAGAGTTGCGAGCAATATTATTAGCAATGCCATTAAATTCAGCAACCCGCACAGCGAAATTAATATCAAGCTTGAAAAGAAAGGCGCGACTGCATTGCTTTCTGTTATAGATAAAGGTATCGGGATACCTGATAAAATAGCTGATAAAGTTTTTACGATGTCCGATGAAGTCAGGAGAATTGGAACAGAAGGCGAAAGCTCTTATGGGCTCGGTTTGTCAATATCAAAAAAAATTATTGAAGAGCACGGCGGAAAAATCTGGTTTGAAAGCGAAGTAGGTGAGGGAACAGTTTTTTATGTGGAGCTGCCTTGCGAAAATTGATTTTATGTTTGCCAGATTTTCACAGATGCTTTGCTATAATCGGTTGTTCATTGCCGTTAATGAGCCAGAGCTCAATAGAATTCCTACAGTACAAGTGAGTGACACAACGATGTTGACAGCAGTGCTTAGTTGGCTACATAATAAATAACAATCAACACTCAATAATCAACAAGCAATTTTCAAGTAAGATGCGAATTTTATTATCCATCTTCTTAATCCTCTTAATCCTTCGAAATCCAGGTTCAGACAAAAAAAATCCCGCTGTAACAATTTACAACGGGATATATTTTTTCGGCTTCTGACTGAAAACTGCCAACTGCCTACTTTCTTAATAATCCATTCCGCCCATGCCTGGTGCACCGCCCGGATGTGCGTGACCTGCTTCTTCTTTCTTAGGTTTGTCTGCGATCACACATTCTGTAGTGAGCAACATACCTGCGATAGAAGCTGCATTTTCGAGAGCGATGCGTGTAACCTTAGTCGGGTCAATAACACCTGCTTTCAACAAATTTTCATACACTTCAGTGCGTGCGTTGAAACCATAATCAGCTTTTCCTTCTTTCACTTTTTGCACAACGATAGAACCTTCGATGCCGCTGTTCACAACGATTTGGCGAATAGGTTCTTCAAGCGCTCTCTTCACGATTGCGATACCGGTTGTTTCATCTTCATTAGCACCTTTCAGTTTTTCCAATGATTCGATAGCGCGGATGTAAGCAACGCCACCGCCGGGAACGATTCCTTCTTCAACTGCTGCGCGGGTTGCATGCAATGCATCATCCACACGGTCTTTCTTTTCTTTCATTTCAACTTCAGTTGCTGCGCCAACATATAGCACTGCAACACCACCGCTCAATTTAGCAAGGCGCTCCTGTAATTTTTCTTTATCGTAATCAGAAGTTGTTGTTTCGATTTGTGCTTTGATTTGATTCACACGTGCAGTGATATCTTCTTTCTTTCCTTTGCCGCCAACAACAGTTGTGTTGTCTTTGTCAATGGTAACAGAAGCTGCAGTTCCGAGATAGCTGAGGTCAGCGTTCTCTAATTTGTAACCTTGTTCTTCGCTGATAACGATACCTTTTGTAAGGATAGCGATATCCTGCAACATTTCTTTTCTTCTGTCGCCAAAGCCCGGAGCCTTAACAGCAGCCACTTTGATAGTGCCGCGCAATTTATTAACTACTAAAGTTGCGAGTGCTTCACCTTCCAAATCTTCAGAGATGATTAATAAAGGGCGACCACCTTGTG
>DATGIX010000028.1:0-9522 GCA_035295505.1 Puia sp. | reverse complement strand
ACAAATGAAGTTGCGGGAAATTTATCTTTAGCAACATCAATGCTTCTGACTGAAAAAAGATTGGTGAATTCACTGATTGGTTGCCTTTCCTGAGCAGGCATTGAATCCGGTGAAGCTTCATCATAATATTGAGAGATTTGTTCCCATTCCGCAGGAGACATTGAAGATTTTGGAGTAGCTATCGGCTTGCCCATATAATAGCCCATGCCTAACAAACTGCCCATTGGGGGCAGAATTTTTTCTTTCCATACATTCTTGCTTAGCAATGAAGGGTCGGGGAAGATGTGGCAGGAGCCGCAATATTTTTTTGCAAGCTGCTCGCCTGTGCTTTCATTTTTCTCAGGGCTTTCACAGCTTGCAAAATATAAAGCTGCTACTGCCAATAAGCAGCACTTGAACTTCATCATTTTTTTATTTTATGCAATCGTCACTAAAAACGGATAACCTCAATAAGATCAGCACGGAGCCATTGTTACTGGCATTAGGAAGTCGAGTCAGGGAGAACATTAAAGGTGAAAAAAATAACCAAGCAGGTTTAATATTTTACTCGATCGAGTGAATAAACATATAAACGGTTGAATGCGAAAAACATCATGCTTATTTCTATCCCATATATAAAGAATATCAAATAAATTTTTTCTTTAATGATACTGTTTGTTAACAAAAAAATGCTTCACAAAATTTGTGAAGCATTTTTCGTAATTAACAATTGTGAAATTGATGGAACACTAACTGAGCGAAGGAATGAGGTTAGTTGCCACTCCGATCCTATTCCACGAATTGATGACAAGAATAACCATCAGCACCTGCGAAAGATATTTTTCATCCAGAAGTTTTGCAGCATTGGCGTATGTTTCATCGGAAACTCGGTTACTGATTAACGTTACTTCTTCCGTTAATGCAAGAATGGCTCTTTCTTCATCAGTGAAAAATGGAGTTTCCCTCCATGAAGACAAGCCATAAATGCGCTGCTCTTTTTCTCCATGTTCTCTCGCTTCTTTCGTGTGCATGTCAATACAATAAGAGCAACCATTAATTTGAGAAGCTCTTATTTTGATCAGATCTTTGTGAACATTGCTAACAGGAATAGATTCTGTATAAGCGTCAAAAGCAAGCATGGCTTTATATGCAGCAGGCTCTGCATGTTTCAAACTGATTCTTTTTTGCATGGTCTTGTGTTTTGTTTCCGCAAAGCTCCTATCCGATCTTTCAAAAAATCTTAATCTACTTCAAGAAAAGAAATCACTTTTTCTTTGCCCTCAGCTTGCTCAGGAATTCTGGAGTGAAACCAAGGTAGGAAGCGAGCATATATTGCGGAACCCGCTGAACAAATTCAGGAAAACTGCTACTGAAATGATGAAAGCGCTCTTCGCCGGATTGAGTAAAAATATATCGCATCCTCATAACAGATGCCGCGTACGCTTTCTGCAAAATGATCCTGAAATAACGCTCCATTTTAGGGATTTTCGAAAAGAGTTCTTCCTGCATATTTTTTTCAAGAATTGCTACTTCAGAATTTTCAGCTGCCTGTATATTGAATTGCGATGGCTTTTGAGAATCAAGGCTCATGTAATCTGTCATCCACCAATTGTCAATAGCAAACTGAACAATTTGCTCTGTGCCGGTTTCGGTGATATAATACATCCGCATACATCCTTTTAGAATAAAATAATTCGCATTGCATTTCTGTCCATCTTTAAGTAAATGTTCTTTTTTCTTCAGCGTTTTATTTTTAAAATAGTTTTGAAGCAATGCTTCTTCCTCTTTGTTTAGCGATACAAACCTGTTAATATGATCCAATAATCCTTCGTTCTTCATGATCTAAAATGTATTTTAAAATCATTAGCAAAAGTTTTCAAGAAATGTAATAAGGCGTAAAATTCCTCAAAAAAAGAATTGTGACCACATTCCGGTAAACAGAATCCTTTTTTCGTTAGATTTGTATTATTCTAATTACCTCATCAAACAAAACCACCACAAAGGCAACTTCGGCAAGTGTTTGTTTCGTTTGGATTATTAATCTTCTACACCTCTGAATAATATTTCTAAAGTACTCCGTTGAAAGATGATCTGGCTCTTCTTGAATTTTATCGCATCCCTATGCAGATAGAAATTCCATGTCCCTATCAATATTAATTGTTGATTTCATTCGCGCAACAAGCCTGATCAGCTGTGCGCCATTTTTTGATTGTCCTTTTAAAACAAAAAGTTTTTCATGAAAAAACTATTCGTGCTTGTATTGCTATTTGTGTCATGCGCAAAAGATTCAAGCTATCAAACACCAATAACCACTTCTCTTCCAACATCATTGCTTATCGCAAAAGGCTCACTTGATATTCAGACAAAAAATGCTAATGTAGCATCATTGGGCATCGTTAATTACAGATCTTCATATGAGCTCTGCGGCACTTCAGGCGAAGGTCTCATAACTCCTATTATATTACCACTTTCTGACTCATCAAGCTTCCCCTCAACTATTTTACAGGAAGGTGACAGCCTCTCTGCCGAAGTAGAGCTTGATACTACCTACAAAAAAAATTACACCATAAACTTAATTGTAAAAAGAGACACTACAACTATCGATAACTTTTCAGTGGTGAACGGCTCTGTGCTGCGCAAGAAGTTTGTTTTTTACAATGGCCACAGTTATCAATTTCTTGCTACAGTAAATTAAATCCTTTTTTACTTAATATCATAAGTGCGCATAACTTTGAACTGAAAGCCTCCGGATGGACCTGGTAAAACAGTATAGATGATTATTCTTTTTCCACCAGATGGTTTGTCTTTGGGATCATCTGGTTTATATATCGGAAATTGCTGCATCAATTTTCCTTCAAGAAGCTGAAACTCATCATGGCCTTTATAACCTTCCTTTAATTTGCCATCCAACATCACATCAGGCAACGCAAAAGGCACCATAGTTTTATTCTGGTCTGACGCAAATGCATATACGGTTCCTGTTTCAGCATTTGGGCCACTGAAAATATAAATAACCATGTCAGGAAAGCCATCGTTATTGAGATCGTCAATTTCTGTTTTTGCGATCCGTCCCCGTAATGGAAATCCCATATCTCTTGCGTCCTTATCGAAACCAATTGGTTTGATAGTAACTGTGTTTTGTTCTATGCTTTTATTCATGCAGAAAACTTTATAACCTACTTTCCCCATTTTCATGGTAGTGTCAATTTTTTTGAACTGTGCATGACTGTTATTTGAAAAAATTAACAATGAGATAATACAAACCGGAAAAATATATTTCATAACGTAAAATTAATGAATGACACCTGATTGCCTATCAGAAAATAGCTAACATTGATTCTTCATTGCAAGCTATGATTAATACGGCAAAAAAATTCAACTCTGTTCAGCAAGCTGAATCATTTCTTTTTGCAAACACAAACAAATCATTTCGCGTGACAAAAAGAATGCTAAATATTGCAATATACATTGCTATCGTTCTGGTTCTTGCCTGGTGCATGTACAAAATGATTTTAATCGATTAACCTGATACCTCGCTGCAGATAAAATAATAAACAGCTTATATTTACTTCAAATTTTTTCAATGAGCAATTCTTTGATTGTAGAAAATACCATCGTCATTCACGCGCCAGCAACAAGTGTTTGGAATGCACTTGTAAATCCTGAGCAAACAAAAAAATACATGTTTGGTTGCGAAACTGTTTCCGACTGGAAACCCGGAAGTTCATTATTATGGAAAGGCAGTTATGAAGGAAAAGAAATGGTTTTTGTGAAAGGAAATATTGTTGAAATCAATCCGGGGAACTATCTGGCATACACAGTTATCGATCCGAATAATCATGCAATAGAAGATATCCCTGAAAATTATTTAACGGTAACGTATAGCCTGAAAGAAGAAAACGGGGCGACAACTCTTACAGTTACACAGGGAGATTATTCAAAAGTTGCTGAAGGGGAAAAAAGATATCAGGAGGCTTATAACCATGGCGAAGGCTGGAATCCGATATTAGTCGCAATAAAGAATTTAGTCGAAGGCAAATAACTCAAACACTTATCTACTTATCACTTACCACTTATTTACTTACTACTTATTTACTTACCACTCATTCCGGCATTGCCGCCAGTTTTTGTGAAATGATTTTATCTTCTCTGAACATGTTAACACCATCTTTTAATGAGAGATAGAGATAGCCTTTTTTATGATTTATCCTGCTGATTCGCCAGAGTAAAATCCAGTGGCGTATGATTTCCTTCCATGCAAAAAACAATGAATGTTTCGGGTCATAAATATGCGTAGGCTCCGACCCTGCTCCGTTCACTTCAATAATAGAGAAATTTTTCCCCTGCTTCAATTCTTCCCAGTTATTATACCTGATGTCCAGGCGACCAAAATAAAAACTATCCATCTTTTTACAGAGATCATCAATTGTTTTCGTCAGTTCTTCATCTATTAAATTCGAGTCATCGATAAACATGGCACCTCTCGCATGATTGCCATAAGGCACTAAAATTTTTTCTTCACCATCGGGCAAAACTTCGAACAGCTTTTCACCATACAATTTTTTTAAGATCGGCAACTGCAGAATTGCACGTTTATTTTCCTGCAATAATTCAATAATATTTCTTGATCCATTTCCTTTCACTTTCAAGAATTCTTTTCTCACAATGCCTGATAGCTTTCCATTCTCTTCATTTGGATATCTGTAATAAAAGATTCCCACTTCATTTTTATATGGGACAAATTCCTGAATGTGAAAATCGAGGAATGCATTTTTTACGTAGAGCCTTACATCTTCTTCGTTGCTCAATGCTTTCACGCCTCTACCCCTTCCGCCAATATCCGGCTTGCCAATCATTGGGAATGA
This sequence comes from Puia sp., assembly GCA_035295505.1. GTDB lineage: Bacteria > Bacteroidota > Bacteroidia > Chitinophagales > Chitinophagaceae > Puia. The sequence continues at coordinate 4,678 of DATGIX010000028.1, read as the reverse complement.
AAGCTTGTTTTTATATAATTCCTGAATCACAATATCTGCATTAGAAGGAATGGAGAAAAAAACAGTTTTGGGTTGAAGCGATGAAGGGATAATCGGCGCTATCTCTTTCTTTGATTCATTCAGAAAGCCTCCGTTTTTAATTGTAGGATTTGATGCAGCAAAGAAAAAGAATGAACGTGCACGGATGCAAAGCCAGATCCATACAATATAAATAGGCACATAGACTGTGCTAAAGCTCCAATATTCCCAATGAAATAATCTGATGAAGAAAGGCCGATAAGCCAAACGTTGAAACCTGTTCATTATCTGGAAGCAATTGCTTTTGTGAATGCCAGCCTCTGTGTATGTTCATTTCCATTTCTGACATCTACGTATTTCATGATTCCGCCTTGCTCTGTCATTTCGATGGAAGTGATGCTGACTGTAAAAACAAATTCATTCCGGTTCATCAAAAGATCATTATGCTTATCGCCATCGCCTGCGAACTGATGAAAATGAAGGATATCATCTTGTGAAGGAAATGGGTTTTTTAAAGCCCAGGATTCAAACCATTTTTTTCTTTTGTGAATAATTTCTTCGTCATACAAAGTAACTGATGACCAGATATGAGACCGCTTCGCATCTAATCTTTGCTGATATTTTTTTTCTCCATCCCATCTGCATTCAAATAATTTTTCATCATCAAATATCACAGCAGTAAATGGCTCAATATTTTTCAAATCTGTTTTTTGAAAAAAATCAATCGGGCTTTCAATATCTATCAAATCAAGCAACACCACACCTCTGCTTTTTCTGTATGGAGGATCAGGTTCATGTTTCACAAAGCCACCGTTTAAAAAAATAACCACATTACCGTTTTCATGAACAGCAAACCATGTGCCTCCCGCATCTGCATCACGAGGGAAAAGCACACTACCCGTTTTCATTTTATAAAACTGAGGTATAATAGCAGGTGAGCGCCAATGCTTCTCATCTCTGTTTGATGTGATGATGACTTTATCGTTGACAGGAATAAAACTTACTGTGCACATTGTTTGCGATGCTTAATAGTGGATGCAGCTACTCCGAAATTTTCAGGCAACAAAATCTTGCTCACTTCATTCACGCCGGTGCGGATAAGTGCCATGTGATGAATAGTATGCTCGAGATTATATGCTATCTCCCGATAATAATTGGTAGACAGAGACAATTGTTCGTTGGAAACATCGTCATAGCAAGCTTCTAAAAAAAGTTCTTTATTGGGCATGTTGAGCTTATCATGAATCTCCTGCAAAAGCATTTCGGCAATCTGTCTATTATTTTCAATAAGAACATCGCGTTTTCTTTTCTCATAATTTATGATGCCGCTGTCATAGCCATGCTCCAGACATTGAAACAATTCAATGATATGCCGCACATGCTGACCAATTGTGTTTTTGAATAAAGATGTGCATGGTTGCGAATATTCTTTATCCGACAATTGTTGCAAAGTTGCTGAAAGCTGAACAAAGACATTATTTACGGCTTGTTGTAATTGCATACATCGTTTTGGCTGTGTATAAATTTACAATTATTTTTTTGCTGTGATGCTCAAGATCACATTCACATTATCAGATATCGTGCTTGACCCGCCCACATGAAAATCTTTTCTGTTTATTTTAAATTCTCCTTTGAAAAGAAACCCACCATCAACCGGCGTTGCAGTAAATGGAAATGAGATTTCCTTTTTCTCTCCTTTGATTTCAAGTGTTCCGAAAATAAAATACGTGCCTGCTTTGTTTGAACCCGTCACTTTTGTAGATACGAGGCTTATTCTCGGATGGTTTTTCACGTCAAAATAACCGTCTTCGCGAAGGTGATTATCACGCATTCCATTATCTGTAAAAATAGTGTTCGCATCGATGCTCACATCAAATTTTGCTTCGGAATATTTTGCCGGGTCAAATTCAATTGTTCCTTTCAAACCTTTAAAAGAACCATCAACATTGAACCCAAAATTCTTCACTTTGAACTGAACAGTCGAGCTTTCTTCAACAGGCGTATAGATTTGTGCAAAGGCAAAGTTTGTGGCTAACAAAATGAGCACGCAGGATAAGAATCTTTTCATCATAATCATAAGTTTTCATTAATAGACAAATCTACTCAATGACTGTTTAACTCAACGACTGATTGTTATGAATGGCGTAAAAAAATTATGTTTTCTTTAAGGGCAACAAACTGAGCACCTGACTCCGATATACAAAAGCAAGTATTGCACAACAGATAAAAACAGTAAGCGCATAAATAAACAGCACCGGATCTCCATCAAATTCTATCCCGATTTTTGTTATATGGAAAAATAAAGCGCCAGCCATTAATCCTACTCCAAGCACAGCACCATATCCTGTGGTGCGGGGATAAAGAATCAATATGGATGCAATCAATTCAAATATGCCGGTACCGATTCTTCCCCATGGCTCCATTCCGATTGCAGTGAATAATTTTACTGATTGCGGGTGCGCTGTGAACTTGTAATACAAAGTCATTAACATGATAACGGCTGCGAGTAACCGAAGTACCCACAAAAAAATATTTTTGAAATTCATAAGCGGGGTTTTATTAATGAATAAATTTTTGCCAATTCGCATCCGCACGCTGATGGAGGTTCGCTTCATCTTTATTCCAGCTTTTGAGCGTGTTGTTAAAAAACTGGTTATAGAACAGAAATAATTTTCCGTCAATGATTTTAAAAGTGCCGGGGTCAACTTCTACTTTCGATCCATCTTTGCCCATAGCAAAAGCGCACCATCCGCCATATTGAGGTTCATATTTTGATGGATTTTTTTTAAACTCTTCTTTGTTTGCAACAGAAGAGAAATAATAAGTCACTCCTTCAAAAGCAACGGCAAGATCTTTGCTGCCCTTCACTGATTTGTTTTCTGTGAAATAAGCTACGGGATCATATCCTTTTATGCCAATGCCATCAGATAAATTGAAATTTTTTTTGCGAACACTCGCATCTTGTGCAAATGAAGCAAGCGATGAGAGAACGAGAATAAAAGATAATAAAGCCTTCATGTAAAAAAATTATATCACAAAAATAAAACCTGCTCGTAAAGGCTTCTGTCTGCTATCCGACATTCACACGTTTTTGGAGTTCTTTAACATCCGGAAAGCAGATCTGATTCCTGTCGTACATTAATACCTTTTCAGACTCTAGTTCATTCAACATGGTAGTAACGGTTTGCCTGCTCGATCCTATGAGATTTGCAATATCTTCATGCGTGAGATAATTGGGCACACAAAATTTTCCTTCTTTTTCGATACCAACACTTTGTTCAACCATCTGCCACAAAAAATTCTCCAATCGTTTTTTCACGTCTTTATTCAGCAGGTTAATAAGCCGGTTCTGAATTTTTCTCAGCTTGAACCCAACCCGTTTGCTATATTTCAATGCCATGTCCGGCCGGTGTTTCAACAGCCTTTCAAAATCTTCCACAGCAAATGAACAAAGGCTGATATTGTTTTTGTAAGCTTTGGCAAATTCGCCACGAAGGTTGTCGCGCTCTAATGTGAACTGTCCGAAGAAATCGCCGGGCTGAATAATCTCTTTCACTTTTTCATGTCCTTCTTCATCAATAAAACCTATTTTGATATAGCCTTGTTTTGCGAAATATATTTTGTTGTGATTATATGCTTCAAAATAAATGTATTGATCTTTCGGAACCTCTTTAAAATTATCTTCCACTTTCAATGCATGATACTCTTCATCGCTCAGGTTGCGCCATAAATCATAGTTCCGGATCAGCAACATTTTTTCTTCAATACCCATGAATTTGTTTTTGTGAGATAAAGTTACGAAAAGAGAAAGAAGCTTTAGATGATAAAGCATATTGCATAATAATCAGCTCAGATTTAAGCAAAAAGCAAAGGCAATTAATATAGAAATCACGCCAATGCATAACCCGAAACAGGTCGTAAGACTACAGTATCGCAATCTTCCTTTTGCCTGGCGAACAACAATTATTTACAATAAACAGCTTCTCTGTTATGACATCATTTTCCTGAAAAGGGAATATAGTGACTTCCAATGGCATGAGAACATTTTGCAAACCAATGGGTTAAGTTCTGGCATCCTGATTGAAAATATGGTGTACAATACGCAACCTTTTCCTGTGATAAAATAAAAATTTTATCATTCGCAAACCACTTGAAATGGAAAAGGTATTTTCGAAACACAGCACTTTCTTTTTTGCATCCCTGTTTTTCTTTGCATCCATCGCAAAGAGCCAGATGTGCTTAACTCCGGGCAGCACTATCTACGGCCTGTCGAGCAACGGAAATATAGTTCCTGTTACAGTCAGTAATGCTGCAGTAGGTTCTCCCATCAATGCTACTTCTTATTCAGGAAGCGGCGGGGCAAGCGCCAACGCACTTGGATATAATACCGTGAATGGCAAATTTTATTATTTTCAGAATAATTCTTCGGGTGGGCAGGTGTTCATGAGCTATGACCCTTTGATGAATGTTTACACAGTGCTTGCAACAAGCCCGATCACTTCTACAGTAAACAGAGGTTGTGTGAGTTTCAACGGAACAGGTTATTACTGCCTTGATCAGAACGGAAATTTATGCTTTTATAATATTTCAAATAATACATGGGTGCTTATTGGTAAAAATTTTACTGACCAGTATGGCGCAACCGTGACAACTTTTACAT
>DATGIX010000027.1:0-52632 GCA_035295505.1 Puia sp. | reverse complement strand
CCTTCAGGTATAGATAGTTTTGTTTGTGCTACAAATCCACAAGAACTTGGAGGCAATCCTCCGTACACAGATGCGCCTACACAAAACAAAATGCCCTACATTATTAAAGGGCATACTTATTTATTATTGGTCAGTCATTTCACCTCCATAAACCAAAGTGGCTACAACTTAACATTCGTGAATGGTTCAGCGGTGATTACTGACCCTGGGCTACCAGCTTTTAAAAGTGCAGATATAGAATGTGATCATCAAACCATCGCTATCAAATTAAGCAAGAATATTCGCTGCACCAGTCTCGCCGCAGATGGCAGCGATTTCTCTTTGTCTTCAGGATTGGCCTCCATCGTATCGGCGACAGGCGTTAACTGCGACAATTCTTTTGACATGGATTCTGTTCTTGTGAAACTAAGCAATCCACTTCCTTCCGGGAATTATGTTATCAATGCAAAAATCGGTACCGATGGAAATACTTTATTAGATGATTGTAACAACAGCGTTGTTGAAGGTGATAATAAATCTTTTAATATAGTTCCTGTTCCTCCAACACCTTTAGATAGCATCGTGCCTCTTGGTTGTTCACCCAATTCATTGCTGCTTGTATTTTCGCGGCCTATTCAATGCAGTTCCATTGCAGCAGACGGAAGTGATTTTAAAATAACTGGCCCTGCGACTGTAAATATTCAATCAGCATTTGGCGATTGTAATACGGACGAGCAAAGCCCTACTATCAAAATAAATCTTGCTTCGCCCATTACAGTTGGCGGCACTTACCAAATCCATCTTGCTCCGGGCATTGATGGAAATACAATCGTTGATAAATGTAATCTTCAAACACCAGCCGGATCTGTATTAAATTTTACTGCAGCAGATACTGTCTCCGCTCAATTCAGTTATCAGATTTTATTTGGCTGTAAAACAGACAGCATCCAATTTCTTGATGCGGGAGGTAATGGGATAAATAATTGGCAATGGACATTCGACAGCACCGGGCAAAGCTCATTACAAAATCCGTTACACACATATTCTCAATTCGGAAATAAAACTGTTCAGTTGAAAGTGTCTAATGGTGTTTGTAGCGACTCATCTTCCGCTTCTATTTTTTTAGATAATTATTTGAAAGCGAGCTTCACAATGGACGACAATTTCTGCCCCGAAGACAAGGCTGCAGTGGTGAATAATAGTGTTGGCAATATTATTTCATGGTTTTGGGATTTTGGTGATGGAACCAATAGCACTGATTCAGTTCCCCCGCCGCATAGTTTTCCGCAAACTCAAAATGATGTGAAATATATCGTGAAGTTGGTTGTTGAAAATAACATTGGATGTTATGACACTGCCATGAAACAAATAACAAAAGTGCGCAGTTGTTATATTGATGTTCCTTCCGCATTCACGCCAAACGGAGATTCGAAAAATGATTATTTATATCCTTTGAACGCATATAAAGCGATTGATCTTGAATTCAAAGTGTTCAACAGATACGGGCAGCTTGTTTTTGAAACGAAAGACTGGACAAATAAATGGGACGGCACCATCGGCGGAAAGCCGCAGCCAACTGGCACTTATGTTTGGATGTTGAAATACACGAACAGTGAAACAGGTAAAAAATATTCGTTGAAAGGAACTTCGGTATTGATCAGATAAAATAAAAAAACCCTCTCTGTCGGAGGGTTTGTTTGAGGTAAGCTAACTTATGAAAATCAAACTGCTTTATATATACTATTGATGGCCGTCAACGTTGTTTGCTTTTCTGATTCTCTAAGTTTTTTTGATTCTATGAATTAGGTATAATGATCAATGATATTAAAGAGCTACGGTTTAAAATCGGGCTATTATAATAATAACCAAGCTTATGCCAGACTGTAAATCATTATTAATCAGTAGTTATTTGTTTCATTGGCTATCTAAATGTTCCCACGGCTGGAATTTTTTTCCTTTAATGAAAATTGAGATAGATTGTTTTGATATTTTCGCCTCATTCAAATAAGATGACACCTGAAAGAAAAGAAAGGCTTCTCAATGTTCTGAATAAACGACAAAGCAACATCACCGTGGTTCTTGAAAATGTGTTTGACCCGCATAATATTTCTGCCGTGATGCGTACCTGCGATGCTGTTGGCGTTCAGGAAATATATGTGCTCAATACAAAAATACCAAGGCATAAAAAATGGGGAGCGAAAAGCAGCAGCAGTGCCGCGAAATGGCTCACAGTTTATCAGTTCAGCGATGAACAGGAATGCATAAAAATATTGAGACAGAAATACAGCACTATATTAACAACTCATCTTGGCGATGGCTCGATATCTTTATATGATATAGATTTCACTTCTTCCGTTGCGCTTGTGTTTGGTAACGAGCATGAAGGTGTGAGCGAAGCAATCAGAAAACTTGCAGATGGTAATTTTATTATTCCTCAGGTTGGTATTATTAAATCGTTGAACATTTCTGTTGCTTGTGCAGTTACATTGTATGAAGCATTCCGTCAGAAAAAAAATGCCGGGCATTTTGATAACAAAAATTTGCCTGATGCTCAATTCAATGAATTGCTTGATCAATGGGGGTTTGATGAAAATGAAAATTTATAATATTGAATCAAATGAAATTTTTATTCATAATAATTTTGACAGGATTATTTGTTCTTAATCTGAATGCACAAGAAATTAAAAAGATTAAGATTGGTGATCTGGAAAATTATATCCGAGCGAGCGATCATCCTTTGATTATTAATTTCTGGGCCACTTATTGTGCACCTTGTGTAAAAGAGATCCCATATTTTGAAAAGAAAGTTGAAGAGAATAAAAATCAACATGTGGAATTGATATTAGTAAGCCTCGATCTTCCATCTTTTTATCCGGCAAAAATTTCTTCATTCGTAAAAGAAAATAAATATGCATCGTCTGTCTGGTGGCTGAATGAAACCAATGCAGATTATTTTTGCCCAAAAGTCGACAAGAATTGGTCAGGCGGAATACCTTCTACACTTTTCGTAAACAACAAAACACATTATCGGAAATTTTTTGAAAGGCAATTGACCGAGCCTCAGGTTGAAGAAAATATAAAAGCTTTACTGAAGGAATAGCAAAGCTTTTCATATCATCTGTAATGTTCTGCTTTAGCCTCGGAATATGCTGCAACCCACCGAACGCGATTCTTTCACTGTTATATTTTTGCCGGCAACAAGTTCGTTGATTGCTTGTTTCAAATAAGTGCGCTTCACACCGCTGATATCGCCCGGGCTGTCGTCAATGGCGCCATGATAAACCAGTTTGTTGTTCTTGTCAAATAAAAAACATTCAGGAGTTCTGTTTGCGCCAAATGCATCTGCAACAACATTGCTCTTATCTAACAAATAAAACCATTTATAGGATTGTTCTTTGGCATAAGCTTGCATGGATTCGTAAGACTCATCGCTGCTTCTTCCGCCTTCATTTGAATTTATAACGGTAACGCCTATCTTATTATCGGCTGCATATTGACAGATTTGTTTTGTGCGAGATTGATTGGCAATAACAACAGGGCATGAGTTACAACTAAACATAACCAGCAACCCATTTGTGTTTGTAGCTTCCTGCAATGAAATTGTTTTACCGCTCACATCTTTCATGCTGAGGTCAGCTTTTGGCAATGCTGCTCCAATTGGTAAGCTTCCGGGATTGGTTGCAGTAAAAGAAAAAAGAACAAATGATAACACCAACGCCGAGCTCTGAATAATTGTTTTCATAATCATGAATTGTGTATTCAAAGTTTAATAAAAAAAATCAACAATCAGGAATGGATTTGACCCGAGGCTGAAAAAATAATTGAACGGTCATTAGAATTTTTTGAAATCAAAGGCATTCTCTTGCGCCAATGTCAAAGCCATCACCATGCGGCCTTGGCACGCCGCCAATATCAGTCTTAATAAATGGAACAGGCGTTCCTTTGTCAACAATTGGACTTTTTTTGTGCTTGATGAGGCAATAAATAGTATCTGACAGAACATCTAAAATCTGAGTGCTGTTAAAAAGAAGATTAGAGCTCGAATCATTCTGGTCGTAGTTCTTGCCTGAATTATTGTTCATCATAAAACCTTTGATGTTGAATGCCAGATTATTTCTCACTTCTGTTTTATATCCACCTTGTTGCCCTAAAATGACAACAGGCGTTACATACCTGTCGTCAGACTTATTTCCAATCGTGTTATTAAGAATATGAATATTGCCTCCGGTGGTGAAAGGCACTTTATTCCCGCCGACAAAGTATGAATCATCAATCCTTGTATCAATAAAGCCATAAGCATTTGTCGCCAGATCGATGACATTATAAATATAGCTTTCTGCAACTTCATTCAATCCCGTGTTCCATTGTCTCCAGATATAACCGCGCCCACCATGCCGGTAAATATTATAAACTCTTCCATTGCCTGAAGTGTGGATCAATCCGATATCTCCTGACAAAGCCGGATTGAGCGCAAAGTTGTTCACTTTCCAGTCGTGAAAATCCATTCTGTAAATAGCACCTGCAGCCACGGCTTGTCCATTAGCTACAGTTGTATCAATCTTGATATTGAAAATAGCAATGCTGTCAATAATATCGGTGAGCTTATCGGGCGTTCCATAAAAACCTTGTAACAGAACACCGCATTTTACCATCTTCAAATTTGCTAATGTTGTTTTATAGAGCTTGATGGATAATGTATCGCCATTATATTTTGCATCGTTGTCAGATGCGTCCAGAATATATTCGCTCACGTTGATGAATTCACAATTATAAATCCTGAGGCCATAAAAATTCCCGCTTGTGGTAAAAGCTCTTGCTTTTAAGGAATTGAATTGTATGCCGTAAAAAATATTTTTGGCGCCAGTGCCGGAAATGATGGTGTTCCGTAGAGAGCCTAATGAAACTGTTCCTGTGAAAACAACAAGCCCGCTGTTGTTAATGATGGAAATATTTTTAAGATTGGAAAAATCGCCTCCTGAATAGGTGCCAGGAAGAATGGCCAGAACATCGCCTGAATCAAGACCATCCATAGAGTTTTTAGAAACAGTTCCGCTTCCTGTGCCGATGACAATTGTTTTGGCATTAGCCTGAAATGAGTTCATTACAATTGCAATACAAGCGGAAAATGAAATCAAGGCTCTTGCAAACATGATTTAGCTAATTTAGAAATGACTAAAGAAAAATTTTGTCGAAGTTGGTGAATGGCTGGCGATTAAAAAATTCTTCTTTGAATTTTTTAAGGATTATGTTTCATGATTGTTCATCTTCATTTTTCTCATTCTGTATTTTCACCTATATTTGCAGCCCCAAATGGCCCCGTAGCTCAACTGAATAGAGTATCTGACTACGGATCAGAAGGTTCAAGGTTTGAATCCTTGCGGGGTCACTCAGGAAAAAATGATGGCTTTCTTACATTTAGGAAAGCCATTTTTGTTTTGAAGCTGAAGAGCGATTACAATTTCCCAATTACAAAACGATAACCAATACTCGATTCGGTGACAATTGACGGCGCGCTCTTTGTTTCCGCTTCGATTTTTTTTCTGAGCTGTGCAACAAACACGCGCAGGTATTGCAATTGACCAATATATTCTTCGCCCCAGATTTCTTTGAGCAAATATTCGTAAGTCAAAACTTTTCCTTCATTCTTTGCGAAGAGTGCGAGTAATGAATATTGAGTAACTGTAAGCTTAATAAGTTCATTATTTATTTTAACTGTGCGACCAGATAAATCAATTTCAAACACCCCGAATTTTATTATCGGATTATTTTCTTCTGCATGATTATTTCTTAATGCTGTTCTTATTCTTGCTAACAATTCGTTGGTGCGGAATGGCTTCACGAGGTAATCATTGGCGCCATTATCCAATGATTGAACGATATCTTTTTCACTGCTTTGAGCAGACAGGATTAATACTGGTTTGTTATACCATTCTCTTAATTTTTTTAAAGTTGCATGACCGCTTTCATCCGGTAATCCCAAATCAAGTATTACCAAATCAGGCTGATGATTGGCTGCTGCAAACAATCCCTGATTAGAATTATTTGTTTGAATTACTTTGTATCCATTAGATTCCAAAGTAATTTCTAAAAGCTTTCTGATTTGCGACTCGTCGTCTATTACTAGAATGTCATTCATGGATTATAATATTTGTCTGCCGGAATATTAATGGTGAATTTTGCTCCATGCGGAATTTTATTTTGCAAATAAATTTTTCCCTGATGCGCTTCCACAAAACCTTTTGCGATAGATAATCCTAATCCTGTTCCGCCAACAAGTGAATTTTTCAGCCGATAGAATTTTTCAAAAACTTTTTCTGTTTCATTTTCAGGAAAGCCTTTGCCATCATCTTCGACAATGATTTGCAATCCTGCTTCCACATCATATGCGCTGATTTCGATGCAGGATTCTACAGGCGCATATTTGGTGGCGTTTTGCATCAGGTTGTAAATCACCTGTTCGATTAATATGTAATCAATTTTGAATAAAGGCAATATTTCTTTGTAATGAATTTTAGTGTCAAAATTTTTCAGTTCTTCTCCAAGCCTCAGCACTGCGGATGAAATGATTTCATTGATATCGCACCATTCTTTTTTTGCCTGAATAAACCCTGATTCAAGTCTCGATGTATTAAGAAGATTTTCTACTTGTTGATTTAATCTGAGTGAAGCTTTTGAGATTTCTGAAAGCAAATCTTTCTTATTGTTTTCTGTTATCGCAGAATTATTTGCCAACAGATTATCAGTTGAGCCAACAATGGTTGCTATCGGCGTTCTCAATTCGTGAGAAAGTGAGTTGAGCAAATCATTATACAATTTCAGCGCTTGTTCTTTTTCTTCTTTCTCCCTGGCAATTTTTTCTATTTCACGAATCTTAAAAGTGAGTGCGCCGTTGATAATAGCAATGATAAAATACATCGAGAGCATTATTTTGTCTTCCGTATTGCCAACGCGAAAATTGAATCTCGGTATCAGAAAAAAATAGTCCCAAATCAAAGCGCTCAATGTTGCAGCAAGGAGCACTGGCATTATCTCAAAGAACATTGCGATGACAGAAAGCGCTACCAATAAAATGAATGCAACAACTTCAGCACCGATATAAGAAGAGAGCAAAAAACAGATTCCGGAAACAATGCAGATGGCAGATATGCTCAGCAGGTACTGAGTTTTTATCTCAGGCTTTTTCCTTAAAAAAAGATTAACTAACTGATTATTTAATCTCAGCACAATCTGGTTGTTTTGTAATGAAGCTTAGCTGAAAAGCAATATAGTTTTCAGAAAAAATGTTTCGCAAGCAATCATTCACAAATGGCAAAAGGAAGCATTGAAATGCCCCCTCATTAATTTGCCCGACTTTTTTAAAACCAAAAAGCCAACACTATCTTAGAATTATTTTATTCAGATACCAATTCTTCTTTCAATCCGGCAGGAGTTGAAACGAGCAATGTGCCTTGCATATATTTTTCTGCATGCTGGCTCGCATCCAATCCTTCTTCTTCGTCTTTTGAAGAAACACGCAAAGGCAGAATTGCATTGATTAATTTCAGGATTCCGTATGACACACCGAAGCTATACGCAACCACAATTCCCAACGCTTTTACCTGAGTGAAGAAGAAAGAAAAGTTTCCGTAGAACCATCCGTCATTACCTGCGGCGTTCACTGCTTTTGTTGCGAAAATACCGGTCATCAGCATGCCGACCATTCCACCAATTCCGTGACAAGGGAATACATCCAATGCATCATCAAGGCTTGATTTTGATTTGATATGAACAGCCACATTTGAAATGATGGCTGCAACAACGCCTATGAATATACTTTGAGGTATTGCTACAAAACCGGCAGCAGGAGTAATGGCAACGAGACCAACAACAGCACCGATACAGAATCCCATTACCGAAGGCTTTTTCCCTTTCATTACGTCAAAAAACATCCATGAAAGACCGGCAGCAGCAGCAGCAGTATTTGTAGTAGCAAATGCAGATACGGAAAGGCTGTTTGCACCACCTGCAGAACCTGCATTGAAACCAAACCAGCCAAACCATAATAACCCTGTGCCGATTAACACATATGGAACGTTCGCAGGTGGTATTTCTCTTTGCTCAATATGAACTCTTCTGCGTTTTAGAACAATGGCACCTGCAAGCGCAGCGCAACCAGCAGAAATATGAACCACCGTTCCGCCGGCAAAATCAAGTGCGCCCATTTTAGCTAAGAAGCCATCAGGGTGCCAGCTCCAGTGAGCAAGCGGTGCATACACAAATAAGCTGAATAAAGCAACGAATAATAAGAAAGAAGTGAAGCGGATTCTTTCAGCAACAGCACCGACAACCAAGCCCGGTGTGATGATGGCAAACATTAACTGAAAAAATGCAAATAATGTTAAAGGTATAGTAGGTGCGCCGACCCAGGGTTTGCCTGAATTAACTCCTTTGAAGAACAAATGTGTCAATGGGTTTCCGATAACGCCATGAAAGCTTTCGCCGAAGCAAAGGCTATAACCAACAATCACCCAAAGCACACTTACCACACCTGCGGCTATCAGGCTTTTCATCATAGTGGAGATAACGTTTTTGCGGTGTACCATGCCGCCATAAAAAAACGCAAGACCGGGAGTCATGATGAACACCAGAGCTGTCGCCACAATCATCCAGGCTACATCAGCACCATTGTATTTCCCATCATCAAAGTTTTGGAGAGTAGGAATAAAAACTGAAAGAGCTGCAATGATTAACAGGATTACAAACGGAGCAGCAGTTTTTAGTGTTGCATTTTTCATTAATTCAAAATTTTAATAAATTAAAAAAAATAATATTTATTAAATCATGCGCAACTTAAATAAAAAATATAAAGAAAATATAAAAAGTAATAGATATTATATTTTATAATATAAATAATAAATCGCAAAACTTTATCTGTCAATTAGTTAATAATTGATAAAATTATCTTTGTTTATAAGTTCTTAATAAAAGTGAATGAAAGGCAACAAGCGTTTTGATAAATCTAAAGATGAGCTTTAGATTTGGCTCAATGAATGAAAAATGTTTTAAGCTGAAGAAAATTACTCCTTTTTTTCCTTGCCACCACCGTCGGCAGGTTTTTTACAGCAGGTTGGGAGCTTGTTGTACGAATCTGTATTGGCAGTAACATCATCTGCATCATAACCAGCATTTGCAATGGCAGTTTTCACGCCTTCATAATTGATGCGGTCGGTTACATAAGTAACTTTAGTGATTTTTCTTTTATAATCAACCACAACTTTCAGCACACCATCTTCGCGGCTCACATAATTTTCAATTCTTTTTTTGCATTCTTCGCATTGCACGGTCGGCGTTTTGATAGTTGCCGTTTCAGTGCCGCCTTTTTTCACTACTTGCGAAAATGATACGGTTGATATTCCTATTAAGAATGCAAGCAAAAGCTGAATTTTTTTCATGATGCTGAATTTATGATTTCAAATTTACAAAACTCCTTTCCAATTTGCAGGGTCGGTTTGCCAGTTTAACAAAATGGCTTCCTGTTCTGCTGAGACTATTTTCTTTTCAATCCCTAAGCTAATCAATGTTGGGTAATTTGTCAATGACTGGTATGGAACTTTCGACTCTTCAAATGCTTTTTTTGCCACATCAAAACCATAATTAAAAATAGAGACCATTCCGATCACTTCAAGATTAGCATTCTTCAAAACATCAACAACCTGTAAACTGCTTTTCCCGGTCGATATTAAATCTTCAATAACAACCACTTTCTGTTTCTGTTCATAAAAACCTTCAATTTGATTTCCTAAGCCGTGCTCCTTTGGCTTTGGTCTTACATATATATATGGCAATTTTAGCTGGTCCGCAGCCATAGCTCCCCACGCAATGCCGGCAGTAGCAACGCCCGCTAGCAGTTCTGCTTCGGGAAATTTTTCGAAAACAACATTGCACATTTCTGATTTAATAAAATCGCGGATAAAAGGAAATGAAAGTGCTTTTCTGTTATCGCAATATATCGGGCTCTTCCAACCGGATGCCCAAGTGAAAGGATTATTCGGGCTTAGCTTGATGGCATTAATCTGCAACAATTTTTCTGCAACTGCTTTTTCGTTCGTCATGTTGCGAATTTAGGGAAAAGAATCAAGGCACAAGATGCAAGGGACAAGGAGAAATACAAGAAACAAGGAACAAGAATCAAGGTGCCAGGCACAAGAGAGAAAATACAAGAGACAAGAAGGAAGTTTCAAGATAAAAGGGTAGCTCGGAATTTCAGCTTGTGCATTGATTCTTGTTTCTTGTGCCTTTAACCTTGTAACTTGTATCTTATTATGGTTCTCAAAATCTACTTCAAGGACAAGCCTTTGTTTTTGTGCGATGAGCTTAATAAAGAAATCAATGAATATGCTCATCATGATGACGCAGTTTTTATTGATGATTTTTCTTCCCCTGCAGTGAATTCTATGATTCATGAAATGCGATTGGAGAAAGTACACGCAGGCGTTTTTTTGCATAGAGATTTCAATCAATTGAAAAAAGCTTTCTGGAAAAAATTTGAGATCATAAAAGCTGCCGGTGGTTTGGTGTTTAATGAAAAAAAAGAAATGCTTTTTATTTTTCGCCGTGGCAAATGGGATTTGCCGAAGGGGAAATTAGATGATGGCGAAACCCTTGAACAATGTGCTGTCCGGGAAGTAGAAGAAGAAACAGGATTGAAAAATATTTCATTGAAGAAACCAATCGTTACGACTTATCACACTTACAATCAGGATGGAAAGCATATTTTGAAAGAAAGCTACTGGTATGAAATGCATGTCGAAGGTTCTCAAAAATTAATCCCGCAAACTATTGAAGATATTCATGAAGTGAAATGGGTGAAGAAAAAAGATGTGAGCGAACAAATAAAGAATACATTTCCTTCTATCAAAGATGTAATTGCTTTTTATTGAACTTCTTCTTTCTTTTTCAGAATTGCAACCGTCAATCTGCTGGCGCAAACTAATTTTTCCTGCTCATCATGAATTTTTATTTCCCACACATGCGTCGAATTGCCGATATGGAGTGGGGTAGCAGTGCCATACACAAATCCCTGTTTTGCTCCGCGAATATGGTTCGCATTAATCTCTAATCCTACGCAAACAAATTTAGAATGGTCGATTACATAAGCTGACGCAATGCTACCAAGCGTTTCTGCAAGCGCTGCAGATGCACCGCCGTGAAGCAATCCATAAGGTTGCTGAGTTCGATAGTCAACCGGCATTCTTCCTTTAATATAGTTCTCGCCGATTTCTGTTAGCTCAATTCCGATATGCTCGCCCATAGTTCCTTTGCTAATGGGTTTTATTTCATCAATCGATAATGATTTATTGAACCAGATAGACATGATTTATTTTTTATTTTTCAGCGAACGCACAACAATCTCGGGAAGAAATTGCTCTGCATCCCCGCCATTGCGAAGCACATCGCGGACAAGTGTTGATGCTACAGAAGTGTATTGAGGAAGGCAAGTCAAAAAAATGGTTTCGATGTTATTATTAAGGCTGCGGTTCATATCAGCAATCGCTTTTTCATATTCAAAATCGTTCACGTATCGGATGCCGCGCAAAATAAAATTCGCCCCGATTTGTTTGCAGCATTCAACTGTTAATCCATCGTAAACCACTGCTTCAATTTTCGGATTGTCTTTATAAATTTCTTTAATCCAATCAAGGCGCTGCTCTTCTGAGAACATGGAAGTCTTGCTCGAATTGCGCCCGATGCCAATATACAGTTTATCAAACAAGCGCTGTGAGCGATGAATGATATCAAGATGCCCGATGGTGATGGGGTCAAATGTTCCGGGAAATAAACCGATACGCATGTTAATAGTTTTCAGTATTCAGTCTGCAGTTTCCAGTTCTCACAAATTCTATCTTGTTGCTTTTTTGATTTTTTTTGTGAAATCAACATTTGCCCTCTATTGAACATCCTTGCGTCGCACTCTTCAACTGTATTAATTCTATTGGGCTTTAGTTTCCTCCGCGAATTGATGATAATTTTTTATTTTCTTCAATTCGCACATCTGCACATTTTCACATTTGCTAATTAATTCTCACTTGCTTTCCCTCCAGCTAACAAATACAGCACCGCCATTCTCACTGCTACTCCATTCTCAACTTGTTGCAAAATGATGGACTGTTTGCTGTCTGCTGCATCACTGCTCAATTCCACACCGCGGTTGATTGGTCCAGGGTGCATAATGACAATTTCTTTATTCAGGCTGTCTAATAAATTTTTATTCACTCCATAAGCAAGGCTATATTCTCTCAACGAAGAAAACAAAACCTGATTTTGTCTTTCGAGTTGAATGCGCAGTACATTCGCAACATCGCACCATTCAAGCGCTTTCTTTAAATTATATTCAACCTGCACATCAAATGCTTCTTTGATATGAACAGGTATTAAAGTCGGTGGGCCTGCAACCATCACTTCAGCGCCCATCTTTTTCAATAAATAAATATTGCTTAATGCAACTCTCGAGTGCATGATGTCGCCAATGATGGCGATTTTCTTTCCGCTCAATGAACCCAATTTTTCGCGAATAGAAAACGCATCTAATAATGCTTGTGTCGGATGCTCATTAATGCCATCGCCTGCATTCACTATTGAGGCTGGAATATGTTGTGCCAAAAAATGTGGCGCACCGCTTGCGCTGTGGCGCATCACCACCATATCCACTTTCATTGACAGAATATTATTCACGGTATCCAATAATGATTCACCTTTTGAAACTGATGAGCCGGATGCAGTGAAATTAATCGTGTCGGCAGATAATCTTTTTTCAGCAAGCTCAAATGAAATTCTTGTGCGTGTGGAGTTTTCGTAAAAAAGATTTACAATTGTCACATCTCTCAATGTCGGGACTTTCTTAATAGGTCGCTGTAAAACTTCTTTGAACTGAGTGGAGGTATCTAAAATAAGCTGAATGTCTGAAGTCGTGAGGCTTTTAATGCCCAGAAGATGTTTAGTGCTTAGTTGCATTAAAGTGCGAAATTAATGTATCAAAGACAAATCGAAAATTTTGTTTTACTCAATAAGCATTACCTCTTCCTGCCCGTCTTTTTCTTTCCAGAACACTTTTACTTTTTGAGATATAATAGAATCGATGGCTTTACCGACATAATCAGGCTGAATAGGAAGTTGACGGCTAAATCTTCTATCTACCAAAACACATAGCTCAACCTTGGATGGCCTCCCGAAATCAAGCAATGCATCTAATGCGGCACGAATGGTTCTTCCTGTATAAAGAACATCGTCAATCAGCACCACATTTTTATTTTCTATCGAAAAAGGGATGTCTGTTTTGTTCATTGTATGCAAGCCCTGGCGAACATCATCACGATAGAAAGTAATGTCCAATTTTCCGTAGTGAATATTTGCAGATGGCACTTGCTTGCTGATTTCTTTAACTATTCTGTCTGAAAAATAAATACCTCTTGGTTGTAACCCAATTAGTATCGTATCGTTTAGTGCCAAATGATTTTCCAGCAACTGATTGCTCAGCCGCTGAATGGTGATCGCTAATTGTTGTTCGTTTAAAATCGTCTTCAAAAAAATATTTTTATAAAAGTAAAGTCAAAGTTGTAAATAATAAAATAGTAATAATTATGATGCAATAAAAAAGCCGCCATTCGGCGGCTTTGAAACTTATTTATAATCTAAATATTATTTCTTTGAACCTTCACCAAAAAGATAAAACACTCCTATCTGGATTGTTTCTGTTTTTATGCTGCCACCACCATTATTAGAATCGCTATTTTTAGAAAGATTGAGAAACCCATAGCTGAATCTTGCATCAACACCAAGATTCATTGAGCTGAGGTAGCCAATCCCTAAAACACCAGAAAGGTTAAAGCTCTTTACCTGATCTTTGATACTTACTGATACAGTAGTTCCATTTGAGCTTACTTTTTCTTTTGCGCTCAATAGAATTCCAGCCTGTGGGCCTAATTCTGCAAAAAAACCTGAAGAGGTACGATATTGAACCAAAAGCGGAACATTAATAAAACCCAGGTTGATTTTAGCTGATTGGCTCTCTGTGCCGTCAGTAAATTTTGCACTGGTGCCTTCGCCTGAGTATGTTACTTCTGGCTGGAAAAACAGGTTTTCTGCTATCGGAGCTGAAGCTAAAAAACCAACATGGAAATCAGGTTTGAAACTGTAAGATTCTCCACTTTGAGTTGGTGATACTCTTGCATTTGCCAAATTAAGACCGGCTTTAGCGCCAAACTGTACCTGTGCTGTTGCGATTGTGGTAATAGTTGCTGCTGCAACTAGAAGGAATAGATGCTTCATAAGTCATTAAAAGTTTAAGGTTGAATAATGGCACAAATGTAATCGTTAATTCCAAAGAAACAAATAACTGGAAAGTATTATTACACAAGCGGTTGCATAATTTATTTTTCTAACATGAATGGATATGCGTAATCTGTTGGAGGGTTAAATGTTTCTTTAATTGTTCTTGCGCTCAGCCAACGATAGAGATTTAATATAGAGCCCGCTTTGTCATTCGTTCCGCTTGCTCTTGCGCCACCAAAAGGTTGTTGCCCAACCACTGCACCTGTTGGTTTATCATTGATGTAAAAATTGCCTGCTGCATTACGAAGCTTATTGGTAGCAAGTTCCACAGCTTGTCTATCCTGAGAAATAATGGAACCTGTTAATGCATAAGGCGAAGTTGAATCAACTAGCTCCAATGTTTTTTCAAAACTGTTCGCAGGATAAACATAAACAGTTAATACAGGCCCGAAAATTTCTTCGCACATAGTAATATACTTCGGGTCTTTCGCTTCTATTACCGTCGGCTGAATAAAATATCCTTCTTTCTTATCGCATTTTCCGCCCACCCAAATCTCTGCTTTCTTATCTTTTTTCGCGTTGTCGATATACGCTTTTATCTTATCAAAACTTCTTTCATCAATCACAGCATTAATAAAATTAGAGAAATCTTCCACGCTGCCCATCTTAAAACTTTTCACTCCGGCAATCAATTTCTTTTTCACTTCCTCTGCAATATTTGAAGGTATGTATGCCCGTGAAGCAGCAGAACATTTCTGTCCCTGATATTCAAATGCGCCACGCAATAGTGCAGTAGCAACAACATCAGGGTTAGCGCTTTTGTGCGCCACAACAAAATCCTTTCCTCCTGTTTCGCCAACAATGCGGGGATATGATTTATAGTTAGCCATGTTCTTTCCAATTGTTTCCCACATTTTATTGAACACGCCTGTTGATCCTGTGAAATGCACACCGGCAAAATCTCTGTGGTTAAAACAAACTTTCCCAAGCGTTGGCCCGTCAACATAAATGAGATTGATCACACCGTCAGGCAAACCTGCTTCTTTCAAAATTCTCATGATCATCTGTGCGCTGAAAACCTGTGCGTGAGATGGTTTCCAGACAACGGTATTCCCGCACATTGCAGCGGATGTAGGAAGATTTCCGCCGATGGCTGTAAAGTTGAAAGGAGTGATGGCCAGCACAAATCCCTCCAGCGGGCGATATTCCAAACGGTTATGGATACCTGTAGAACTGATTGGCTGCTGTTTATATATCTCACTTAAAAAATGAACATTGAACCGAAGGAAATCTATAATCTCACATGCTGAATCAATTTCTGCCTGATAAGCATTCTTGCTTTGCCCAAGCATCGTTGTCCCATTCATATATGGGCGATATTTCGTAGCAATCAAATCTGCCGCTTTCAAAAAAATATTAGCACGGTTCTCCCAGCTCAGGCTCGCCCAGCTTTCTTTTGCATTCAAAGCTGCTTCAATGGCCTGATGAATATGTTTTTCATTTCCTTCATGGTAATGCCCGAGCGTATGCGCAATTTCATGCGGCGGGTGCAGTGCAATCTTTTTTCCTGTGCGCACTTCTTTATTTCCGATGAACATAGGAATATCCGCTTCCTGCTTTTTCAATTCTGCAAGCACTTCTTTTAATCTTTTCTTTTCGGCGCTTCCCGGAGTATAATTTAAAACAGGCTCGTTTACAGGCAGTGGATAGGAGAATGTTCCGAGGCTCATATAATTTGTTTTTAGTGTTGAAATCTGTTTTAAACAAATTATTAATTAATATTTACTAATTAATAATTCTCAACTGCTCATCTCTTTCTCGTTCATCAAATATGCTTTGATGAAACCATCAAGCTCGCCATCCATCACCGGCTGCACGTTACCGACTTCAAAATCCGTGCGGTGGTCTTTGATCATTTTATAAGGATGGAAAACATAGCTGCGTATTTGTGAGCCCCACTCAATTTTTTTCTTGCTGGCATTGTTGGCGTTCTTAATAGCATCACGCTTGCGCATTTCTTCTTCATACAATCTGCTCTTCAGCATTGCCATGGCTTTTTCTCTGTTCTCACCTTGTGTTCTCGCTTGTTGACATTCTACAATTATACCACTTGGCTTGTGAGTCAGGCGCACAGCGGTTTCCACCTTGTTCACGTTTTGCCCACCGGCGCCGCCGCTCCGGAAAAAAGCCCATTCCACATCGGCCGGGCTCACTTCAATTTCAATCGTGTCATCAATTAACGGGTATACATATACGCTGGCGAAAGAAGTGTGCCTTCTTGCATTGCTGTCGAAAGGAGAGATGCGCACCAAACGGTGAACGCCGCTTTCAGCTTTCAAAAAACCATAAGCAAATGGGCCGTCAAATTGAAGCGTACATGTTTTGATTCCCGCGCCATCACCATCTTGCCAGTCAAGTTCAGTAACGCTCATGTCGTGCTTTTGTCCATACATTCGATACATTCTTGCAAGCATTTCTGCCCAATCCTGGCTTTCCGTTCCACCTGCGCCACTGTTGATTTGCAACACAGCGGGCAATTCATCTTCCGGCTGATTCAATGTGCTCTTGAATTCAGCTTCGTCTAAATGCTGCAACGCTTTTTCGTAGGCTTCTTTTGTTTCCTCTTCAGTAGCATCGCCACCTTTCCAGAAATCAAAAAGCACAGCAAAATCTTCAACAGCCATATCCGACT
The DNA here is from genome assembly GCA_035295505.1 of Puia sp. Lineage (GTDB taxonomy): Bacteria > Bacteroidota > Bacteroidia > Chitinophagales > Chitinophagaceae > Puia. The sequence continues at coordinate 35,654 of DATGIX010000027.1, read as the reverse complement.
GCGTATATAATTTCACCCAATATTCATTCAGCTTGATGTTCTTCAGGATTTCTGTAGCACGCTTGTTGTCGTTCCAAAAGCCGGGAGAAAGTGACAGTTGTTTGTCTTCATCTATTTTATGCTGGCGGTTCTCGACGTCAAAGAAACCTCCTCAGCGCCGATTTACGGCTCCTCATATCATTTAATTTTTCTTGTGTCATAGCGGCGCAAAGTTAAGGAGTTTAAGGTTTGGAAATGCTGATTTCAGATGTTGGCTGGTATTGTTTTTTGGTAGCGGAAGATTGTTTTACCAGCAAAGGCAAGGAACTCGCAGTATAAGTGCCTGCACTCTGATAAAAGTGACATATCAATTTTGCCTTTCAGGTAAGTAGCAGTTTGTTGTGCCACAATTCGGGTTACCAGCCGTACCAAGTGCATTGCATCTGCGTCAATTAACGCACTTGTGACGCACTTGATATAGATAAATAACGAAGGGAAAGCGGGTTTGGTATGGAGAAATGGCAGGTCGGCATTATGGGACATTAAAAGCTAGAATTGTCAAGGAGCTGTTCCTTAGCTGCAGAATCCGGTCAAATGCTTAAACGTATTTCAGCATTTTATTTTTTGTAGTTTAGTTATCGGATATCTTAAAAAAAGGGAGCGCATATTTCCCTGCAAATTATTTGTATGAAAAATATTTTCCTGACTGCTATTCTTTTCTTATCGGTTAAATTGTTAATTGCACAGGCAAATAAAGAAAGCAAAAATGCGGAGGAAAGGAATGAGGCATATCGTGCATATAGAGAAAAAATAACCACACCACCTTACGGGCTTCAAAAAATCAAATCACTGATTAGCCATATTAAAAGAGATGATGAAGACAATGAATCTCTTGATGAAAAAAAATATCTGGCTCTTAGCCTGAGAGAGAAATTTACTTACAACATGATTCATCCCGAGTCTTTCAGTCAGAATTGTGATGGGGCGCCGAATATTACAAACGAGCAGAAAAAGATATTTGCCCATTTGCCTGATGCATTTGGCGAATACAATTGGAGCGAAAAACAAGACAGTTTTTTTCTTGATAATAAGGATTCAGTCATTGAATGGATCAAAGCATCCATCTTAAGAACAAACAGAGTTGGTTTAAATTATAAATACATCATTGTGTCGGTGAACGCCAAGGAAATGATTCCTCTTTTAATTAATACCTATAAAAAAGATAGAAAAGATCACGATATTTTAACTGTGTTGATGCTGCTCATGCAGAAAAATGAATATGCAGATTTTATGAGCTCACAATCATTCAGGAAATTATATTTCGACGATTCTAATTATTGGGCTTACATCAATTATAATTCAGCAAACGAAGCATTGATTATTCAAAGAGCGACTGATTTTATTTCTAAATGAGGGGAGCTGGTTTGTTTAACACATGTTTTGCAAACAGATCGGTATCTTCCATATCATTCAACACCATTAATGCCATGAAAAAAAATCTACTCTTCGCCCTGTTTCTTTTCAATATTAATTTTTTGCTTGCTCAAAAAAATGGACGTACAAAAAACGCGCATGAAGAAAATAGCAAGTACCAATTTTCAAGAGAAGAAATAACTATTCCTGAATATGGATTGAATAGGGTGGAGAAATTAATTAAAGATAGTTTGCACAAAGATGATTTCAGGAGTGCATTGGATGAGAAAAAATATCAGTCGCTTAGCTTGAGAGAGCGTTTCACTTACAACATGATTAACCCCGAGGCATACGCGCAGAATTGCAGTTTTATGCCACTTGTGCCTGATGCTCAAAAAAAGATTTTTGCAGAATTGCCTATTGTGTTCGAGGGATTTCATTTTAGCAAAAGACAGGATGATTTTTTCATGGCTAACAGTGATTCGGTGATTGAATGGATGAGATATTCTATTGCAAAAACAAAGAAAGTTGGAATGAATTATAAACGAGTGATCGAATATGTGAATGCAAAGCAATTAATACCGGTTCTTATCGAAGCGTATGATGCTGATAAAAAGGATCATGATATTCTGACGGTATTGATGTTATTGATGGACCGCAATAAATATCCGGCTTTTTTAAATTCTGATCTACACAAGCGACTATATGATGCAAAAGAAACACCTTTTAAATCTTATGTAGATTATACCTTACTTAATGAAGCATTGATTATTAAAAAAGCAGAAGATTTTTACAATGGGCTTTCTAAATAAAATAATCATTATCTTTTTTATTCTTCATCTGACTGCTGCTTATGGATGGGCACAGGATAAGCACGCATTTATTTTGGTTCCCAAAGGGAAATATATTGTCGGCAAAAAAGATTATCTCAGCAACCCGATCAGAAAAGTGCAAGTAGACAGTTTTTGGATTGCTGCCTGCGAGACTACCAATAAACAATTTGCAGAATTTGTGTCGGCTACTTCTTATATCACAGATGCAGAAAAAAGACATGATGCTATGGTCTTTCGCCCTGGCTTAAGAGAGTTTGAATGGATGAGCGATTCTACGGCTTACTGGAAATTTCCAAACGGAATAAGCAGAGGCAGCATCGAGCAAAAAATGGATCATCCGGTCACATGCATTAGCTACAATGATATATTGGCATATTGCAACTGGGCTGCTGTAAGATTGCCAAGTTTGGAAGAGTGGGAGATCGCATGTAGAGCAGGTTCGCGCACAGATTATTTTTTTGGAGAGGATGATGACAATATCAACAAGTACGCGAACATCTGGCATGGTGCTGATCATTTAACTGCAGATAGCTCCGATGGATATATGTATACATCGCCTGTAGGAAGTTTTGCGCCAAATCCATGGGGGTTATATGATGTGTATGGAAATGTGTTTGAATTTTGCACAGGAAAAATAAATGCATCGGAGAGCAAAACAATTGCGCATGCGCGAGGTGGTTCATGGTGGTGCAGCAAAAGAGCATGTCATTTTTTTAATTCATTCGATATTGGAAGAGTGAATATACATGCGTCCTTCAGTAATCAGGGATTTCGGGTGGTAAAGAATAAAATAACTTAAGAAATGTATGTGCATAACTAAGTGCATAACGGGTGCAAAACAACAACACAAAAAATTTGGAAATGGGAGTTTCAATAATGTATCTTCATTTTGCAATTGAGATGAGACAATCAGTAACACGAAGGTCAAGTTTCGGTTCAAAAGCATCGGGTTAGTAAGAGTGCAGATGAATGAGCAATCAGACAAATGCATTGACAAACTTGGTGCTTTTTTCTTTTTATATACCTTCAACTTCATCTTGCCTTATTCCTGATCATCTTCTGGCAATTTTTTCCAAACAACATCATGATGAAAAAAATAATAGCAACGATAAGCATTTGTATGATTGCTTATTTTAACCATGCGCAATCGCTTCAGCAGGGTTTTAACGGCAAGGAGTACATGGATGTCCTCAGCCTGTCGTTCCAGCGTTTTGATTCGGCAATTGTTAATCCTAAAATCCCTGCTCCTGAAAATTATTACAATGTATTCCGCTCTCCCGTTGTCGGGTTAAAAAATATCTGGAACATGTGGTATAGGAAAGATGACAAGCTTGCCGTGATTGCGATTCGCGGAACGGTTGGTGAAATGGAAAGCTGGCTCGCTAATTTTTATGGAGCCATGATTCCTGCGAAAGGTTCGCTGCAGTTGAATGACAGCACAACTTTTGATTATCAGCTTGCGGCAAGCGAAAGAGCGCAGGTGCATGTAGGTTGGACAATTGCGCTTGGTTGCATGGCGCCTACCATGCTTCAGCAAATAAAAATTGCTTATCAGAAAGGGATCAGAGAATTTATTATAGCAGGACATAGTCAGGGAGGTGCGCTTGCCACATTAACGCGCAGCTATCTTTTTTATATGCAACAAAAAAATGAATTGCCGGGCGATATTGTGTTCAAGACGTATTGCAGTGCTTCACCTAAAGTAGGCAATCTGTATTATGCGTATGACTTTGATTTCATCACCAGAAATGGATGGGCATTCACGGTGGTGAATGCTGTTGATTGGGTGCCTGAAATGTTGTTCTCCATTCAGCGAGTTACAGATTTCAATGAAGTAAACCCGTTTGTTCATATTGATGACATCATCAAAAAGCAGAAATTTTTAGTGCGCTTGTTTTTAAGAAGCAAGTACAATAAAACAAGCCGCACTACAAGAAGAGCACAGGAAAATTTTGAAAAACTGTTAGGCCATTTTGTATATAAAATGGTGAAGAAAAGCTTGCCGCAGTTGAAAGAGCCGGTTTATGTGAAAGGCAATAACTATCAGCGAGCGGGAGTTCCGATTGTGCTGATGCCGGATGCTGAATATTTTCAGAAATTTCCGAATGAAACAAATAATATTTTTCAACATCATATGTTCGAGCCTTACTATATGTTAGCAAAAAAGTATTATGGTCAATAAGTATTATTCTTTGCGGTTAAAATAAATTTATCACAAAGCGAACAAAGTGTAGCGCAAAGAATGCAAGCAGCCTTGTATTTTCTTGGTTACACGCGAACAAGTTGTAACTAATAATAATAAGTATTTATACTGCGCTGCCGGAAAATTCTTTTCAGTAAGTTTGGCGTTCTTAAAATGGGCGCATGAGATTTATTCTTCTTGGTTTACTGATTTCTTTTGCAAATAATCTTTCTGCACAAAACGTTTATTCCATTCCTGCATTCACCGGTTATGCGATACCGTTAGAAAAAAGCAATGAGGATGATGAGAGCAATTTGTTTAGTGTAAAATATGGTCTGCACAATTGGGAAAATAAAAATCAGCAAATTCATTATTACTTCTATTTGAGAAACGCTGGTTCGTTAAACCTCAGTTTGTTAATTAAAAATCAGACTGCAGGAAATATGATCAGGGTAAAACTTGCAGACAAAGTCTTTATTGTCAATGTGCCGCAAGCAGATAGGTTCAAAAAAGTGAATGTCGGTTCTGTGAATATTGCTGCCCCTGGTTTTTATGATGTAGAAATATTCTGCACAAAGAAAACCGGCAAAACAATTGCTGATATCGAATCGCTCGAATTGAGCGGAAATGCTGCTAAAGAAATTCATTATAATAAAAAAGAGAGGCGAAATGCAGCTTCTGTTCATTTGATGTATCCATTGCCAGATACAACAAATGTTGTTGGTTTTTATAATGAACTCACCGTTCCAAAAGATGCTGATAATTTGTATTCTTATTTCATGGCTTGTGGTTTTGCAAGAGGATATTTTGGCATGCAGGTGAATAGCGCCACTGAAAGAAGGATTATTTTCTCCGTATGGGATGCGGGCAATGAAGCTGTTGACAGAAATAAAGTGAATGATGAAAACAAAGTAAAGCTTTTTGGAAAAGGAGAAAATGTGATTGCAGAAGGATTTGGCAATGAAGGGACGGGAGGGCATAGTCATTTTGTGTACAATTGGAAAGCGGGAGAAACATATAAATTTTATGTGACAGCTTTGCCAGACAGTGCAACAAATACTACCATTTATACAGGATATTTTTTTATTCCTGAATCACAGAAATGGAAACTGATTGCAAGCTTTCGTGCGCCGAAAGATGCTAAATATCTCACTCATTTATATTCTTTTTTGGAAAACTTTTGGGGCGTGAATGGGAATTTATACCGGAAAGCAAATTATAATAACCAATGGATAAGAACGGAGAATGGAGATTGGAGAGAATTAACTGAGGCAACATTCTCCTGCGATGCAACAGGCAAAGCACTTGACAGGCTTGATTTTGGCGGAGGCATGGAAAATAATTCTCTCTTTTTATGGAATGGAGGCTACGCTAATACGAATACGAAGTATGGAGAAAAATTTACGCGAACGGCTACTAATCAGAAGCCTGTTATTGACTTATATAAAAATATTGACAGCGCAGCGCAAACTGAAAAAGATAGAAAACAAATATTCGATTCTGTTGCGGCAGGAAAATTAGATACAACAGGAAGTATCAATGGCGTGTATTATAAAATATTAAAAGAAGGAAGTGGTGATTTTGTGAATGTGAATGACACGCTCACTGTAAATTATAAAGGCTCATTAATAGGCGGCGAAATATTTGATGAGTCAAAAGAAAAGCCTGCAACATTTCCATTGAACAGATTAATCAAAGGCTGGCAGATCGGCTTAACAAAATGCAGGAAAGGCGGCAAGATAAGATTGATCATACCATCAGCACTTGGTTATTCCATCCGTGCACGGGCAGAAAAAATTCCACCTAACAGTACCCTGATTTTTGATGTTGAAGTGTTAGACATTAAGAAATAAAACTTGCGACAGAGATATAAAATGTATCGAACGGTATTTAAATATTTCAATGAATTTGTAAACTAAAACCATACTCTCTTCGTCTTTGCGGAAAAAACATTGATCATGAAAACGATTTACAAACTGCTTGCCTTTGCTTTTTTATTCAAAGTGCAGCTTTCATTTTCACAGACAACTTATCTTTTAAAACCTGCAAGAGTTTTTGACGGCGAACAAATGCATGCAGGCTGGAACGTGCTTGTGAAGGATAATAAAATTGTTGCTGTCGGAGAAAATGTCAATGCAGATAAAAATGCTACAATCATCGAATTAAAGAATTGCACACTATTACCCGGATTGATTGAAGGGCATAGCCATTTGTTTTTACATCCTTATAATGAAACCCCATGGAATGATCAGGTGCTGAAAGAATCAAGAGCAGAACGGGTAGCAAGAGCAACGGTTCATGCAAAGAAAACATTAATGGCAGGTTTCACTACAGTTCGTGATTTGGGAACAGAAGGTGCGGGCTACGATGATGTAGGTTTGAAACAAGCTATTGAAAAGGGAGTGATACCGGGGCCGCGAATGATAGTAGCAACAAGAGCTATTGTTACAACCGGAAGTTATGGCCCAAAAGAATTGCGGGAAGATATAGATGTGCTGAAAGGTGCAGCGGAAGCCGATGGCAGTGATGCGCTGATTAAAGAGGTGCGCACGCAAATTGGAAAGGGTGCAGATGTTATAAAAATTTATGCGGACTATCGTTGGGGATTGAATAAGGAAGCGCAACCTACATTCACCATCGATGAACTAAAAAAAGCAGTGGAAGTTGCTAACAGCAGTGGTAGAGGAGTGGTTGTTCATTCTTCCACGGCAGAGGGAATGCGAAGGTCGATATTGGCTGGTGTTTCAACCATTGAACACGGTGATGATGGAACCCCTGAAATATTTAAGATGATGAAAGATAAAGGAATTGCATTATGCCCAACACTTGCTGCGGGTGAAGCCATTGAACAATATCACGGATGGAAAAAAGGCAGTGACCCCGAACCGGAACGCATCAAAGAAAAAAGAAAGAGTTTCAAAGAAGCATTAGATGCAGGTGTTACTATTTGCATGGGCGGCGATGTTGGTGTCTTTTCTCATGGGGATAATGCTCGTGAAATGGAAGATATGGTGGATTATGGAATGAAGACAATAGATGTTTTGAAATCAGCAACCTCTGTGAATGCAGATGTGTTTAAGATCAATAATAATGTTGGTAGAATAAAAGCAGGGTTATTTGCAGATATTATTGCAGTGGAAGGCGATCCGTCTGAAAATATTTCTTTGCTAAAGAAAATTAAATTGGTGATGAAAAATGGAGTGATTTATTGAAGAGCTTAAATTAAAAGAGACTAATCGCTAACAGCTAAAACCTATTAGCATTTAGGCATTAGGTATTAGTGGAAACTTTATCTTGTTAATTGCATTATTAATTCTTCATGATTTGGAAATTCTTTAATCAGTTTTTCTCTTTCTGCCAATTCAAAATCTGCAAAATCAAAACCAGGGGAAACAGTGCATCCAACAAGCGCATAGCCTTTGCCGTTAGCAACTCTCGAACCAAACCAGTTTCCTGCTTTGATAACAATTTGAAATGATTCGCCATTTTCAGGATTGCTTCCAAGTTTATGTTCAATCAGTTTGCCATTTGTTTCAATTTCATAAATCACTAAACTTTCGCCGGCATAAAAATGCCACATTTCATCTGAAGCAATCCTGTGAAATGCTGAGAATTCTTTTTCTTCCAGCAAAAAATAAATGGCTGTTGAAAAATCCCTGTCGCCGTGAAAATCCTTAGGAAGATTATTCTTATTTACGGTTATAGATGACCGATGAGTTTCCTTATAATGACCACCTTCTGCATGCCTGATGAGCTGAAGTTTTTCTATCCAATAAGATGCGTTCATCTTTTATTGCTCAATAATGGTTTTGGTGGCGTAAAAACTATTCAGTGAGTCTTTGATATGCAGTGTGTCTTTAGGAGAAGAATGAATAACAAAATAGACTTTAAAAATGGAAGAATCCTTTGTCATGATTTTAACTGCATGAGAAATTGAATCAAGCTGTTTATATCTTCTGAAAGCTCTGTTTTTATTTGGGGTAGTTAATATCACAAATTTATACAATGAAGAATCTGGTTTTTTTGAAACCAATGTAGCGCTGTCTTTTTTCTTGGCAGCAAGTGAATCTACAATAGTATTTATTGCTGTGGTATCAGGTTTTTGCACTGTTTCAGTATCTTCTTTTAGTACCACTTCACTGTTAGCGCTATTATTCACAGGCACTGTTTTTTTCTTATAAAGATGATAGCCTGCCCAGGCAATAATTGCAATGCCGCCGATAACTCCAAATGTCAGCAAAATCCTTTTGGCATTTTGTGATTGGGGGGCATAATCTTTTTCTACTTCATCAAGAACTTTTTTCTTTTTCTCAGCATCAGCTCTTTCTTCGCTTGGCAGAATGAGTCTCACATGGCTGTATTCACCCGGTACAAATTCATATTTTCCTTCATTGTTTTTGATAATAGAACCAATGCCATCAAAATAAAATGGTTTGCCAATATTAAGCAATTGAATGCCGAGGCGCAGATATGAATCCAGATCAGATTCCGCAAGTGGCTTCATTTTGCCTGTATATCGATGGATGAAATCAATTAATTTTTCATCAGCCTTTGTAATGCTTGTTTGTTCAAAGCTCGCGCCTTGTAGAATTTGTGGCTGCTCTTTATTGTCTTCTTCAGGAATAGTAAATGTTGAATCAAGGGTGAAAACACCAATGCCTGGAAGCGACAACTCCTTGTTTTGGTAAAGAAAATGAGATAATACCTGTGGTAGTTTCAAAATGAAATGGATTTTGACCGCAAGATAATGATAAAAACCTTTAAGTCAAATAGATAGCGCAATAAATTATTGCCTGTAAATGAGTGTTAAGTCTTGTCAAGATTCGAAATCCGAATTTCCGATTTCGAATTTCATTCACACCAGTTCCTCGCACCAAACGCCATTTTCTTTTAGTGTTTCTATCACTTCATCAGCATAATTAACAGGAGCATCAATGCGAAGTATTTTATCACAGTCTTCAAGATCAAAATTTATTCTCCTTGCTGGAAAATGTTTGTATAATAAGTTCACGAGCTTTTCCGCATGTGCATGCTCGTGAACATTTGTTTTAAAAACTTCAACCATAATTTTTAATTTATTTTTCAAGGAGGGTTTTTAAATTATCAAGATTGGTCTGGAGGTCATTTCCAATCATTTTTTTCATATTCATCAGCACGAGCATAATATTCAACGGATATTTCATGCTTCCGTTGAATCCCCATTTTACCTTGGTCTGATTTTCTGAAACTGCATCTGTGGTCATGTATGCGGTGGAATGTCCTTCAAATGGCTTTATGAAATGAAGGCCAACATCAACACGCTTGCCATCCACCACATTAGTTATTGTCTGTTCTCCTTGCCCAACCTGTTTGTTATTGCTTTTCCATGCAGATGAAAAGCCTGTTGTTCCATCGATCCCTTTATATTGCATTTCTACATTTGGATCCATCATTTGCCACTTGCTGTAATTGCTTTGGTTCTTGATGAGCTTGATATAATCAAAAACCTGTTGATTTGGTTTATTGATTGTCACTTCTTTTTCAATCCAGTAATCTTTTGGGATGAAAAGAGCTGCAACAAAAGGGATCGCAATAATAATCAGGATGATGATCAGGATGGTCATTGTTAAAAAATTTACAGTTAGCAATAAATTTTTTTCATATCACTTATGATCATAGAGCTTGTGATAAGTGATGTACGATATCAGGAGAATGGCAAAGATAAGCAATGGCTCGAAAGACATTAATACAAATCCATCAACGGAAAGATGTCCGATTGTTGCTGAAAGAGCATCAATGCCAAGTGCCACATAAGCCCACTCTTTTATTCGTTTAGAGAAAAACGGAAGGATTAAAATCAATCCTCCGATAAATTTTCCAATGCCAAGCTCCATATGGAACCAATAAGGTATGCCAAGATGTTTTGTTCCCTCAATGGCGAAAGGGCTTGTCAGGAAAAAAATGCCTGGCAAAATAAATAGTGCCAACAATCCTGTAGTTGTCCAATAAATGATTTTTGTTGTTTTCTGGCTCATTGTATTTTTTTAAACTGAAATTTTTATATGACTAATGCTGAAATTATTTTTGTGCGCAATTGAACATCCACCTGATGCCAAACCTGTCGACACAACAGCCCCAATAGCCCCAGAATTCATCACGCATTGGCGCAATGTCAGAACCGTCTTTTGATAATTCGCTAAACAGGTAATCTGTTTCTTCTCTTGTATCTGGCTCAAGATTGATTGTTATGTTATTTCCAAGCTTCAATTTGTGCCCCATTGATTCAAGCATATCAGTCGCCATTAATTTAGTGCCTCCTAATATTGGCAGGCAAACATGCATCACGCTGTTCATTTCGTTTTCTGGTAAAGGTGGCATGCCAGGGTGGGGCGGAGCATCTTTCAAATGCATAATCGGCCCGATAAAATCTGTTTTAAAAACTGATTTGTAAAAATTAAATGCCTCTTCTGTGTTGCCTTGAAAATTGAGATAGATCGATACTTGTGACATAATGTTTAATTTAATGTTGATGAAAAGTTTATGAAAGTTATCATTTTATATAAATATGATGGTTGATGGTTTTTATCATGCACCACATTTCAATATCATCTTTGTACCATTCAATGCACGGTTTTGTTTTGTCGATATTTTTTTCCTGCATCATTTCATGGAAAACATCGTTGATGCATGTCAGCTTTTGCCTCCAGTCAGTTATTGATGAGATCAGATATTCGCCTTTTTCAATCGTATATTTTTCGCAATGGTATTTTTCTGCTTCGCCCTTTTCTTTCTCTGCAGCCCCGGCGAAATAATATATCTTTCCATCTTCCTGCATGTAGCTGATGCCATAATAATCACGTTCACGCCCATCCGTAATTTTATTCATCAGCTTACCAAACATTTCACCGACTCCCTCAGGGAATGTTTTCACCTGTATGCCGAAGACTTCGATAGCATCTTCGATGTAATATTTTTCCATATCATCCATGTTAAGTTCATTGCAAACATAGCATCAACAGCGCCGCTTCGGGATGTGGCAATACGACAATCTTTGGGGTTGATTGCGACAAGCAAACCCCCTATCTTTGAATTATGAAAAATATAATCATCCTTCTTCCAGAGACTGCCATACCGGCTTGCATTGTTGATCCACGCTACATGTTCACTGCAGTGAATGAATTTTTCAGGCAGGCAAGTAAGCCTCCTGTGTTCAATGTAAAACTTGCAGGGCTCACTAAAGAAGTAAAGCTGAACGATGGATTGTTTTCTGTGCATGCAGATGTGCTGCTGAAAGATGTGAGAGATGCAGACCTGATTATTATTCCTGCATTGAGTGGTGATATTAAAAAAGCATTGAAAGCAAACAATGATTTTATTCCCTGGATTGTTCATCAATATAAAAATGGCGCAGAAGTGGCAAGTCTTTGCATTGGTGCTTTCATGCTTGCAGCAACAGGTTTGCTCAATGGAAAAACATGTTCCACTCATTGGTTGTATGCTAATGAATTCAGGAATATGTTCCCTGAAGTGAACTTGGTAGATGACAGGATAGTAACAGTGCAGAATGGATTGTATTCAAGTGGCGGTGCAACATCTTACTGGAACCTGCTTTTATATCTCGTTGAAAAATATACCAACAGAGAAACTGCAGTGCTTGCGTCAAAATTCTTTTTGTTGGATATTGACCGCAACACTCAATCGCCATTCATTATGTTTAAAGGGCAAAAAGAACATGATGATGCAGAGATTTTAAAAGCACAGGAATATATTGAAAGAAAATTCAACAGCAGGATCACGGTCGACGAGCTCAGTGAAAAATTCAATATCGGGAGAAGGACTTTTGAAAGAAGATTTAAAAAGGCAACTACAAATACAGTTGTGGAATATATGCAGCGAGTGAGAACAGAAGCAGCTAAAAAGCAATTGGAGTCAGGCAGAAAAACAGTGAACGAAGTAATGTACAATGTTGGCTACACAGATACGAAAGCGTTCCGGGATGTATTCAGAAAAATAACCGGGATGTCGCCCATTGATTATCGCCACAAATATCTCAGGAATTCATTTGCATAACCCAAACAAAAAAAGCACTGAAATAATCAGTGCTTTTTTTATTATTCTGAATGTGGTCGCTTAGTGCCTTCTTATTTGTCTGCTCACGCGGTTTTCCTGACGGTTCAATTTGCGCTGATCTGCTTTGGTAATATGTCCGTTATCACGTGAAGCCATATTCCTTTCTTCTTTCCTGATTGCATGATCTTCTTTGTGCAATTTGTTAGCTTCCGCAGGGCTCATTTTGCCTTCGGCTTCTTTTCTGTCGATACGTGCATTCTGATTTGCTGCACGTGCGTTCACTTCAGCACGGCGTGGATGGTTTTTATCCCATTTGCCATCCTGTGCGAATGTTGAATTGGCGATTCCTAAAAGAGCTACGATTGCGATTGGTAATAAATGCTTTGCTTTCATGTTCGATAAATTTAGGTTTTGAATTAATAGCATAATAGACCAAGACTTGTAAAAGAAGTTTAATCAGTGCTGAAATAATTACAGCACATTTCGGACGGGAAAGATCAAATGAGTTTTCATTAGTACCTTTGCAGCCCGATTATGAAATCAAGAACACTTAAAAAGAATAAGGTAAATATCATCACGCTTGGCTGCAGTAAGAATATGGTTGATAGTGAAGTGCTTAGCGGACAATTAAGCGCCAATGATATTGATGTGGTGCATGAAAGTGCAAAACGCGATCACAATATTGTGGTGGTGAATACCTGCGGGTTTATTGATAAGGCAAAAGAAGAATCAGTAAATACAATTATTGAGCAGGTTGAATTGAAAAAGAAAGGCAAGCTTGAAAAAGTTTATGTGACCGGTTGCCTCAGTCAGCGCTATCGCGATGATCTTGAAAAAGAAATACCTGAAGTAGATGCATGGTTCGGCACTATGGAGCTCCCATTAATGTTGAAACAATTTGAGGCAGATTATAAAAAAGATCTGATGGGAGAGCGGCTGCTTGCAACGCCTAACCATTATGCATACCTGAAAATATCCGAGGGCTGCAACCGCACCTGTGCGTTCTGTGCGATTCCCCTAATGCGCGGTGCTCATGTGAGCAAGACAATGGAAGATATTGTGAACGAAGCAGAAGGATTAGTGAGGCGTGGTGTGAAAGAAATTATGCTGATTGCTCAGGAGCTCACGTATTATGGTCTTGATATTTATAAGAAAAGGATGCTGCCCGATTTGCTCCATCGCCTGGCTGATGTAAAAGGGCTTGAATGGATCCGGTTGCATTATGCCTATCCTTCCAAATTTCCTTTAGAGATTTTAGATGTGATGCGCGAGCGGGAAAATATCTGCAATTATCTGGACATGCCTTTGCAACATGCAAGTGATAACATGCTGAAAGCAATGAAGCGGCAAATTACCAAAGCAGAAATGGATGAGCTGATTTTTGCGTTGCGTGAAAAAGTGCCGGGCATTTGTTTGCGCACAACGCTCATTGCCGGCTTCCCCGGTGAAACGGAGAAAGATGTGGAAGACATGAAATCATTTTTAGAACAGCACCGTTTTGACCGTGTTGGCACCTTCACTTATTCGCACGAAGAAGGAACAGGAGCTTACGATTTGAAAGATGATGTTCCTGCTGATGTGAAGCAGCAAAGGGCAGAAGAGGTGATGGAAGTGCAGAAAGATATTTCTTATGAAAAGAATCAGGAAAAAACAGGCAAGGTTTTCAAAACGCTGATAGATAAAAAAGAAGCCGGAAGATATTTAGGAAGAACAGAATTTGATTCTGTGGAAGTGGACAATGAAGTGATCATCCATTCAGAAAAGAAACTTCAGATTGGCGAATTTGTAAATGTAAAAATTACCAAAGCTTTTGATTATGATTTGGAAGGTGAAGTAGTGTAAAACTGATTCTTCTCGCCGTTGATTTCTTTGTGTCGTAGAAATCAACGGCGAGAGATTTGCGAATTATTTGTGTAGTTTCAAAACAGCTAATAACTGTACAATTGACAAGTTATTTCTAAAATTATTAATCCATTGTGCTTTTTGGTCAATAATAAGTTTGGAAAGTATCATACAAAGAAATGTTTTCGATATAAAATCCAGTAACTTTAGTCAAAATCAACGACTAAATATTGCTGTATGAAAAAAGACATTCTTCAGGATGCATCATCTTCTGATGCTGAAAAATCTCCATCAACAGAACAAGGCTCGCAGCTCAACAGGCGCAAATTTGTTGAGGTGATGGCAACAAGCGCATTAGCATTCACTATTGTGCCGAGCCATGTGCTCGGCGGAAAAAATCATGTGGCGCCAAGCGACAAGATCACGCTCGCATACATTGGTGTAGGCACACAAGGCATCAGAGAACTGCTTCCGTTGCTTGACAATCCACAGCTTCAGGTGGTTGCCGTTTGTGATCCTAATAAAGAAGCGATTGGTTACAAAGACTGGTCGAAAGACGGATTGAGAAATGAAGTGCGGAAAGCCATTAAAAATCCTGATTGGGTTTCAGGTGGCGATAACACGATTCCTGGTGGAAGAGACAATGGAAAATCAATTGTGGATTCTTATTATGCAAATGTTCGCCCTGAAGATAAATACAAAGGCTGTAGAACATATGCTGATTTTCGCGAGCTTTTCGAAAAAGAAAAAGACCTGGACGCTGTAAAGATCATGACACCGGATCATCTTCATGGACTTATTTCGATGGCTGCCATAAAAAGGAATAAGCATATACTCATGCACAAGCCACTCTCTAACAGATTGCTTGAAGGAAAAAAAGTGATCGAGATGGCACGCAACAGCAAATCCATCACACACCTGATTCCATGGGATTCAAATGGCTCGATGGAAACGGTGATGGCGTGGATCAATGCCGGCGCTATCGGAACGCTTATGGAAGTGCACAACTGGACCAACCGCCCGGTTTGGCCGCAATATCCTTCATTGCCTACTGATACTCCTGCCGTACCGAATGGTCTTGATTGGGATCTGTGGCTCGGTCCTGAAGCTTCACGGCCTTATCATCCCAATTATACGAACATGGTGTTCAGAGGATGGTATGACTTCGGTGGTGGCTCAATGGCAGATATGGGGCATTATAGTTTGTGGACTGTTTTCAATGCACTGCAATTAGAAGCGCCAACGATGATTGAGCCAAATCTCAGTCATGTTTGCGGAATGCATGATCCTGTTCCTTTCAAAATCAATAATGATTTTTCATTCCCGATGGCGAGCTCTGTGCGTTTTAAATATCCTGCAAAAGGATCAAGGCCTGCCATTGATCTTTGCTGGTATGATGGCGGCATGCGGCCACAAACACCTCATGAACTGATTGAAGATAATAAAGAACTGCCTGCAGAAGGAATGATGTTTGTCGGTGATAAAGGAAAAATCCTTGCAGGCTTTCAGGTTCAAAATCCGCAGATTATTTCAGGCAAAAAAATGGATGCGCCTAATTCAGCAACCGATAAGCGCAGTCAGGTGGAACAAACTTCTGCAGCATTGCCATTGTTTGTAGAAGCTTGCAAAAGCGGAAAACAATATCAGGGAAATTTTATTGAAGCAGAACATATCACAGAAGCTGTGAACTTATATGCTGCTGCATTAAGAAGTGGCCGCTTCTTAAAATATGATGCTGCCAGCATGAAGATTACCAATGTTCCTGATGCAAACAAATATCTGATGCGTGAATATAGAAGCGGATGGGATCCAGCTTCTATCTGATATTCATTTCGAATTCAACTAAATTTAAGCAAGCATGAAAAAAATAAACAGAAGAGCATTCCTCGGCAAAAGCGCAATCGGCGTTGGTGCAGCATTAACGTTATCTCAAATCCCGACATTTATGGCAAAGGCATCTCCAAAAATAAATATGCCCATCGGCTTCCAGACATTTCCGATCAGAGATATGCTGGCAAAAGATTTTGGCGGCACTTTAAAAACAATGGCAGGGTTTGGATATAAAATTTGTGAGATGTGTTCCCCACCCGGATATCTGCAGGCAGGCTTTAGTTTTTTGGAACACACAAAAGCTGCGGATATCAAAAAAACAATCAATGATGCAGGTCTTTCCTGCCCGAGCTGTCATTTCACATTTACAGAGTTGAATGATAAGCTCGATCAAAGTATTGATTTTGCACATGAGCTAGGTCTTTCGCAAATGGTTTGCTCTAGCTTTTGGTTGCCTGCGACTGCTACCATCAAAGATTATCAGGATGCGTGTGATAAATTAAATAAAGCTGCTGTGAAGATAAAAGCTGCGGGCTTTGAAGCTGGTTTTCACAATCATGATATGGAATTCAAAAAAGTAGATGGTGTTTTGATTTATGATGCGATATTGGATCGCCTGGATGCTAACCTCGTGAAGATGCAGTTTCAAACGCAGGTGATAACGCTTGGTTTCAAAGCTGCTGATTATTTCACAAAATATCCGGGAAGATTTATTTCATCTCATTTATCTGATTGGACGGCTGATAAAAAAGAAGCAATCATCGGTCAGGGAATTATAGACTGGAAAGAATATTTTGGTGCTACAAAAAAAGGCGGCATCAAAAATATTTTTGTAGAAATGGGTTTTGAAAAATTCAAAGACAGCGCTGCTTATATTAAATCGCTTTAATAACGTTAATGTATAACCTGAAATAAAAAACCTTGAAGATTCAAATCTTCAAGGTTTTTTTATTTCTATATGATGTTTTAGTTTTATTCTACTTTTCTTCCTTCGAGCACACGTGTTTTCTTTTCAAATTTATCAACTACGCTTTTCCTGATCATCAATCTTGCGCTTGCTACGTCAGAGCAAGTGCCGCAGCGGACACGGAATTTATTATTATCGAAGTTCACAACTGCAGTCCCGTTTTTCCAATCGTAGCCATACAGCACATATTGGTTGGCGGAATAATTGCTGCCAAGTCCAAAGCCAAGATCATTGCTTCCTTTTTCGAAACTGATCATCAGGTTGCCATTCGATACATCTTCACAAACACCGGGAGTGAATGGAGGAACGATCACTTCGTTAATGTATCGCCCGTTTTCCAATTTCACAACTCCGGAAGTAACCTGTGCTTTATCATTGTCAAGATATCTTGACATGATTAATTTCTGATCAACATAAAACTGCACCTGCTTAATGTCGATGTTTTCTCTTTCAAGCCTTGCTTTCAATTCTCTGGTGAATGGCACATATTCTTTGCTCATTCTTCTTGAACTGCTGCAACTGGAAACAAACGCAACAAACGAAAAAATGCAAATGGCATTAAAGATATTCTTCATGGTGGGTAAATTTAGATAACACAAAGTTTTTAAAGATTATTAAAGAATCAAAATTATCTGCGGGCTTTTATTTATCAAAGCCGTTAACAGATGTTTAAGGCGATTTGACTTTTTTCTAACGAATAGGTTTTGTCAATGTGTTTGAAATACTGTTATTCTAATGTTAAGAGTCGGCAAACACAAATTTATCTGATGGTTTATTTTTTGCTAACTTGAATTACAGTAACAGCATATTCATGAATTTACCCCTTACAGCAATGACCGTGAAAATGAAAGCCGTTGTATGCTGTCTGGCTTTCTTTGTTAGTTCATCTTTATCATCGCAACAACCGAAACTGGTGCTGCCTGTTGGTCACACAAGCATTGTTGTCTCAGCTGCTTTCAGCCCCGATGACAAATATATTGTTACTGCTTCATGGGATAACACAGCAAAAGTTTGGCAAGCTGCTGATGGAAAATTATTATTTGATCTGAAATATCATACAGGCTCAGTAACCTCTGCGTCTTTCAGTTCCGATGGGAAATATATTCTTACATCTTCAAAAGATAATACCGCAAAAATCTGGGATGCGTCAAATGGAAAGCTATTGCAAAGTTTGATAGGGCATCATGATTGGGTAAATGCAGCATCATTTAGCAGCGATGGCAAATATGTTATCACGGCTTCGTGGGATAGCACAGCTAAAGTTTGGGATGCATCAAACGGTAAATTAATATTCGATTTGAAAAATCACAAAGCTGCAGTAAGCACAGCATCGTTTAGCAATGATGGAAAATATATTGTTACAGCTTCTTTAGATGGCATTGCAAAAACCTGGGATGCTTCAAATGGAAAAGAATTGTATGAGTTTACAGGGCATCATGCTTCTGTGTATGTTACTAAATTTACACCCGATGGAAAATATATAGTCACTGCCTCTGCAGACGGCATTGTGAAAATCTGGAATACTGATAATGGGAAATTAGTTCAAGAGTTAAAAGCACACGAATCTAGTATCAATGATGTTTCATTCAGCAGTGATGGAAAATTTATTTCGACTTGTTCTTCTGATAGCACTGCAAAAATCTGGGAACTTTCAACCGGAAAATTATTATATGTTTTAAAAGGTCATCTTGACGTGATAAAATCGGTTGTGTATGACCGTGAAAATAAATTTTTGCTCACAGCAGCGGCAGATAACACTGCAAGAATATGGGATGCATCGAATGGGCAATTGTTGTACAAGCTGAAAGGTCATTTAAATTGGGTGAATCATGCATTGTTCAGCCATGATGGAAAATATATTGTAACATCTTCATCAGATAATACAGCGAAAATATGGCGTGCAAAAGACGGATCATTGGTAAATAATTTATACGGGCATGTGTCAATGACGAGCTATGCTGCGTTTAGTCCGGATAATAAATTCATCGTTTCTGTTTCAGGTGATAGCACAGCAAAAATCTGGAACAATGAAAATGGTAGATTAATAAAAAATATTCGCAATGTTAATTGGATGAGCCCTGTTGCATTTAGCAGTAATGCTAAATATTTCGTGGTCGTTTCTTTCAGTAATGATGCTGAAGTTTATGAATTGACAGATGGGAAACTTGTTCATCAGTTAAAAGGCCATGACGACTGGATCAGTTCTGCTGCTTTTAGTAATGATGGAAAATATATTACCACTACTTCATGGGACAGCACGGTAAAAATCTGGAACGCTTCGAATGGAGAATTGCTTCATAATCTGAATGCTCACAAAGACGTTGTTCAATCGGCTTCTTTCAGCAACACCGGAAAATATCTTGTCACAGCTTCATGGGATAATGACGCAAGAATCTGGCGTGTTGTCGACGGGAAATTATTGCATACGCTGAAATCTCACAAAGGTAAAATAAGAACTGCAATTTTTAGTGCAAATGAACAATACATTCTCACCTCATCGTGGGATAGCACTGCAAAAATCTGGGAAGCTAATAGTGGAAAGTTAATCCGCACGTTGAAAGGACATTATGGTTTTGTAAATGAGGCATCGTTCAGTGCTGATGGAAAAAAAATTTTGACATGCTCCATGGACAGCACTGCAAAAATCTGGAATGCAATTGATGGGAAATTGATTCACACATTAAGCGGGCATACGCGGCCAGTCATGTCGGCGATATTCAGTAAAGATGGCAAAACTATTTACACATCTTCATGGGACAATACTGCAAAAGCATGGAATGTTGCTGATGGTCACCTGCTTTTTTCAATGGAAAGTCATAGCGCTCCTTTAAATTCCATTTCATTGAGCAATGATGAAATGAATATCCTTACTTCATCTGAAGATAATACCATAAAAAAATGGAATGCAAAAAGCGGAAAGTTGTTGTATTCTTTTTTTGCAGTTGACAGCACTGATTATTTATCAGTTGATGAAGATGGCCGTTTTGATGGAACAGAAGCTGCCAGAAAAAAATTATATTATGCATGTGATCATGAAGTAGTGGATCTGGAACAATTCAAAAATCTTGCATGGGAACCAAGCCTTGCAGCAAAAATCAGCGGGTATAATAAAGAACCCATCTCTGCAAAAAAAATCAGCGATATGAATATTTGTAATTACACACCAGTAATTACAGAAAAGGAAACAAGCAACAATGCTTATGAATTTCAGATCATGCCTCGCAGTGGCGGATTAGGGATTGTTGAACTTTATGTAAATAACAAACTCATCAAAGAATATGATCCATCTTCTTTGAACAAAAATGCTGATAGTTATTTGTTATCCGTTGATAAAAAAGATATCGAAGAATATTTTTCTTCGAATGATGATAATCGTGTTTCCGTGAAGGCGACAACTGAAAATGGTGTGATGCAATCAAGAGGTGATGATTACAGTTTTGTTGCTGATAACAGGATGCGCACTGCGCCGAATATGTATTTGATTTCAGTCGGGGTGAGCGATTACAAAAGCAAAGACATCAAATTGTCGTACGCCTCAAAAGACGCTGCAAATTTTTCATCTGCTGTTACAATTGCAGCTCAAAAATTATTGAACACGGACGGAAGGCAACATGTTTTTTCATACAATTTCGGAACTGATCAGGAAAGCCCGCGAAAAGCATTTAAAAATGAAATCAGGCATGTGATGGATACGATTATTCAAAAAGCAAAACCAGATGATATATTGGTTGCGTTTTTTGCAGGGCATGGAATTCTGCCAGATGGACAAAAAAAATTTTATATGCTCACAGCAGAAGCATCAAGTTTTAATGTGAGCGGTGTTGAAAATGATGTTGCTATCAGTACTGATGAACTGAATGAATGGAGCAGAAAAATAAAAGCGAACAAACAGGTGCTTATTTTAGATGCATGCCACAGCGGTCAGGTCATTAATAATCTTCAGCAAATGATGAGAGGAGATATCCCGGCTGATCAGCAAAGAGCTTTGGAAAATTTGAGAGATAGAACAGGGCTTTATATTTTATCTGCTTCAGAACCCAATCAGGGTGCGCAGGAATCGCAATTATTCAATCAGGGGTTTCTTACTTACAGTTTGCTTTCAGGTATAAAGCTTGGTGGCGGATTAAGAGATAATAAATTTATTGACGTAAGCCGGTTGTTCAACTTCGCAAGTGATCAGGTTAGAAGAATGGCTAAAGCCAGCGGCGTGGATCAAGACCCGCAAATCCTTGGTAGCGCCAGCTTTGATGTTGGCATTGTTGACAAGGATGTGACTGATAATATCAGGCTAACAGTGAAGAAAAAAATATTCAGGCGCTCCAGATTTATTCAGGACGAAGAACTGATCACAGATGATATTGATCTGTCAGGATTGGTTGACAAAGAACTGAGCAACGTGTATGATCTTGGCAAAGAAAGGCAATGGGTTTTTATCCCGGATAATATTTTCGACAGCTCATATTCAATTCATGGCAAATATTCCGTGACGGGAAAAACAATTGCAGCAAAAGTAATTCTGATCAAAGGGCAGAAAGAAAAGCTATTTCAATTTGAGCTTAATGGAATCATTAATAAAAAAGATGAACTTGTGCGTAATATCATTGAAAAGATCAGGACTTATTTCAAATTAGACAGCTTGCTGAATTCCAAATAATATTGCCACAGAGCTTGCAGAAGCATTGATAATAACAACGAATGCTATGGAAAATATATCTGAACTGCCATTTTCAGAAATAGACAGATCGGCTTTGCAAAAACGAATACAAAAGGGATGGTTTACATTGCTGAGAACCTATGGTGCTTTTTTTCTGGCGCTGGGATATATTTATTACAGGATGTATCCTGGGGGGAACTTGCGGGGACGTAAATTAAGTTACGGAAATATGACTTTATCTGATTACCTCCATGTGTATATTATTGTCGCTGTCTTTTTTGGATCGATATTTTTATTTTTCGTCGTCAGAGATTACCGAAGGATTTTATTACCACAGTATAAGGATTTGCGTTTTGGAAAAAAATACAGCCGGTCGTTTTATGCCCGCAAATATGCTGATCCGATTTATAATAAACGCATGTTGTTCTATCCCGAAAAGGAAAATCTTTATATCGAATTGTCTGCAGAAGAATATGATAAAATTCCAGATGGCGAAATGTTGCAACTGGAATACGCTGTGCATTCAGGCGAAATTCTTTCCCTCAAAAGCAAGGATATTGTTTTCCTTACAGCCGAAGAATTCAGTTTCAGTGATATGCCGGCGCCAAAGTTTTCGAAATATTATGATGATTGATTTTCTGCCTTTATCCTTAACTTAAGTCTTCATATTCTTCGCGTGTATTTCTTTTCCCCTTTTCGGTAAGTTCTTCTTCAAAATACTACATATTAGTTATTGTATTCGTTTGTCAGCCATTCTAACTTTCCTAAGAGAATGCTGTGCATGAAAGTTGGATTTGGTAAAGCCCGTTTCAAAAATTTCAAGTTATACTCACCAATAAATTTTAACTGTTTATGAAGAGCAAATTGCCTGCGATTATCTGTCTTGCAGCCGGCGTGCTTTTGCTGGCATTTCATTTCCTGCCCTTTGGAAAAGGAAGCCTGAATGTTACCATCAAGCAAGCGAGCTACATCATGCCTGCGGCTTACAAAGTGTATGCAAACTCTGACGCGTTGAACGGCGAATATTATCTTTTCAAAATGCTGATGAATAATGATGGCAAAACTACTTTGAGCGATGTGAAAGTGTCGTACAGGATTCCGAATTATGTTGACTGGACAGATCTTGAAACAATTCCAAAAATTTATCCGGGCCAAAATGCAGTAGTGAGGTGTTATCCTCAATTCAAAGATGATATCGTGAACAAGATGACGCAGAGCCAGGAAAAAGTGGAAATAAAAATTACGTACAATGGCAGTCAGACGTTGAATGAAGATTTTAAGTTCAATATGATGGGTCGCAATCAATTTGTTTATACTGATCTACCGCCGGAAGAAATTGCGAGCTATCCGGATATGTTCCGCAATGATCAGTTAGTCGGCTGCTTCGTGACTCCACAAGATCCGATCATTAAATATTATACACAACAGATTCAGGAGAAAGTAATGAAAGGTGAAGAAGCATCAGTGAGCAATAAATCTGATGACGCAGTGAAATTCCTGATGGGATTATATGCTGCGACTTACGTGAGCCACATGGTATACAGTGGCACGGAAGGTATTCCGCAAAAATTAGGCGATGTGAATTCGTTAGTTCAAAGCACGCGTTTGCCGAGGGAAGTGGTGACAGGCAACACAGGCCTTTGCATCGAGCTTTCCATTTTATATGCAAGCGTGCTGAAAGCAGCAGGTCTTCATCCGATCATATTCATGATTCCCGGTCATGCCTATCCGGGGATTTTGGTGAATGGTCAATATTATGCAATCGAAGCAACGGGCATTGGTGGGGAAGGCCTTGGAAGCCGCGCAAGCCCGGCTGATGCGTTGAAAGCTGGCATGAAAGAATTGAATGAATTTATTCAGGCTGCGCAATCTGGAGATAACAGGTATTCGTTTATTGACATCGATGCGATGGAAAGCAAAGGCGTAATACCAATGGAATTGCGCGATGATGAATTTCTCCGCAAAAAAATTGACGACATAGCAGCAAGCTTCAGCGGAGGTGCAAGAACTGTTCCGAGACAACCGGAATCAACTTTAGAAAATAATAACGTCGCATCATCTGGCGGCGGCGGTGGTAGCAGTATGAGCGGTTATAGCGGCGTTGTTTCATTCAACTATCCGTCTTCATGGAAGAGATATGATTATCCTGTTGCGCAATGGCCTTTTCTTGTTGCAGAAATTGGCTCAAGAGATGGTTCCTCGGCGATTGATGTAATTGACCTCAGTGGCGCAAACAGCAGTTCGCAGGCAATTGAATATATCAGGCAAACCATTGCGAAAGCAGGCAGATACATGCGCTATCAATATGTGAACAGCAATAACGGTTATGATATTTATCGGGGCACAACTTCAAGCAATAACGGCACAAGGGAATGGGAAGCTGTTTTCCGCCGTTCACAAAATGGGATCGTTGGTGTCACTATCGGCGGCTCGGGATTTTCTCAAAAACAAAATATGTTCAACTCAATTTTATCTACCGTTCGCTAAAAATATTTTTATGAAAAAAATCGGAATTCTTCTAAGCATATTTTTATGCATGTTTTTTTTGAAAACATATTCGCAGGATTTGATCAAGCCTGCGAAGCTGAATGTGAAATGGGGTTTGAATACATTGGGTGATGCACATATTGAAACGAGCATGAGCATGGATGCGGCACAATGGGACAATTATAAAAAAACGATTGGCAGCAATCCTGATATTTTGAAAAGGCAAATGGAAAGAACTTTTCCCGGATATTTTTTGCAGAATTTCAATTATAAGGAAGATGTGATGAACCGTGGATGGACCCTTTCTTTTGATGCACTTGGGCTAAGCAGGATTAATTCAAAAGGATTGTGGCAGGTTGATTTGAATTCGAAAAACCCTGATGTGACAAAATTGTCTGATAAAAATTATGTGCTCACATCTAACTATGCAACCGGTGGATCATTGATGCAGGAGATTGATAATATCACATTCCCCGATGGTGCGTCTGATGTAAAACAAGATAAAGATGCATTTGGGAAAGCCATGTTTATTTATTCATCATCGCCGGGTGGTGGATCAGGCGGATGGTTGACATTAGGATTGGGAGCGCTGTTGCTGATTATCGGAGCAATTATGTTTGTTCGTGTGAAACCTGCAATGGCAGCAGTGAAGAAATAAATTTGTTTACTTTTACGGAAATTAATTGCTGTTGTTTTTGCAAACTGCTTTCATAAAAAAATATGCAGGATTTTCTGCTCTGTTGTTAACCACTGCTTTCATTTTATATTCTTGTGTGGCTTCCGATGTAGGTTCTGCGCGAAGAAATGAAAAGCTTCACATGAACATCAAAGAGCAGCGTGATATTATTAGTTCTGACAGGCTCAAATCACAAGCTGTCCTTTCGCTCGATCAAAGAGCAGATGCAGAACGAAACGGAACAAGAGGTGCAATCGCTCCTGTTGCAACTACTTTAGTTTCTCTCGCTGCTGACGGCATTAAAAAAATAATTGCCAACGATCAGAAAAAATATCTTGCCACTTATCAATTCGGTCTCACCGATCTTTATTTTTATGACCAGCTTTCCAACGATGGACCTTTCGATCCGGTCGGCATGCAGTTCAGCGGTTTTAAATTGATCCGCACTTTTAAAAATGATGCTGGGGTTGAAGACACTGCATTGATTGCAGATTTTGCGCTTGATACATTAAGGAGCTTTGAGATTATTAATAATTCCATGTTCAGGTTGCGTGTGAAAGATTTTCAGCTTCGTTATGCAAAAGCACGCGTGCCAAAATCTGATAAGAAAAAACTGAACATGGATTTCGAGATCACTTTTCTCACCTCTTATGTGAACAGCCAGGGAATGATTTTTGATAGCGTCGTGCTTGGGAAGTTTTATCTTTTGTTGCGTGATGCTCCTTTAGATCGCAATGATGTGAAATATCAATCTTATTATGCTAACCTGAAAGACTCACTATTATCCGGTAAATCTTTTATCGTTCCGAGATCATTCGGCTATCACCGCGAGCCTGATGACCAGACAAGGCCAGGATATAGTCAGGGTGCATATTCCATTCTCGTGAAAGTGAAAGAAAGTTCAAAAGATCATTTCATCAACAAGCTGGTGGTTGAGAATGCAAACCTTATGATTGACGCTTCAAGCAATCAACTAAAATCTTTGCCGTTAATTAAAAAGTTATAATCGTAATAACTGCAATGCATATCTGAAAAATAAATTTTTCAGATATGATGATTTTTTATTGCTGTTCCCATTTAGTTGTCACTTCTAATCGGTTATTATCAAGATCAAGTGTTTCAAATTCATAATAGCCATCACCTGTTTTTCTCGGTCCGCTTAAAATTTTGTATCCATCTTTTTGCAGTTGATTCGCTTTTTCATCAACCTCTTTGATGGAAGAAACACCGAATGCAAGATGGATGATACCGAGATGTTGTTTCTGAACAGTGTCATTTAAGTTTTCCGGTATATTGATCATCTTCATTATTTCCAGTCTTGCACCAGATTCAAAACTCAGGAAATAGCTTTCGAATTTTTTTGCCGGATTAATATATTTATCATTTGCGATCGCATTGAAATATTTGATGTAATATTCTTTCAGCTCTTCAATATGATTAGTCCAGATGGCGACATGCTCCAGCGTCATAAATATTCAATTTGCTTCCACATATTTTTTAAAATTGTTCAGGATGGCCTGCCAACCTGCTTTTTGCATTTCAACCGGGTTTTGATTCTCGGCTTCGAAAGTTTCAACAACATTGGTTGAGTTTCCCTCAGATGAAAAACCGATCTGCACTTTTCGCCCATCGCCCATGGTATATTCGATATATTCAGTCTTAGTGACTGCATCATAAACGCCGCCGAAATCAAAACCAAAACTTCCGTCTTTTGCTTCCATCCTCGTCAGGAATTTGCCGCCCGCTTTTACATCATTCTCGGCACGCGGCGCATGCCAGTCATCTGAAGCATTGCACCATTTGATAATATGTGCCGGTTCCGTCCAATATCTCCATACTTTTTCGACTGGTGCATTTACTACAGCCTCTACTGTAATTTTTGTTTTGGTTTCCATTTTATAAATTTTGATGTTTAAAGATACAAAAGATAGCGCCAGTGATTTTCAATTGTATTCATTACAGCATTAGCGATCAGCTCTCAGGCGATACGACCTGCATTGGCTAACCCTGTGAAAAGTTTGCGATCTGAAAAAATTTTATGAGAAGGATAATATAAATGCTTAACCGGAAATAATCATGCTTCATGTTTTATTTCTTCCGGCTTCTGGCTTTCATTCAAAATAATCTGCATTTGTGTGCGCTCTTTTTGGTAAGAAGGCCAGTCGAAGCTCAGCAGAAAATCAGTCGCAGCTTGCGACCCGCGTATAAACATTTTAAGTTTTTCTGCATCCGAGATAAAAAAGTTCAGCCAGTTGAATTCGGCTAAAGAAATTTTGCCGATGCCTTTTTTGAAAACATTGTTCTTGATCAGAAAATCTTTGTCGTAATAATATCTGATGGTATTGAATAATCTGCCGAGATAGCTCCCAAGGCTCCATGGCACTTTATCGCTTGCGTGCGCCTTTTCATTCGGATCTGAATCGTCCAGATCAATTCCCCACGAAGGCAACCTTGGCTCAATCACTTTTGGGTTATAAAAAATATTAATGGGAAAATTTGAAAGCATGCCGCCATCAATAAATCTAGCAATGTCGGGTATGCTTGAATCATCACCGAAGTGTTGCATCCATGCAGTTTTTATTTTTTCATTATTGATGTCAATATTGTCAATAATATGTGATTCAAAAAAAATCGGAATGGACATAGAAGCTCTCACGAAATGTGCAGGATGAAGATCATCAGGATTTTCGCGGAAAAGGTTTGCCATTTTCGGGAACTCGATTTTATTCTCAGACACAAGCTCAGATGTAATAAAAGTTACGTCGCCTACTAATGTGCTTGCATTTTGGGTTGCGGGATTTCTGACTTTCAATGGCGGAAAGCTGCCTGCTTTTTGATTCATCTGCGTAACATTCGAAACGCCATTTTCATCCATCACTTTTTTCATCCAGTTAAAAAAATAATTGCCGGGATTAACACCATGCCCGCTCTCCCGCAGGCTTCGGAAAAGATAATTGATATAAATGACAAGGCTCGTGATGAGGAACAGGTGCGTGCCGGTGAGGATCACAGAAAAAGGCAATGCGATATGTGCCCATTCGTGGCTTCTGAACGCAAGAAAAACATAATCTGCAACAACGAGCCCAAACAAAATAAATAAAAGTCCGCTGATCCATCGCCTGAGGTTTATTTCAAATTTTTCGTTGGTAATAAAATTTCTGATCAGCCATCTGATGAAAGGCTTTCCATCAACAAGGTTAAAGAAATTCAGGTCGCATAAATATTTTAAAATCTTTTCCGACTTTGCATCTTCTTTTTTCCCAATCACTACCGAAAGAGAAGTGTTGATAGCGCCTGCGCTCGTTCCTGCTAAGCGCAAAAATCGAATACCTGCTTCTTCCAACACATAAGTGTAGCCAACCAATGCAACTCCCAAAACGCCACCGCCTTTTTGCACAAGCTGAACATATTGCCGGCCTTGATCGTCTAGCACATCAGACACAATCAGTTTTTCAAAATTTTCGCCGAACTTATTTTTCAATTTATTAATACAGGCAACGACTTCAGGATGCTTTAAAAAATCATTCGGAGAAAGCTGTGGGCCGCTTGGCTGAATTTTAGCGCTCATAAAAGCTTTTATTGAAACAAAGGGTTAATAAAATCTGGCTTAGTTGATTGTCTGATGATTTCTTCACGCAAATTATTTCTAATCAAACAAATTCCGACTAATACAAATGAGTTATTTAACTCGGTTTCATAGAAAAGTTCAGAGGAGATGATCATGATTCAAATTACATTGCCGGTTCAAATATTTTCAATCGATGCGAACCTTGTTTTCCCCACGATATGTTTGCCGGCATATAATTTTAAACGCTAATTTTAGTGGATCAAACTTGCTCAGGTAAATTTATTCTCAGGCTATGCTCAGAAAAACACTGCTTTCTCTTTTAAGTGGTTTCATCATTCTTATTGTTACATGGATATATCAGAATTATAATTTTACCTTTTCTGCGGAAGACAGTTTCATAGGCAAGCTTTCTTACTGGAAATATAAAGTGTTTTCTTCAGACCCGCAAAAGACTGCGGATTTTGTATTTATCAATACAGGAAAAGATCTGGCACTCGTAGATGATACTGCTGAATCTGGAAATATTGCAGTATCGGATCGCGAGAAGATTTATCATTTTTTACGATTCATTGACAGCATCCAACAGAAACCTCGCCTCACAGTACTGGATCTTCAATTTTATTATCAGTATAACATTAATCCGTCCATAGACATATTAATGCAGCAAGAGCTTGATAAAAATAATAAATTGTTGATCGCTATTTTGCCGGATGAAAGCAGCAAAGATGGTTATCGGAAGCCTTTGTATAAATCAAAATATGGCTATTCGGAATACGGCACTTATGGTTCAGGAGTTAATAAATTTCGTATCATAAATCAGAGAAGCATTCATTCAATACCTGTTATCATTCACGAGACAGTAGATAGCGCAGTGTATGAAGACCATAATATGTATGCAACATGCAATGGCAGATTGTGCATGTCGGCAATTTGGCCCAGCTATTATTTGAACGATAAGAATTTGAAGAATAACAAATATCTGCCGCACTCCCAATACTACACATTGGGCGACGTGCTCATCGGCATGCAGGCGAGTCCTGCAGAATATGCGAAAATATTTGATGGGAAAATCGTTATGGTTGGCAATTTCGAGTTGGACACACACTCTACACCAATCGGCACTATGCCGGGAACTGTGATCGTGGCGGATATTTATTTGTCGCTCTTGAACAATCATCATATTGTGAGCACATTGTTTCTTATCCTTTTATGGATGGCGCTTTCTGCGCTCAGTTATCTTGCATGGTTCAGCAAAGTGCCGGAAGTGAAACTTCGCCTGAATTTCATTTTCTCGCCACATGTTGTGCATTTTATCAAAAGCTATATTTCTTATTTCGGCTCGATGTTTTTTCTAAGTGTTATCGCACTTTTTGTTTTCAATATTCAGATTGCCTTATTCCTTCCTTCGTTTATTTTTTCATTGATAGAATATTTCATGCAGAAAAAATACCTGCCTGAAAAATAACATCACGATGCCCGATTTTTCAGTAAATTACACAGTAACAAAACCCCTGTTTCGGCTTTCAAAAAACGCTATGAAACATCTGCTCATTTTAATGTTTTTGTTTGCATGTTTATTTTCTCAGGCTCAGGATGAAAGCCCTGAACTTCGCATAGCCAAATACACAGATTTCATCAATACAAATAACGCCGATGTATATGCGTATGTTTTCCGGAGCAAAGCTTACAATGAAAAAGGTGATTATGATGCAGCAATTGCAGATTGCAATACAGCATTGAAAATAGATCCCAAAAATCATTTGCTGTGGAGAAATTTAGGCTTTGCTTATTACAGGCAGGGGAAATATGATTTGTCATTTAATAATTATCTGCAGGCGTTGAAGCTTGATGTTAAAGACACCATTTCATGGAATGGTCTTGGCAACAATCATTATTATCAAAAAAAATATGATTCAGCATTGAAGGATTACAGCGAGGCATTGCGGCTTGATCCGAAATATGTATATGCATGGTATAATCGCGGCAATGCATATTATTCTCTCGGTAAATATGATCTGGCAATCAGCGATTACACGCAGTCAATTTATTACGATCCCAAATACGCGAATGGCTGGTACAGGCGAGGCATTACTTACTACTATAAAGAAAAATATGATGCAGCGATCAAAGATTATAATGAAGCCTTGCGCCTGGATGTAAAAAATACTGACTATCTAAATTACCGCGGGCTTGCTTACTATTACGCGGGCAATTATGATTCTGCGATCAGAGATTTTGATGAAACACTTCGCATCGATCCGAAATATTTTGATGCATGGAACAACCGGGGCAATGCTTACAAAGAGCTGAATAAATATGATAAAGCAATCAGTGATTATTCTGAGGCATTGCTGTTTGACCCTAAATACACACTTGCCTGGTATAACCGTGCTGTTGCTTATTTTAATCTGGGCAGATATGATGAATCTGTGAAAGACTATACAGAAGCTATTCGTCTTGGCTACAAAGATGCAGACACTTATAATGGAAGAGGCAATAGCTTGAGATTTAGCGGCAAGCCTGATCTTGCCATGAAGGATTATAATGAAGCTATACGCATTGATGCGAAATATGCCAATGCGTGGTGCAACCGCGGTGGGATTTATCGCTTGCAAAAAAAATATGATTCTGCAATAAAAGATTACAGAGAAGCTGTTCGACTGAAACCGGATTTCGCGCTTGCATGGAATAACCTTGGCATGGCTTATTATGAGCAGTTCAAATACGATTCTGCGATTGTGCAATTCACAGAAGCGCTCCGCATCAATCCGAAATATCTGGATGCATGGAACAATCGCGGCAACTCGCATTATTATGCAGATAAAAATGATCTCGCTATCAATGATTATTCGGAAGTGATCTTGATTGACCCGCGAACAGTGAATGCATGGTATAATCGTGGCAATGCGTATAAATTATTGAGCAGGTATGACGCTGCCATTAGTGATTATTCAAAAGCGATTTTGCTAAGCCCAGACTATGCTGCCGCTTTTAGCAGGCGTGCAAATTGTTTTTTGGCACTCAATAAAAACGATTCTGCGATCAAAGATTTTAATGAAGCGCTTCGCATCAATCCCAATGACAGCATCACATTTTATGATCGTGGCGGGCTTTATTACAACCTGAAAAAATATGATGATGCTATTGCGGATTTTTCACAAGCAGTGCGCATCGGTCCGAAATATATGCTGGCATGGAATGCACGTGGGAATGCATTTTATTATAAAGAAAAATACAATGAAGCGGTGAATGATTATTCAGAAGCGATCAAAGTTTCGCCGGGCAACACGATGCCGCTGAACAATCGTGCGAACACTTACAAGATGCTGAAGAAATATGACCTTGCTATCGCAGATTATGCTGAAGAGCTTCGCATCAATCCGTCGAACGTAGATGTCTGGAACAATATCGGCAACGTTTATTATGCGCAGGAAAAATATGCGGAAGCCATCGCGAAATATAAAAAGCTTTTAGCACTTGATGCAAATTATAAATATGCATGGTATAACGAAGGCAATTCTTACCGCTATCTCGCAAAATATGACTCTGCAGTTTATTGTTTTAATGAAGCCTTGCGCGTTGATCCTAAATATATCGAAGCTCAATTTTACAGGGGCTACAGTTATTATTATCTTGGCAAATATGAGCAGGCGATAGATGATTATAACAACGTGGTGAGACAAAATCCACAATACATTGATGCATGGAATAATCTTGGTTTGGTGTATTATCACCAGGGAAAATATGATCAATCTTATCCTTATTATAATCAGGCATTGAAAATTGACCCGAATTTATATGAGGGCTGGAACAATCGTGGGCTTTCATATTTCAGTCAGAGTAAATTTGATTCAGCATTCAGTGATTTTGAAAAAGCAGTTCAGATCAATCCCAAATATGCGAATGGCTGGAACAATCATGCATTGATATATTATAAGCAGGGAAAATATCCTGAAGCTATCAACGATTATAAAAAGGCTTTGCAATTGCTTCCTGATAATGCGCTCTACATTGTAAACATTGTTTTGGGATATCTTGCCAATGAGCAATATGATCTTGCTGCGGAGCAATATAAAATTTACAGGCAAAAGAAACTCAGCAGTTATGTAGAGATCAATAAATCTTTTTCTTTCCTCAAAAAATACATCACAGCCTGTGTTGATTATATTAATGTAAAAGATTACGCACATGCTTTGCCGATATTGCAATCTTCGCTCGAAGAATACAAAGAAGCAAATCAAGATCAGGAAAGCAATTTGTCACTTGCCATTGAATATTCAAACGTGCTTGCAAAAACAGGGCTTGTGTATGAGAAACTGGAACAAAAAGAAAAAGCGCTCGAGTATTATCGCAAAGCAAATGTGATAAGGCCAATGGGCGAAGAAATGACTGCAAAAATTGAAAGGCTCACAAACAAAGTGAAGGATGAAAAAATAGCTTCTAATAATGGTCCGGAAATTCAATTGTTGTCACCAGCGATTATTCAGGGAACAACTGTTCAGGCAGAAGGAAGCGGGAAAATATTTGTGAGCGGAATGATCAAATCGCCGGCAGGCATCGATTGGGTGAAGGTGAATGGTGCAGATGTTTCATCACAATCCAATGGATATTTTTCAATCAGTCTTAGCAATAATGATCAAAGTTTTGTGATACAGGCTGCTGATAAAACAGGCAAAGTAACTTCTATTAATTATCAGATTCAATCGCGTGGAAATGCTGGCGCGCAGAATGATGATGCTTCTATTCCTGCAATCATGGAAGAACAAAAACCTGTTTTTCATGCAGTGCTCATCGCATGCAGCAGTTACACAGGCGACAAATGGAGAAAATTGCCTTCAACAATCAATGAAGCCAATCAGTACGAAGATTTATTAATAAATTATTACGGCTTTAATAAAAAAAATATTCTTGAACTATATGACAAAGGACCAAGAGAAATTCTTGCATCGCTGAGCTCAAAGCTTGAATCTTTGGGAGAGAATGATAACCTGATTATTCTTTTTGCGGGACATGGAACTTATCGCGGTGATGGCAATGACAGAATTGGTTATTGGGTGCCGTTGAATGCGAATGATCCGATTGATTATATATCGAATATTAAATTAGGTGAACTGATGCTTGGATGCAAAGCTAATCACATATTGATGCTTTCTGATGCATGCTATAGTGCGGCGATGCGAGGCGCAGATGATGAAGCGCATTCGATCTCAAAAAAATATGAATTCAAATATAAAAGCAGACAGGTGCTCACCAGCGGAGGATTGGAAAAAGTTCCGGGTGAAAGTGTGTTTATTAAAATGGTGATGAAAGCCTTAAAAGATAATGATGAAAAATATTTGTCAGTGAAAAAATTATACAGCCTTATTTTCAGCGGCGTTAAAAACCAAACGAATATTGAACCTGAATTAAATCTTTTTGGTGCAAATGGAAACGAAGGCGGGCAGTTTTACTTTATTAAACCGAAATAAATGATCATGAGAAAAGCAGTTGGTATACTTTTCTTTCTTTTTATTTTTTGTAAATCTTTTGCTCAATATACTGTCACAAAAGTTATTGGCAGTGTAAAAAAAATCTCAGGTGAACCGCTCAAAACAGGAAGCACTTTGAGTGATAATGATGTGCTGTTGTTCTCAACTCCGAACGATATGGTTCGAGTGATTGTTGCAGGCAAAGGAATTTACGTGATCAATCCAAGCTCTAAGGCTGAGAAAAAGCAAGATGCGACAAGCACTGTAATGGAAGTGTTGAAATATACCATGCATGTGAAATCGAAAGAAGGTTATTTGAGTGGGAGAGGAGAAAATGTTGAAATGGTTCCTGATGCATTTGAAACTGATGGAACTGTCAATTCAAAAAACCTGATTGAAAATACGAACAAATTTATTTTTAATTCCCGTAAGTACGATGTTTCAAATGGCAGCAAGTTTTTTCTTCAGATTAGCTTTGAAGGAGCAAAGCCGGTTATTCGTCCGCTCAAAACAATGGTGGATACTTTGTTTTTGAATGCAGATGATTTCAAAATAAATGTTGACGATGTAAGCAAGAAAGCAGAATATGCAATTGGTTTTTTCTCCAGACAAAAAGGAAGCAGCGAATTGCTTGCTGACATAAACCCTTATTTAGATCAGGCGAATGAAATGGAAGCCATTATTAACGTGGTGATATCGCAAAGCAAAGAACAGGATAAAACTATTTTGCAGCAGCAATGCTATAGTGAAGTATACGGCGCATTGGGAAAACCCTCTGATGTCGATTTCAAAAATTCTTTTGATAAAGCGATAGCAGCAAGAAAAAATTAGAATATATTTTCCTTAATGGAAAACTTTAGCCCCTTTGATGGGAGTGCAGTGTTCTGAAAATATTTTTACCGTATTATCTTTTTTGATCACAACAATACTACAGCGCTGATCTTCATCGAAAGGAGTGCCTCTGTAGCTTCCTTTGCCTTTCCATCTTGTGCTGACAATGGCAGTATTATCACTCAGCTCAACTGAAAATTCAGAGCGGCTCATGTCGTGCAATTCGTAGCTTGATTCACCAGCCGTTGCCACTACACTGTCTCTGCTGAATATACCGCCGCTTTGAGTAAAATAGGTGTACATCGGAGATAATACTGAATCAACTTTCTCCATGTTCTTATTTCTCCATCCATCATCAAATTCTTTGATCACATTGGTCGCTTCTTCTTCAGTAAGAGGAGCGGAGGGTCTGCTGTGGCACGAAAAAAATATAATTGTCAGGAATAAAAAAATCAGGAAGTTTCTCATCATGTAGTTGCAGATTGATTTCAGTTAGAATTTTTTAAAACTATTTGTAAAATTACAAAACCGTCATGTAAAGAGCTATTGATCTTATCAACAGCGTGAATAATAAAAAGGCACTTGATCAAGTGCCTTAATTTTAAGTAGCGAGGAGGAGATTTGAATTCCCGTCCGCCGCGGCGGATATGGATCCTGTGCTAATGTTTTACTGAGTGGATGAAATCTCTGCCTGCTCCTGTCTTTAGCCATTTTTCGTATTGAATGGCTTCTTTTTTGGAAATAAAATCTTTCGTGAAGATGAGCTTCCATGGCCTATATCTTGCTGTCCACCCTTTGCCGAAAACAATATGTGATTTCAATCTTGTGCTTAGATCGGAAGTGAAGCCGGTGTAATGGATGTCATGCTCCTCGGA
>DATGIX010000026.1:0-17059 GCA_035295505.1 Puia sp. | reverse complement strand
TAGGCGATCACGGAATTGTAGGTGATGCCGGTAATATGTTCCCGCATTCATGGACGGATCAAAAGCTCACGATGGAGCACGTTCCTCTTTTAATCTATGCGCCAAAGTTATTGCGCCCTCAGCGAATCAGCAGGCTTTGCTCGCAAGTGGATGTGCTGCCAACACTTGCCGGATTATCAAATATCAATTATCAGAACACAACTTTGGGAAGAGATATTTTAGACACTCTGAATAGCAATAAAGCCTTTTCATTTATCTATAATCCGGATGAAGAATATATCGGAGTGATTGAAGGAGATTATTTTTATCGCAGGCAAATTAAAAGTAATAAAGAAGAATTGGTTTCTGTCGTTAATAATGAACCGGTTTCATCAGGTGCAAATGCGAAAAAGCAGATGAAAGAACTGACAGATGCATTTTATGAAACTGCAAAATATATGTTGCTGAATAATAAAAAATAATGACCTTGATTTAGAAGACTACTTCAATATCAAAATGAGAATTACATTTTTTATTTTCATAAATATTTTTCTTTGTTTCTTTTCATGCAGGAACAAACCTCAGGTGACATTAATAAATAACAACACAAAACCTGTCTGTAACTCACCACAAAAAATTAAAGTTTTTAAAGAAAATGTGTATGACCTGAGTGGTTATGATGATGAAGGCGGTGGAAAACCTTTCAACCTTTTTGATGAAAACGATTATGTTGATCCTCGCTCTGAAAATAAGCTTGCTGAAAATTATATTCCCATTACAAATGCACAACCAACCATTCACCCAACTATTTATTTTCCGCTGAACAAAGGAAGCAGGATTGTGGCTGATTTAAAAGTGCCATATAGATTATCGGATGTGTATGTATATGACCGCTCTTATAAAAGCGATAGCGTATGGATATATACCGGCAACATGCTTCACTGGAAATTAAAAGCGGCATTTCTTACAAGGGAAAATGCGGGCATGTGGGGCTGGAGAAAATTTTCTTTGGATGACAGCTCGCAATATGTAATGATAAGATTCAGCAGTTATGAAACTGGCATTACTGAAATGGTTTTATACGGATGCCCTTATCAAAATGTTCCTGAAGTTCCTGCTCAATATAATGGCCCACGCCTCGAAAAAAAGATGATGA
Organism: Puia sp.; assembly: GCA_035295505.1. Taxonomy (GTDB): domain Bacteria; phylum Bacteroidota; class Bacteroidia; order Chitinophagales; family Chitinophagaceae; genus Puia. The sequence continues at coordinate 15,924 of DATGIX010000026.1, read as the reverse complement.
AAGATTTTTTAGGCGTGAACTATTTTAATGAGGTTGATGCGAAATGGCTGAAACCTTTTCATTATAGCAGGCTATATACTTTCACGCTTGATTTTGACAACGATAACGTGAATGCCTATCCTAACAACAAATACAACATGCTCCACAATGGTCATTGGGATAATGAAAAGAAAACGTATTCATTTTTTTTAAATGATATAAAGAAAGAAAATGATGGCAATACATGGTTCAGCATTATTGGTTTGCCAGCATGGATGGATAAAGATGAATATAAAAACCTGCGACCTGTTACGCAAATCAACACTGATGCTGAAAACCCAATGAGCTATGGAAGACATGCAAACATGATGTGGAATATTGCAGCATTTTTTGGCAACACTATAGTTGATACTAATCAGCTTTCATTATTCCATCAACCAAAAAAATCAGGGCTTGGACTAATGAATATATATGAAAATGGAAATGAAGATGACGCAATCTGGTTTGGCGAAAAATATTGTAACCCTCTTGAATATTTTGCAGAGAGCAGTGCTGATTATGATGGTCATGAAAATGGTTTAGGAAAAAATTTTGGGATAAAAAATGCGGATAGCTCCGGAAAGCTAATGACAAGCGGAATGATAGAGCTGGATACAAACCGTGTTCGCGTATATAAATTTTTGTGCAGCACTTTGAGAAAGGATAAAAAGTTTATTTGGGATGGCGGCATTCAGTATCATCATTATTCAACAAATGGAAAGCATGGAATAACTCCGGAAGAAGATTCGCTGAGATGGAAATTGATGAGAGCAAGGGAAGCGACATATAAAATCCAACCGGATGTGGAATGTTTTTTAGGTGAAAATGGATATGATAAAAGCCAGTATTCAAGACAAAGTGTTCCGCTTTTGCCCGGACTTTCAGAAGAACAATGCCAGGGCATTTTTATTTTGCGCTCGATTAATGCAACAGCTTTCTCAGGTTTTGATGCTTACATTTTATATTGGCTCCGAGATGCGGCAATAAAAGATGATTCACGGGTTTATTTAACGAGCGGCGTGTTCAAACAAAATGGAGATAAAATGGAACCATTGCCTGCATGGTATCATATCAGCACGTTTGTGAATGTGCTTGGAAATTATGTTGCCGATGAAGTAGTGACTGAAAAAGGAAATGTATGGGTGTATAAATACAGGAACAAATTATCGCCTGATTCGGTGGCATATTTTGTTTATTGCCCAACGCACAATGGAACCAAGGTTGCAAATTATTCATTGAAAATTGGCGCAACTGAAAACGATAATGCAAGCGAAATTGATTTTGCAGATAATTCAGTGAATGGAGTTGCAAGTAATAAAAAAATTGCCGGCGGCGTTGTTGCAATTAATGTAGAAGAAAGACCGAAGATTGTTTTGGTGAAAGAGAAGAAATGAGGTTATGGAGAATTGATAAATCGTTAATAGCTTTTTCAAAGCTTCAAGTCGATTACGAGTTTTTTAAACACTATTAAGCTTTGGAAAAGCTCGCAACGATTCTTGCTGTTGTTGGTCGTCTGAGGAGACTATATACGTGTTAGACCACGTCTTCATTAAATGATTCTACAAAGAATAATTTATTGAATAATTGATAGCTAATCTTGGAGGGGTTATCATACTCCCATGCAATAGTCAAGGCGGCTCCTAAATCATCTTTGAAATGCTGAATATCTATTATTGGTATTTTAGTTTCTTCATCTATCACTAATCTATCCCTCACATTAATTTCCCCCTCAATTAATTTTACAGTTAGGATAATGCCTAACCCGTTTGTATTTGGAAATCCATTAGTGATTGCGACAATTGCCATCTTCAATCTTTTTTCTTCCTTGCGACTTTTTTCTTTACAGGCTTTGGGTTATTAGCTACTGATGCTTTCATTATGTTATGAAATGCTATTGAAGATTCTTCAGGTGTCTTTGTTGTAGGTATTTCCTTAATTGCTTTTTTCTATCGGTTGGCGTCTTCATCAACCGAAACTATTTTAGAGTGATTAATAAATCAAGCTCATCTTTATCAGTTTATTTCGGTCGGTGAAGACACCGACCTATAGCAGCAATTTTTTTTGCCATTTTTATCGGTCGATGAATGCGCCGATAGCATCAAATTCACTACCTATTGTGAGAAAATTTTAAAAAAAACACAGCAATTCCAGATATTATTCCCCCTGCACTCCATATTAAAAACACACCACACAAAAAAGTAAATAAAAATCCGGGTTTCTTTATTACGTGATATACATTGATTAAGGTTTTTATGAAAAAGACAAATGATAACAAAAATATTGCGCTCCATAACCATATAATCCTGAAAAATAGCAGTTCGAAACATTTCCCCGCTATAAATAACAAAAGGCCAGCAAAGAAATAGATAAACATCTTTTTTCTCTTCTCGTCCATAAGTCTAAAATTAGAATAATTCTTTTAAATCAATTTCTAGTTTATCAATAACGGCGAGCTGTCGATTCTGATGTCAAAGCTGAATAGAATTTTTCAGTACAAGAACACGCCGCGGAGGGACGATGCTCAATAGAAATCCTTAGCTCGTCACACAATAAAACTCTTCATCAAATAAAGCTCTTTCCATCGCGTTTATTCAATGGCATTATATTTGGCGCTTATAGTTATTCACTCTGAAAACGGATTTTTCCGCTGAATTGGTGTTATTTTGTCATGGATAAACTAAATATGAAAGAAAAGAATTTTTTATTAGCTGCAGAAGACGAGATGGATTTCATGCCCATCATCCCACTGAACGAAAACGATAACGAAACCCTTAATGATATTGAAGTTCCCGCTGAATTACCTGTGCTGCCATTGCGCAATACGGTGCTTTTCCCGGGCGTTGTGCTGCCCATAACTGTGGGCAGAGATAAGAGCATTAAGGCTGTGAACGATGCATACAAGGCTGACAAATTGATAGGTGTGATTGCGCAAAAAGACAGTAGCGTTGAAGACCCTGCAATCACTGATTTGGAAAATGTCGGCACAGTTGCACGCATCATTAAGTTGATAAAAATGCCTGATGGCGGCACGACTGTTATTTTACAGGGCAAGCGCCGGTTTCAGGTTGGTTCGATCACTTCCGAAGACCCTTATTTCAAAGCTCAGGTTGTTTTGCTGGAAGAAGATCAGGCTCCAAAGAACCAGGATTTCCAGGCTTATATTTCAAACATTAAAGACATTGCCGGACAGATTATTCAGCTCTCTCCGAATATTCCATCTGAAGCTTCTATCATTTTAAAAAATATCGAGAACCCTTCTTTCCTTATTCATTTTGTTTCCAGCAACCTGAATGCAGATTTACAGGAAAAACAAAAATTGCTGGAGCTTCATAAAATTCAGGCTCGTGCTGATTTATTAATGCAGTTGCTGCAAAAAGAATTGCAGTTTGCCGAGCTTAAAAACAAGCTCACTAATAAAACAAAAACAGAGCTTGACAAGCAACAGCGTGATTATTTTTTGCAACAGCAATTGAAGAGCATTAAAGACGAATTGGGCGGCGATACGAACGAGCGTGAAGTGAAAGAGATGCAGAAAAAATCAGAAGCCAAAAAATGGACTGTTGCTGCAAAAGAAACTTTCAAAAAAGGAATTGAGAAGTTAGAAAGGATGCACCCGAGCACGCCTGATTATTCCATTGTGTATAATCATCTCGATCTGATGCTTGATTTGCCGTGGGGAGAATACACGGAAGATTTGTATGATTTAAAGAAAGCAAAAAAAGTGCTCGATCACGACCATTATGGAATGGACAAAGTGAAAGAGCGCATTCTTGAATATCTCGCCGTGTTGAAATTAAAAGGCGATATGAAGAGCCCGATACTTTGTTTCATCGGTCCTCCGGGAATCGGTAAAACTTCATTAGGAAAAAGTATTGCCAATGCGATTGGAAGAAAATATGTGCGCATCAGTCTTGGTGGTTTGCACGATGAAAGCGAAATAAGAGGTCATCGCAAAACTTATATCGGAGCAATGCCCGGAAGAATTTTGCAGTCATTAAGAAAAGTGAAATCATCCAATCCTGTGATGATTTTGGACGAGATAGATAAAGTGGGAACTGATTTTCGCGGCGACCCTTCTTCAGCATTGTTAGAAGTGCTCGACCCGGAACAGAACCATACTTTTTATGATAATTATCTGGAGCTTGAATATGATTTGAGCAAAGTACTTTTTGTGGCAACAGCAAATGATATCAATCACATTCAACCTGCACTTCGTGATAGGCTTGAGATTATTGATCTGAGCGGATATGCCGTTGAAGAAAAAATTGAAATCGCAAAAAGGCATTTGGTGCCGAAACAAAAAGAAGCACATGGATTAAAACAAATGCATTTTAAGATAGGAGACAAGGTGCTCGAGAAGATGATTCAGGATTACACCAGAGAAAGTGGTGTCCGCGAACTTGACAGACAACTGGCATCTGTCATGCGCTATCAGGCGAAAGAATATGCAACGAAAGAAAAATTGAAACCGACAATTTCTCCTGCAGATGTAGAAAAAGTTTTAGGGAAGCCACGCTACAGTAATGATATTTATAAAGTAGCAAATATGCCCGGAGTGGCCGTTGGTCTTGCGTGGACTTATGTTGGCGGTGATATATTATTTGTTGAAACAAGTTTAAGCGATGGAAAAGCAGACTTGAAACTGACTGGCAATCTAGGAAACGTGATGAAGGAAAGTGCGGTTACTGCGCTCACATACCTGCAATCGAACGCAAAAAAAGTGGATATTGACCCGGAAATTTTTGCGAAGAAAACTTTGCACATTCATGTGCCTGAAGGCGCAGTCCCGAAAGATGGCCCAAGCGCAGGAATAACGATGATGACCTCTATAGCATCGGCGATAACAGGCAAGCGTGTGAAGCCATATCTGGCAATGACAGGCGAGATTACGCTTCGTGGGCAAGTGTTACCGGTTGGTGGTATTAAAGAGAAAATATTAGCTGCAAAGCGAGCAGGATTGAAAGAAATCATCCTTTGCTGGCAAAATGAAAAAGATATTCAGGAAATAGATTCTGCATTTATAAAGGGGCTGAAGTTTCATTATGTGAAAACGATGCAACAGGTGCTGGAAATTGCGCTGGTTTGAGGTTTGTTTAAATTTTGAAGTTGAATGTTGAACGTTCTTTAATCAAGCACTTCAATATTATTTCGGATTCGTGTTTGAACAACTTTAAACTGTTTCGCTTTCACAAATCTTTATGAACATTTGGCTTTCCGCATACGTTATTATAGCAATCAACAATGTTTTTCATGTTGGTTGTTTTAAGGGTTAAGATCCTCCATTTCCATGGAGGATTTTTGTTTTTTAGGTCACAGAGAACCGCGGAGATTTAAAGAGAGCCACAGAAAAAATATAGCAATTGGTTTTATTGATTTGAGACAACTCTGAACTATCGACTCTGAACTATCAACTCTTCCTTCTCGGCTTTAAATGCTTCTCTCGGTTTTAAACCAAGTAATTGGAACATCATATTATCTTCTTCGAAAGATGGATTTGGTGTAGTTAATAATTTATCTCCTGCAAAAATAGAATTTGCGCCAGCCATAAAACAGAGCGCTTGTTCTGCAACGCTCATTTCTGTTCTTCCGGCACTTAGTCTTACCATCGTTGCTGGCATTAAAATTCGAGCTGTAGCAATCATTCTTACCATGTCCCAGATATCTACCTTAGGATTATTCTCCAATGGAGTTCCTTTCACTCTCACCAATGCATTAATAGGAACGCTTTCCGGATGTTCAGGCAAAGTTGCCAATGTGTGAAGCATTTTAATCCTGTCGTCATGTTTTTCTCCGAGACCAATAATGCCACCACAGCAAACTGTTACGCCTGCTTTGCGGACATGCTCAAGTGTGTTCAATCTGTCTTCATAAGTTCTTGTTGTGATTATTTCACGGTAATGGGTATCTGAAGTATCGAGGTTGTGATTGTAAGCATATAAACCTGCATCCGCTAATTTGTGTGCCTGATGTTCTGTGAGCATACCTAATGTGCAGCAGACTTCCATGCCAAGGGCATTCACGCCTTTCACCATATCGAGCACCTTGTCAAAATCTTTATTATCGCGTACCTCACGCCACGCAGCGCCCATGCAAAATCTGGTTGAGCCTGCCTCTTTTGCTTTTTGCGCATATTTCAGCACCTCATCTTTTTGCATTAATGCCTGAACATTCACGCCGGTATTATATCTCGCAGCTTGCGGGCAATAAGCGCAATCTTCGCTGCAGCCGCCAGTCTTGATAGAAAGCAGTGTGCAAACCTGCACTTCTGCCGTGTCATTATATTCGCGATGAACAGTTGCTGCGCGATAAATCAATTCCAATAATGGTGTGTTATAAATTTCCTGCACTTCGTCAATAAGCCAGTTGTTTCGGGTCATCTTTTGAAATATTTAATTGGCAAATTTATTTCTTATCTGTCAAAAATATGGAGGAGTCTTTTAATATCGGGAATCCGGCATTAAATAATTTATTAAAGACAAGCCGGAACTCATTCACTGTAGAAACGCTGTCGTAAAATGAGTGATATTCCTTGTCGGGAAAATATACAGCATTCTGGTTTTGAAAATAATTGGATAAGTCTGCTGTATCGGTTGTATGTCTGAAGCCGTGATCTCCTAAAAAAATAATTACTGCTGAATTGTTTGTGTTTTGTTGAATCGTGTTTATAATTTCTTTTGCTTTTTGATTAGTATATGGAATATAATCGAGATATGCCTGGTAGAATTTTTCATCATTTTGCTCATACACAGTCTTCACATCTCTTTTATTGCCGATCTTATCATAGAAAAAAGGAGGGTGCGGCATGTAGAAATGACCGTAAATAAATCTTGGTTTGTTAGATTGTAAGGCACTTTCGTTTTTCATCATTCCAACAAGGGTATTATTATTGTTTGAATGCTTGAACATGGTTTGCTCAACGAGCCATTTGATTTTGAACCTGCCTTCAAAAAGCAGCCAGCCGATGTCTTTTTGAAAATATCTCCAGAAGGTTCTGTCTGTAATCAATTTTGTTTTCAATGGCAAAAAAGTCTGTTCCACTTTTGAAGGATTGCCTGCAAGATCGAACACGGAATAATTGACGATATCATATCCCTGATAAGATAAATATTTGATGACCTCATCATCTTTCACCAGGTTATCACAGTAAGCATAATCTTCCAACGTACATGCAGAAGTATTTTTGATGCCCTGCAGATAAGACATATTCAAAATAGAAGCCATTGAAAATGGCGTAAAATTATAATTGCTACGACTTCGTGTTTGAATATGAAAACCGCGATCAACCAGAAAACTATCAAGGTTGCTGTTGTCAAAATTAAATCTTTGTTTTAATGAGAGGCTGCTTCCGTATTCATCAAACAATAATAAATAGATATCCGGTTTGTTGCAGCTATCACAAACTTTATAAGTGTTCGTGTTTGCAAAGGCATAAGTAGAAAGCCTGTTGGGATTCGGATGAGAAACTTTCCAGGCGATCCCACAAATATCTATTACGAGATAAATGAAGAATAATAAATTCAAAAAAAGTGTTGATCTCGAAAAAGGCTTTTTTATTTTTTTAAGATATATCAATCCGAATAACAGGAAAACAAAAAAAAGCGGAATAATAATGCTGTATTTGTGCAGAGGTATATTGTGGTCTTTAAAGAAATCATGGATGGCTCCGAAGAAAAGATAGAAGCCCATGATATAAGATGAGAGCAAAGCTGCTTTTATATGTTCCTTATAAAGGGCAAGAAAAATGAAATACAGAAGTGCCGACACGCCTCCATAAGTGAGCATCAACAATAATGTTTCTCCAATTCCGATGAAGCCGAAATTTTCCACGAAACCGTGAAGCACAAAAAAGACAGGCATCAAAAAGACATATACAGCGACTTCCTGAAAAATTCTTTTCATATCAAGCTGTTACCTTTTTTTCAAGCGATATAAAATGCGCTCGGTTCCGGAGATGATTTGCTTTCTTTCAATCTCAAAATATTGCAGGAAATGATTTTCAAATGCATCAGGATCGTAAGGTTTGTGATATGTTGTTTTATTGGCGACAAGCTGTTGAGATTTTTCATCACTTATCGGAACAAATTCAATGACAAGATGTTTTTTGGTGATATCCGAAAACATTTTTGCTACATCGGAAAATGGCACATTTTTGCTCAACACGATGTGATGAATAAGTGCAAGCGCAGTCACCGTATCAGCTTTTGCTCTCTCTGCAAAAGATTGTCTTTCGCTGTGATTGAAACCTACTGCAGGGGAAGGATTGGTGAGATCGATGCAAAAAGGCAAAATACCTTTCACGCTTCCTGCTTTTATATCAAGATATAATTTATTAACGCACTGGCTATCGAAATCAACAGCAATGACGTTTGAATTTTTCTCAGCCAGTATTTTTGAAAAATAACCATCATTGCATCCAACGTCCATTGTTCTGCCATCGTTAATATCGCTTACAAAATCGCGAAACACCTTTTCTTTGGCATCCAGATAATTTTTGCTGAGAATGGTTTCGCCATAATAATTATTCCAGGTCGATTGAATGGTTGTTTTGACATGCAGCGGTTTGATGGCGCTTTGCAAGCTTTCAATCAGGTTCAGCAATTTTGCTTTATTGAAAGATGCTGTCGCTGTCTGGTTCGTAGGTTTTGTTTTAGCAGTAACAGAAGCCTGTAGGAATACATGAAGCCATGCGCTGATCTTGAACCTGCTTTTTGCAGGCAACAATTTTGCTGTTGTTGTTGCCGGAATTCCTTCGAGGTAAACTGATAATAATTTCTGTATATCTACCTTATGATAATGCTCAAGATAAAGTGGGAATAGGAAACATTCACAAAACTGTTTGTAAGCAATCCATGGTTTGCTCTCATCATATTTTTCGAATGAAAGCGTGTCTATAAAAACAGGCCTTCCTTCATGAAACTGAATGTTGAACGAAGTGCCGTCTTTTAAAATCATTCCATGCTTTACTGCAATTTTCAAAACGCGCAAAGTTACCCATGCAGCATCTTTCAATTCATCGAAGCTCCATTCATAAGGATAGCTGATGAATGACAATTGTTCCGGCAAAAGAGTTTTATACCAATCTTCTGATTGAGTAAAATTCTCATTCAGTTCCGTGTGAGGGATTAATAATTTTTTGTCAACAAGAGCTTTGTATAACCCTGATGACATGAGTAAATCATAATCTTCTTTGTATGATTTATTGACCTGCCTGTAATATTTGCCGTTTGCTTTGAAAACAAAACCGGAAGGATCTTTAAATGAAGCAGGGTGGTGCTGGTAAGCGGTTATTTCATTAGTCATTTTCTGATGTGTCTTCTTTTTTGTTCTTCGTAAAAAAGGATTTTATTTTCCACCAAAGGTTTTTAAAATAAAAAAGGCCGGCCAGAACGCCTGCAATAATCATCTGAACAAGGTAGCTTCCACTGCCCGGGTCGATATAAAGAAAGAAGATTTTCATTGGGGAGATTTTAGGTTAATAAAGGAATCAAGATAAGCAAAGTTTTAAATATCTGTAATATGATTTATTGACATTCATGTTGTTATTAATATATATTGTCTTTTACAATGGTGGATGAATCTTTCAGCAATGGAAAACTTTGATGAAAATACTGATCGAAAATAATCCTGAATGTGTTCACCGGGCTCAGGCTGTCGTAAAGCCTTGTATAATCCTGGTCAGGAAAATAAATTGCGCTGAAATTTGGCAATGCATACATGCTTAGTGAATCAGGGAAACGCCTGTAGCCATGATCTCCTTCAATGATGATGATTGTATTGCGTTTGTTATTCGCTTTGATATAGCTTACAAGCTCCTCAATAATTTTATTGGCATACCTCACTTGCGAAGTATATGTTTCGAACAAGGACAACTTTGAGGATTGGGCGTATGTCAGAAAACCTCCTGTTGAATCAAAAATATGAGGTACGTGCGGCACTAAAACATGCCCGTAAACAAAATTCGGTTTTCTGTTTGCATTGCTGTCCGTTGTCTTTTTGATTTGTTCAATTGTGCTGTGGATCGCTGCTACTTTTTGCTGAACTTCTTCTACATAATCAAGGCTGTCTTTGGTATAGTAAAGTTTGTTCGACCTGAGGTCAGATGTTATAGTGGCTCCGATGCTTCCTGGTAAAGTTTGTCTTGGTATTTGCCCATCGACCAGATAATCAAAAAAATGGCCGAGGCCATTTTCCTGAATAGTATTTTTAAATGGAGCGATGAAATGAATGGCGTAATTTTCTTTTCTCAAAATAGCCATTGTTTCATTGTCGCTCAAAGACTGATTGGCCTTCATGATGCTTGTGGTCACAGTTCCATCGCTCCCTACTTTTTTATCAATATAATCCATGTTAAAAGTGGAGCTTATAGAAAAAACAGTAAACGAATAATTCGTGTGTGTGTTAGGCGGAATATGAAAACCATTTGTAGTGAGCCAGTCGGTAATCTTGCTGTTGTCAAAGCCCCATATTTTTTTGAGTGCGCTGTTGTTGGTGTATTCATCAAACACAAAAAAATAAATATCGGGTTTGCTGCTGTCTGCAACATGGGGCGATTTGTATTCATCGAAAAGCGGCTTTTGAGGATAGATAAGGTTTTTGGTTCTTTTGTATTGCGACTCTTTCAAAAAACTTGTGACAACTTCAGTTAAAAAAAGACCAACAGTAACGAATGTGATCAGGGTAAAAATTTTCGAAGGAATATTGTCTGTTCTGATGATTTTTCTTGCGAGCAAAAGCAGCGCCAGGCACAGTAATGGAAGCAGCACCCAATAATGGCTAAGAACGCTATTGAATGTAATCACTCTGTAAGCATCGTGCACGGGAGTGAAGAAGAGTATAAAAAAAGTGATAACAAATAATATCAATGAAGCTTTTGCTGCGGAAATTTTTAATCGGACGAGGAAAATGAATGCTACAGCAAGAAGTGTGTAAATCAAAAAAGCATAGAAAAGTACATCCTTGACGGAGATGAATTTGAACAGCTCATTGTAATTATGCAAAAGGAAAAATGCAGGTAATAGTATGAGTGCAAGTATTACTGATGGTTTCTTCATTTGCAAGTGAGCTTTGCTTTTAATAGGGCATTGGATTCATTTTTAAGATAAGGTTATGTAGGAATAAATACTTATAGAATTAACCTGACAGTTGAGGATGCCAAACAGAGATGTGAAAATCAATGGGCGAATGCAACAGTGCAGGATTGAATGCTTGCTCAGTCTTCGTTTTCGGCTACGTCGTCTTTTTTGCCTTTGGTAAAAAAGGATTTTATTTTCCACCACAGGTTCTTAAAATAAAATAAGCCGGCCAATACGCCCGCAATAATCATTTGTACAAGGTAGCTTCCGCTTCCTGGGTCGATATAAAGTAATATTAGCTTCATCACAGATAACTGAGGTTTGTTTTAGGGTTCAAAATAAGCAGGGTTTCATACATAAGCTGTATGGTCTGCTCTATATCCGTTTTATGCAACATTTCCACTGTTGTATGCATATAACGCAATGGTATGGAAATTAGTATAGACGGGCAGCCGTCATTTGCGTATGCAAAAGAATCTGTGTCTGTGCCCGTACTGCGGGAGAGTGTGCGCCATTGAACAGGGATCTTCTTTTTTTCAGCGGTTTCCTGTACAATAGCCAGCAATTTATTATGAATAGCTGGGGCGTAAGCTAAAGAAGGGCCTTTTCCGCATACGATATCACCTTCAATCATTTTATTGACCATTGGCGTGGCTGTATCATGGGTCACATCAGTGATAATAGCAATATCTGGTTTTATGCGCCGGGCAATCATCTCAGCGCCACGAAGACCGATTTCTTCCTGAACTGCATTCACGATGTATAACCCATAGGGCAATTGCTTTTTATTTTCCTTTAAAAGCCTTGCAACTTCTGCTATCATAAAACCGCCAACGCGATTATCAAATGCCCTGCCGATATAATAATTATGAGCGAGCTCATCAAAGCCATCCTGATAAGTAACAACAGCGCCAATGTGAATGCCAAGATCTTCAACCTCTTTTTTGCTCCTTGCGCCACAGTCGAGAAACAGGTTATCCACTTTTGGTTGTGGCTCTTTTGCCTCCGCACTTCCGAGGCGTGTATGGATGGCAGGCCAGCCGAACACCGCTTTAACCGCGCCTTTTTTGCCATGCACGAATACTCTCTGGCTTGGTGCAATCTGATGATCTACGCCACCGTTTCTTTTGAGGTAGAGCAATCCTTCAGCAGTTATATAATTCACGAACCAGCTTATCTCGTCGGCATGCGCTTCTATCACAATTTTAAAAGGAGCTTTTGGATTGATAACACCAACTGCAGTTCCATAAGGATCGCTGAAATAGGTGTCAACATAAGGCTTCAGATATTCGAGCCAGAGTTTTTGGCCGCTGCTTTCAAAGCCTACGGGCGATGCATTATTGATATAATTTTTCAGAAAAGTAAATGAAGCATCTGTGATGATCGATGGTTTCTTTGGTTTTGCTTTTGCTTTAGTGCTTTTTGCCATTTTGTGTTAGTTGAAATTCAAAAATAATCAAATCTTAAAAACTGCCATCAATAAACCTGACAGCATCATTAATCCATCCAGCACAAAATAATAGAGATAATCTGAAAAATTTCTTTTTGAATAATTATAAAGTGCAGCAGTGATGATGCCAGGAATCAGTAAAATTATTATTATTGTCATGGAATAATCAGACCAATAAAGTGCAACTGTTGATGCTGCAAACAAAAAGATAGAAATGCAGAAAAGAGCAGTTATTTGTTTATCGTTGAAAATTGTCACCATGCTTTTTATGCCATCATTTTTATCATCTTCCTTATCGCGGTAATCGAATATGATGCAGATAGAATAAATGAGAAAAAAACGGCTGCTTGCAAATAGCAGATATTCCGGCAATAATTTCTGCCCGGCTATAAAAACCGGCAAAACAGTTGTCACATACATCCAGACAAAGGCAAGGAAAATAGTTTTTCCAACTGCAATCTCTTTTAGTTGTTTGAAAATAGTTTGAGGAAGTTTTGGCGCTGAATATAAAAAAGTAACGAATGCTCCGAAAGCCAATGCCAGCCAATGTTCGCGAAGAGCAAAAAAATAAATGGCCGAACCAATCAACCCCATCAGATATAAAACAAGGTGCAGCGATTTATGTTGCTGTGTCCACTTTGCACGCACCGATGATGTAACAGAAAATGGGGTCAGGTACCAATGAAAATTATAACTGCATATTGTTGAGAAGAAAATAAAAAGCGTTAATGAAATTGGTGGTGATGTGTGAAATAATAATTGGTGAGATTGATAAACCATCATCACCGCGCACAGGGAAATATACAAGCTGCTGAAAAGAAAAAAGTCTGCGATTTTTTTTAGAAATATCTGCAAGTCTTTAATGTTAGAGAAGAGTAAAATCTATCTTTGAACTACTATCAAACCTGTGGATACAGTGTCGCTTTTATTATTTGCATTATCAATAGCCACAAATTTAATAATCACAGAATCGCTTTCATTATGGGTGCTGTCAATAATTGGAGGAGATTGTGCCGATGTCAAAAAGCCGCTATAGTTAAGATCAAGCTGTAGCTGACCTTTTGTAGTGCCATTATAGCTGGGTGCGCTCAATCCAAATGAATCATTTAATGTTGGTGTTTGGTTCTGATTGATCCTGACTTTGCTCATGTAAATAGAATCAATAGGGTGGCCGCCATTGTCTGTAAAATCAAATATTACCTGTAGTGAAGCATTAATTGGAATGATATTAGAACTGATAGATTTAATTTTGATGCTTAGTCCGCCATTGCCATCTTTCTTGCAGGAAAGCATTAAAGCGAAAATTGTGGTTATCAAAAAAAACCTGATTTTCATGGTATTTGTTTATGCTTACAAACGTACGTGATTTTTGATGAAAAGGTTTACTATTGCGTTGCTTTTTACATTTCATTTACATGACTACTCAATTAAGAAACGAGATATTCAAGGTTAGCGGAGAAGATTTCGAACAGCTTGCAATAGATGTCTTTCATTCCCAATATCAGCATAATCTATTATACAAATCTTACGTCAATGCATTGAAAATAAATATTGAGAACATTAACTCTATAGCGAGAATTCCATTCCTGCCCATCAGTTTTTTTAAAACGCATGATATCAAAACAGGTTCGTTTGATGCGGAAATTATTTTTGAAAGCAGTGGAACTACACAAACCATCAACAGCAGGCATTATGTAAAAAATATTTCCTTGTACAGAGAAAGCTTTATAAAAGGATTTGAAAAATTTTATGGGCCAATCAATGACTGGTGCATTATTGGATTATTGCCATCTTACTTAGAAAGAAAAAATTCTTCCTTGATTATGATGGTCGATGAGCTCATCAAAATCAGCAATCACCCGCAAAGCGGGTTTTATTTGTATGAACATGATAAGCTGAACGAAGTTTTGCATCAGCTTGAAAATAAAAAACAAAAAGCTTTATTGATGGGCGTAACCTTTGCCCTGCTTGATTTTGCCGAAAATTTCCCGCAGCAATTAAAGCATACCATTGTGATGGAAACCGGCGGCATGAAGGGAAGGCGCAAAGAATTGACAAGGAAAGAAACACACGAATTTCTGAAAAATCGGTTAGGCATCAACGTGGTTCATTCGGAATACGGCATGACGGAATTATTGTCACAGGCTTATTCAAAAGGGGAGGGGCGGTTTGAATCTGTTCCCTGGATGAAAACATTGGTGAGAAATGAAGATGACCCGTTTGATGTAAAAGAAAATGGTTCCGGGATTATTAATATCATTGACCTTGCCAATATTTATTCCTGTTCGTTTATTGCAACTGAGGATGTCGGAAATATTTTTGAGGATGGCTCATTAGAAATTGCCGGAAGAGTTGATAACAGTGATATCCGTGGCTGTAGCTTACTGGTAGTTTGATTGGATGAATCCTGTACATTCGATTGTACATTTTTTCTGATTGCTTTCCAAAGCCAGTTCAACCATTCTGATAGTGTTGAATCCGTGTTCTGGTTTTTCTTTCAACGGCATTCCGTTCCTTATTGTCTCGTATAAATTCTTATAATAATAACCAAAGTTGCCATTGAACGAAGGATATCTCTCACGAATGATTTTGCCATCAATTTCAGTATGCAAAATGCCCCAGTTTTCTTCTGCTTCTTTGCCCCAGTCAGGTGTGTTTGGGATTGCTCCTGCTTTTAATAATTCTTCCTGCGGATCTTCGCCTGATTTTATAAATGACCCTTTCATTCCATGAATCATATATCTTGGTCCCGGCTCACGGACAAGCATACCTGATTCCAATATTATTTTAGTGAAACCATAATCCAATCTCAAATCAAAATAGTCATCCACTTTTGCATGTGGTCTTTGCAGGCGAACGTCGGCAGTAACAGTTTTAGGAATCCCAAATAAGTACAATGCCTGGTCAATTAAATGAGAGCCTAAATCATATAAAATGCCGCTGCCCGGCTCATTTTTCTCACGCCACGCATTTGGTTTTGCCTCAGCCCTATATCTGTCATAATGGGATTCAAACTCTACAACATCGCCCAATAATTTTTCTGATAATATTTTTTTGATAGTGAGGAAATCACATACGTACCTTCTGTTCTGAAAAACGCTGAGGATGCGATTCGCTTTTTGAGAAATTTCTATTAATCCCTTTGCATCTGCTGAGGTGATGGTGAAAGGTTTTTCTAGAACCACATGCTTCCCCGCAACCAATGCTTTTTGGGCATATTCAAAATGAGTGCTGTTGGGTGTAGTTATAACAACTACATCTATCTCTGGAACACTTATCAATTCTTCAAAACTTCTGACAACCTTCACATAAGGATAGCCTTGCTGCGAATCATTATTATGACGTTCCAGAACGCTATGCAATTCATATTCCAGCATGCTTCCC
>DATGIX010000025.1:0-5308 GCA_035295505.1 Puia sp. | reverse complement strand
CTGAAGAGATTGAAAAATTTGTGACGATACCAATTGAGATAGCACTGAATCCCGTGCAAAGAAAACTGAGTCTTCGCTCCACAAGCATTTTCGGTCTTTCTTATATCAAACTTGTTTTTGAAGATAACGTCACAAACAATGAAGCAAGACTTCAGGTAAACAATTTATTAGGAGATGCAGATCTTCCGCAAAATGTATCGCCGAATGTTCAGCCGCCAACAGGGCCGACCGGTGAAATATTTCGATACACGCTTAAGAGCAGTTTTCGCGATTCAAGAGAATTGAAAACTTTGCAGGATTGGGTTGTTGACAGGCAGATCAGGGCAGTTCCCGGAGTTGCAGACCTGGTGAGCTTTGGTGGCGAAACAAAAACCTATGAAATCAAAGTTGATCCCGGAAAGATTGCTAACCTTGGCATTTCTGCGCTTGATGTTTTTTCGGCAGTACAGAAAAGCAATATCAATATTGGCGGCGATATTATCATAAAAAACAATCAGGCTTATGTTGTAAGAGGAGTTGGTTTATTAAATGACATCAATGAAATAAAAAATATCATTGTCGTAAATCTTAATGGTGTTCCGATCCTTATAAAAAATGTAGCTGATGTCAGCATATCAAACCTGCCAAGACTTGGGCTCGTAAGCCGATCCGATTCAAAGGTTGATTCAACTGGTAAAAGAACAATCACGAGCGATTTTGATGTGGTGGAAGGAATTGTTGTTATGAGAAAAGGTGAAAACCCGAGCAAAGTAATTGCTGCTCTAAAATCAAAAATTGAAAAATTAAATGGCAGTGTTCTTCCCGCAGATACAAAAATTGTTTCTTTCTATGATCGCGATGACCTGATACATTTTGCAACTCACACCGTGTTGCACAATATGATTGAAGGAATCATTTTTGTAACAATCATCGTTTCACTTTTTATGTTCAACTGGCGAACAACTTTGATTGTATCTATAGTAATCCCGTTGTCATTATTGTTTTCTTTCATTTGCCTTCGCCTGATGGGAATGTCGGCAAATCTTCTTTCCCTCGGGGCAATAGATTTTGGTATTATCATCGATGGGGCTGTGGTGATGGTGGAGGGAATATTTGTTGTGCTTGATCATAAATCACACGAAATGGGAATGGAGCGATTTAATAAAGTCGCGAAAATGGGGCTTATTAAAAAACACGGCGCGGAACTTGGAAAAGCAATCTTCTTTGCAAAGCTCATTATCATAGCTGCGTTGCTGCCTATCTTTTCGTTTGAAAAAGTGGAAGGAAAAATGTTTTCTCCATTAGCTTACACACTTGGCTTCGCATTGCTCGGTGCATTAATAACAACGCTCACATTAGTGCCGGTTCTTATTCATTTATTATTGGATAAAAATGTGAAAGAAAAACACAATCCGATTGTAAATTTTCTGGTGAAGTCAATGACGAACGGTTTTTCATTTACTTATCGCAATAAAATAGCAACCGTCGTCATTGCATTTGCAATTATTGTTGTCGGTTTATTTTCTTTCAGATTTATCGGCAGTGAGTTTTTGCCCGAGCTTGATGAAGGATCGATCTGGTTAAGAGTTCAATTGCCTTATAGTATTTCACTTGATAAATCAGTTGAAGTTTCCAAGCAGGTAAGAATTGCACTGATGGAATTTCCTCAAGTAAAAAATATTATTTCGCAAACAGGAAGACCTGATGACGGAACAGATGTTGCCGGTTTTTATAACAATGAATTTGATATCATGCTTCATCCTGAAGACGATTGGAACCCTCATATCACCAAAGATGAATTAGTAGATCAGATGAATGCAAGATTATCGGTCATTCCCGGAGCGCAATTGAATTTCTCACAACCGATAACAGATAATATTGAAGAAGCAGTTTCAGGTGTGAAAGGCTCTATCTGTGTAAAAATTTTCGGCGACTCATTGAATTACATGGAAGATAAATCAACCGAAGTCTATAATGTTTTAAAAACAGTGAGAGGAATTGAAGATCTCGGTGTGATCAGAAACATTGGTCAGCCTGAAATGGACATAGATTTGGATCAACAAAAAATGGCTTTGTATGGCGTGGCGACTGCTGATGCAAATGCTGTAATTGAAATGGCAATCGGAGGCAAAGCTGCGTCAACATTATATGAAGGTGTGAGAAAGTTTGATATAAGATTGCGCTTCCCGGAAGAATTCAGAAAAACGGACGATGATATTGGTAACCTGATGGTGCCCACAGAAGGCGGATCCAAGGTTCCTATCAGAGAAATTGCAAACATCACAACAAAAACAGGGCCTTGCCTCATTTTCAGAGATGATAATGAAAGATATTCTGCCGTAAAATTTTCAGTGCGTGGCCGCGACATGGGAAGCGCCATTGCTGAAGCGCAGGATAAAGTTGACAAAGCTGTTTCGTTGAAAAAAGGTTATAATATGATCTGGCAAGGTGATTTTGAAAATCAGCAACGTGCAACAAAAAGATTAGCACAGGTTGTCCCCATCAGCCTTTTATTAATTTTTCTTCTTTTGTTTGTGATGTTTGGAAATTTAAAAGATGCCGGTCTCGTATTCATTAATGTCCCTTTTGCAATTGTAGGTGGCATTGTTGCATTGTTTGTGACAGGAACAAATTTCAGTATTTCTGCCGGTATTGGTTTTATAGCACTATTTGGTATTTGTATTTTGTTTGGCGTGTTATTAATAACAGTGTTCAAAGAAAATCTTGAAAAAGTGAAAGGAAGAAAAAATATTTTGTATCGTGCTATCCGCGAAGGTGTCGAATCAAGAGTGAGACCAGTGATGATGACGGCATTCATGGCTGCAATTGGATTGTTGCCAGCCGCAGTTTCTCATGGCATCGGTTCTGAAAGCTCAAGACCGCTCGCAAGGGTTGTAATTGGCGGAATTCTTTGTGCAATGATATTTTCTCTTTTAGTATTCCCATTAATTTTCGGAAGAGCTTACAGAAAATTTGATGCAAAATATGGCGACAATATGAGCGAGAAAGATTTGAATAATGGATAGCCTTAATTTTTAATTAATAATTATTAATTAAAAATTAAGGAGCGATAAAAAATCTAAACTGCGAATGAAGTCCCGCAACCGCAAGTCTTCGATGCATTTGGATTTTTGAAAGTAAATCCTCTTGCATTTAATCCATCCTGCCAGTCGATCTGCATTCCCATCAAATAAATTGCATGCGATTTATTCATGATAAAATGCAAACCCTCAAATTCATAATCTTCATCAGCAGCCTCTTTCTGATCGAAACCTAAAATATAAGAAAGCCCGGAGCATCCACCGCCTTTCACTCCTATCCTTAAATAATTTGACGAATCAAATCCTGGTTCATTCATCAATCTTTTAATTTCAACAATCGCTCCTTCAGTGAATGTAACCGGTGTTATTGTAAGTGTTTCCATGTGTTCATTTTCGTTTTGCAAAAATACTAACAAATAAGCACACAGAAAACGAGCGATGACTGGTGCCTTTGCCTGTCGCTGAGCAGTTGCTACTTAGTCCTTTCATTTCATTAATTTTGCGCAACCTAAAACAATATTCATGTCAATCACTTTTGAAGAACTCATGTGGGGGTTAGCTATCGCAATTGTGCTTTCAGGATCTTTAGCTTATTTATTCTGGAAACAAAGAAAAGAAGCAAAACAAAATGAAGGAGCACAAAAAGAAGCATTGCCTGTTGCCACCAAACAATTACAATTGCAGGCTTATGAAAGATTAATACTTCTTACCGACAGAATTGCAATTCCAAATCTTGTGAATCGGGCTAATCAGCCTGGTCTTAGCGCTAAAGAAATGCAATTGGTGCTTATCCAAACCATCAAGCAGGAATTTGAACACAATATCACTCAACAAATTTATGTGACGCCAGAAGCATGGGATGCAGTCAGGAACCTGAAAGAACAAAATCTTCTTATCGTTAATCAGGTCGCATCTTTTTTGCCCGAAAACGCAACTGCATTTGATTTAAATAAAAGCCTGCTCGAATTAACTGCACAAAACCCAAAAGTCTCTTTACATAATGTCGTTTCTGAAGCTTTAAGTTATGAAGCAAAAAAACTGATGAGATAACGAATTTGTTTGTTATGAGCGAAAAAAAAATTTATACAGATTCGGGCATCGAGATAAAAGAGCTTTATACTGCTGACGAGTTAAAATATATCCAACAGAAATTACTGTTGGAAGCTCCCGGAGAATTTCCTTTCACCAGAGGCATTCAACCCGACATGTATCGCGGCAAGCTGTGGACGATGAGACAATACGCAGGCTTCAGCACCGCTGAAGAAAGCAATAAGCGTTATCATTATTTGTTATCACAGGGTGTAATGGGATTAAGCGTTGCTTTTGATTTACCTACACAAATCGGATATGATAGCGATCATCCTCTTGCAGAAGGAGAAGTTGGGAAAGTTGGGGTTGCGATAGATTCTATCGTTGATGCACAAACGCTTTTGAAAGGTATCAATCTTGAAGAAGTCACTACTTCAATGACGATCAATGCGACCGCATATATCCTCCTTGCATTTTATGTGGCAGTAGCAAAACAACAAGGAGCTGATCTTAAAAAGATTTCGGGCACTGTTCAGAATGATATATTGAAAGAATATGCAGCAAGAGGAACATATATCTATCCTCCAAAACCTTCGATGCGGATTGTGACGGATATTTTCGAATGGTGCAGCCACGAAATACCGAAATGGAATACGATTTCAATTTCAGGCTATCATATTCGCGAAGCCGGCAGCACAGCCGTTCAGGAAATTGCATTCACGCTTTCTAACGGCAAAGCCTATGTGAAAGCGGCACTTGAAAAAGGAATGGACATCAACATTTTTGGTAAAAGGCTTTCATTTTTCTTTAATGCACATAACAACCTGTTTGAAGAAGTGGCAAAATTCAGGGCTTCAAGAAGAATGTGGGCGAAAATGATGAAAGAACTTGGCGCAACTGACGAGAAAGCGATGATGCTGCGCTTTCACACACAAACCGGAGGAAGCACGCTAACTGCACAGCAACCGTTAAATAATATTTCTCGTATTACCGTTCAGTCGCTTGCAGCGGTTTTGGGCGGAACTCAGTCATTGCACACGAATGGTTATGATGAAGCGTTGAGTCTCCCAACAGAAGAAGCGGCAAGGATAGCATTGCGCACTCAACAGATCATAGCTTATGAAAGTAGCGTGACAGATACTGTTGACCCGTTGGCAGGAAGTTATTTTGTTGAGAAACTAACCGATGAAGTGGAAGCTGAGGCATGGAAACTGATTGAAAAAATTGATGCGATTGGCGGAAGCGTGAGTGCCATTGAA
>DATGIX010000024.1:0-11231 GCA_035295505.1 Puia sp. | reverse complement strand
AAATTCGGCAAAACAGAAAAAGGAAATATCTGGCTTGATAAAGAAAAAACTTCGCCTTATCAGTTCTATCAATTTTGGCTGAATGCAAGCGATGCAGATGCAGAAAAATGGATTAAGATTTTTACATTTTTAAAGAAAGATGAAATTGATTTTTTAGTTAGTCAACATAAAGGAAATGAGCATACTCGTACACTTCAAAAAAGATTAGCTGAGTCAATAACAATTTTTGTTCATGGACAAGAAGAATTTAGAAAAGCAAAAGCAGCGAGTGAATTTATATTTAATCCCGATTCAAAAGGAAATATTCTTAACGAAATTGATGAAGCAACGTTTCTAAATATTTTTGAATCTGTGCCAGTTTATTCAATCAATAGAAACAAAATTGAGTTAACAATAAACATTGTTGATTTTCTAGTCGAGACAACAATATTGCCCAGCAAAGGAGAAGCAAGAAAACTTATTCAGAATGGTGGAATAAGTATAAAAAAATGGAAAGTGCCCGATATCAATTATGCTGTAAACTACAATGATATTGTTCATAAAAAATATATAGTCGTACAAAAAGGGAAGAAGAATTATTATCTGGTGAAAGCTGTTTGAGAATAAGAAATGAGAAATAATTAATTAGAAAGTTGCTTATTATTCAAGAACTACATCACTTTCTGATTTCTCATTCCTAATTCCTTATTTCTAATTTAATAGCCCTCTCTTCCCCTTATACACTTTCAGCACAAACTCTCCAAACAACGTATTGCTCCACGCAAACCATTTGCGCGTGAATTTTGATGCATCATCTTTATCGAATGATTCATGCATGAAGCCAGTTTGTGCATGAGATTTCTGCAGCATGTCCAGACAAAATTTTATTTCTTTATCATCATGGCTTGTCAATCCACGCATCGTTATGCTCAAGGGCCAAATCATATTAATGCCCGCATGTGGACCGCCAATCCCCTCTCCTGCTTTTCCTTTGAAGAAAAATGGATTTGAATCAGATAAAACCATTTTTCTTGTGTTCTGATAAATTGCAAAGCCACTTTTTTCTTTATTCAAAACCGATAACTCAAATGCTTGTCCCGGCATTTCCAAATAAGGAAGCGATAACAAGCTCGGCACATTTGCATCATCCATGAAAGTGTGATTGCCAAAACCATCGGTTTCATAACCAAATACTTTTCCGAACTTAGGATGATTCACAACCGCATGACTAATCAAGGCTCCTAATAATTCATCCATCAACGCAAGGCACTCATTAAAAAGTTGTTCATTTTTTATTTCATTAATAATCGTTGAGAGTTGTTGCAAAGCATAAAATGCAAATAAATTACTCGGTATTAAAAAAGGAAAAATCGTCGCATCATCGCTTGGGCGAAACATCGAATGTATTAATCCCACTTTTTTTGTCGGATATCCATAACCGCCCATCGGAACACCATCCGTCGCCCAATCTGTTTTTCGCTGGAATGTATAAGGGCCATCGCCATCTTTTCGTTGCTGTTCTTTAAAAGTTTTCACCACAAGCCTCATCGCTTCCATCCAATCTTTATCAAACGGCGAAGTGTCGCCTGTTTCTTTCCAATAACCATAAGCCAATCTTATCGGATAGCACAAACTGTCAATCTCCCACTTACGTTCATGGATACCTGCTTTCATATCCGTCACATCTGTTGCTTTCCACTCGCTGATTTTATTTTCATCTTTATAAAATGCATTCGCATAAGGGTCTTTCAAAATGCATTTCGTCTGTCTGCGGATTACTCCTTCAATTAATTGCTTCAGGTTTTTATCTTCTTTAATCAAAGACAAATATGGATAAACCTGTGCGCTGCTATCGCGAAGCCACATCGCATCAATATCTCCGGTGATGACATAAGTATCCGGCTTGCCATTGATGATTTCAAAATCAACCGTTGTATCTAATGTGTTGGGGAAACAATTTTCAAACAGCCATGCAATTTCTTTATTTCCGATATTCTTTTTTACATCGGCAATTGCTTTTTCGACAGCAACGCTTTTAAATTTTCGCTGCGATTCTGCAACCCGCACAACCGGAAAATCATCTGAAAAACTGAATGAACTTTTCTTGATAAAAAAACCTGCCGAAGCAAGTGAAGTGTTTTGGATAAATTTTCTCCGCAGCATGTTGTTTGGTGAATTGTCAATGGTGAATGGTCAATAATTTCTTCGCAAACATACTTACAACTTATCACTTACCACTCATTCTACATCTACCTGTTTGCGAACAACCGCCCCATCTCTCGCTTCCATCAAAAATTTTCTATCGCTGATGATATAGCCGTTTCCTTTTTCACAAAAATGTACTTTCAGATTTTCAATGCTGATGGGATTTCCGTCGGGAATATCTGCAATATTTGAGTGAAGAATATTATGTCCGTCGATTATTATTACCAACCCGCTTCCAATCGCTTCCATTTTATTTCCTTCTGTAATCAACATACCTGTGTCTTCGCCCAAGCCAATGCCGATGCACGAAGGGTTTGTTGCAACCGCTTGTGCCAACCGATTGAATCTTCCGCGCTTTTCAAAATGCGAATCAATAATCACGGTATCCACAAAACCTAAACCGGTTGTGATTTTCACTTCGCCTTTCAGATGTGCACGCACCGCATTACCTTCATAAATCATCGTGTTGCTCATCGCCATCGCTCCGGCAGAAGTCCCTGCAATCAGAAAATTTTCTTTCTCATAACGCTTGTGCAGTATTTCTAAAAACTTTGTGCCGCCGAATGTGGCGCTCAGCCTTAATTGATTTCCGCCGCTGAACATAACGGTGTCGCATAACCGAATTCTTTCAAGATATTCTTCTTTCTGCGCATCTTCGCGGTTGCGGATATGCATCACGCCGATATTCGTGCAGCCGATTTTTCCAAACGCATCCAGATAATTATTGCCCACTTCATAAGGAATGGTAGATGCCGTTGTGATGACTTCGATATGCGACATCGGTCCGCCCGCTTCTTCCACGATGCGGCGCAGGATGCCCAGCTCAAAAAAATTCAGGTTGCTTTTGTTAATGTCGCCGTACTCGCCCGAGCCCTTATCTTCAGCGCCGCCAATAGCAATCAATTTTCCCACAGGTAAAGACATTCAATTCTGAGTTTAGTATCAAACAAAAATAACGGAAATGATGAATAAGAATTGTTCAAAGGAATTTTTTTGTACCCAGCTAATTAACACTTCTTATTTCACGCAAAGAGCGCAACGAATGCAAAGCACGCAACGAAAGTGATTTTAAAATATTTTTTGTAGCCAGCTAAGAATTACTATTGAGCATCGTTGCGTCGCACTCTTGTGCTATTGGAATTCTATTGAGCGGTGGTTTATTAATGGCTAGTTTCAGTGACATTCAGTTTCGGTTGGTGAAGACACCAACCGATAGATAAAAAATAAGAATTGTTCAAAGGAATTTTTTTTGTACCCAGCTAAGAATTACTGTTGAACATCATTGCGTCGCGCTCTTGTACGGAAGGAATTCTATTAAACTGCTTATAAATCCTTGGCTCGTACAAGTGTTAGTTTTATTGTGATGATACCATCTTAAAATTAGGATGAATTGATAATTAAAATAAACTCCCTTTAAAATTGCTTATCTTTTAGTATTTTAGATTTTAAACTTTTTTATGAAAAAATCCGAGTTTTTATTTTTACTAATTTGTACAATATCATTTTTTTCTTGCAGTAAAAGTTCAAGCACTTCAACTCCTCCCATAACTCCTCCAGTAACACCTCCAAGTTCTAAAACAGATATATATGTTGCTGGCTTTTTAGGTTCGGGCAATAATACAACAGCTGTCTATTGGAAAAATGATACGCTAGTAACACTTCCTGGCGCAAATTCAGCAGCCATTTCTATTTCAGTTTCAGGAACAGATATTTATGTTGGAGGAAATGTCGGTTCTAATGTGGGATATTGGAAAAATGGAACTTTCATAACATTGTTTCAGATTTTAGGTTTAGGCAGCTATGCAATAACAGTCGTAGCATCTGGGAACGATATATATGCTTGCGGCAATGAATATAATAACGGTCATTCTGTAGCTGAATATTGGAAAAATGGTCAATTAGTAAAATTCGTTTCTGATACTTTAACCACTTCTGCCAACGCAATGACAGTTTCTGGATCAGATGTCTACATCTTAGGCAGCCAAACTGATTCTTCTGGAACTCACGCCAAATATTGGAAAAATGGTATTGGAACAAATATTTCTGATGGGCCGAAATCGCCTTATGCAAATGCTATTACCGTCTCAGGAACAGATGTGTATATAGGCGGCGGAAATACTGATACTTCTGGAAATTATTTCATTGCTAAATATTGGAAAAATGGTGTTCCCGTTGCCGTTTCTGATAGTTCCGGGATTGCAGTTGTTTTTTCAATTGCTGTTTCTGGAAATGATGTCTATTTGGCTGGCTATGAAAAAACTGGCACTATTACTTCTCCTTCAAATTACGCCACAGCTATGTACTGGAAAAACGAAACTGCAATTAATTTAACTAGTTCACCTAGTTACAGTTTGGCTACATCTGTTGTCACTTCAGGCGCTGATGCGTACGTTGCATATCAAGATAATTACGGATTTACCGTTGCCAAATATGCAAAAAACGGCACAGCTATAAATTTAACAGATGGCACAAGTAACGCCACTGCTTACGCAATATGTTTAGGAAAATAATCTTATTTTCTGTTACAAACTCATGTGATATCGCACGTCATTCTTGCTCAGACGAGAAACTTTCATTCAAAGCGCTTACACCTTGCCGTTAGTAGACCGCTCAACAGAATTCCTTCCGTACAAGAGTGCGACGCAACGATGCTCAATAGATATTCTCTGCTGGTCACATAAAAAAAATTTCAATTATCGTTCGGAAAAATCTGTTGTTGATCAGCGACCAACAACGACAAAAAATATTTTTTTGAAATTCACCCAACGCTGTGCAACGCACCGGCGTATATGAATGTCAACATCAAAAAATATATTATGAAAAAAATGACAGGCATTTGCCTTTTATCTTGCCTTCTTGTGGCTTTTGGAATATCATGCAGCAAGAATAACAGCAGCGGCGGAACAACGAAATCAACATTGAGCTTGTCTAATTCAAGCGTGAAAAAAGGACAGCCACTGATTGCCACAGCGAATATATCACAGTCAAGCGCATTTGTTAAATGGTCAGTAAATGCACCATCAGCCAGCACATATATATCTTCTTCCGGCAATAAATCCGTGATGCTTTTTTCAAATTCCGGCAACTACACCATTACCGCAAATTATTATCTTGACTCGATGGCATCAACACCATACGACAGCAGTTCATCGCCGATTCTTGTAACGGACAGTGTGTACACTGATTCAGTGGCGTCGTGCAATGCGATTAAACAAGTCGGCATCAATTCCGGCGACCAGATTGTGCTTACTCCAATTTCATATTCTGATACCGGATTGGTTGTGCTTGCACACACTCAACAGACTTACGGGACTAATTATCCGAGCCTCGGTTTCCCTCAAATTACAGACAGCTCAGATGGTGCTTATCTTTTTGGTTTCGGCTCAGTCACAGAATACCCTTGCGGCAGTTCAACCAGTGTAGCAACGCCTGCAACGGGATGGGTATCTTTTGCTCACTTGACAAATGGAGCTCATGAATTAATAATAGGATTGAATGGCACAGTTTATACAGGCTCTTTAACAGTTACAGAAACGAGTTGCACTTTTAGCTGGAATTACACATCTGGCATAACGATATCGCCATTGACGATTCAAAAGCAGTAGCACAAAAATAAAATGTATATCAGGGTTATCCCCGATGAGGCGAAAGCTTTGTCGGGTTTTTTATTTTTTCAGAGCCTCAGTGCTTCAGTAGCAATAACAATGTTGCCACTGAAACACTGAAATACAGAATTTTTATTTTTGAAAACATTGCTTAGATAATAATGACTTTACAGACTTTCGGTCTTTTCTGACTTACTCCATAAATCTTTCGTGAAATAAAAAACAACAAGCCCGATCGCTATTAATAAAACTCCGAGTAAAGCAACGGTTCCAGTTGAATAAAAAACAAAGAGCCATGTTGCGATAGAAAAAATGACTGGCAAGGGATATAACCACATTTTAAATGGAAGATTTTTTGTGCCGTTTCTTTTTCTCAATTGCACAACACCAATAGCCTGCGCAACAAACTGCACCAATATTCTCATCGCAAGTATTGCGCTGATAACATCTCCGAGCTTAAATAATAAACTGAAAATAAATCCGAGTCCGCCGATGAATAATAATGATACGTAAGGAAATTCTTTTGTCGGATGAAGCTTTGCAAATTCAGGAAAAAATTTTCCGTCAGCCGCTGCAGCATAAGGCACTCTTGAATAACCAAGCAATACTGCAAACAAAGAAGCAAATGCAACCCATAACACCAATAAAGTAGCAATCATTGCCGCTTTTGTTCCATAAATTTTTTCCATGAAAGTGCTCACGATAAAATCTGATTTCATGGCTTCCTGCCAGGGAACAACGCCAACGATACTAACGTTCATGGATAAATACAAAATCGCCACACCGAAAATGGAAATGAAAATGCTTCGCGGAATATTTTTTTGTGGATTTTTTATTTCACCACCTAAATGACAAACATTATAATAACCGAGATAACTGTAAATCGTTTTCACGGAAGCTTTGCCGACAAGTGCTACAAATGCAAGACTGAAAAAAGAATCATTACCGGAAGGCATGCAATTATATGAAATCGTTCTGTGCGTAAATCCGCTGATGATAATCCAGAGAATAGTAATGATGACCCCAGCCCACAAAAACACAGAAATTTTTCCGATTGTTTCAATGCGGCGATAAAGCAAAAAAATAATTATCAAAACAACTGCACCTGATAATATTTTTCTTTCAATTGTCGTGAGCGGAATTAAATAAGTGAAATATTGCGAAAAACCAATTGCCCCGGAAGCCACGACCAGTGGGGCTTGCAGACAAGTCTGCCACACAAATAAAAAAGACATTAATCTTCCGCCTTTATTTCCGTAAGCTTCTTTTAAAAAATTATAGCTGCCGCCCGCAAGCGGATAAGCAGCGCCGAGCTCGCTCCAGATCATCCCGTCAATCAAAGCCAATGCTGCACCGAAAATCCATGCCCACAAAAACATATTGTTGCCGACTGTTTTTATCACCATCGGCATTACCACAAAAGGGCCGATGCCCACCATGTCAATCATGTTGATGGAAGAAGCTTGCAGCAGGCTGATTTTGCGAGTCAGTTTGTCGTGAATCGTCAATGGTGAATGGTCAATGAGTTGTTGATGAAATTAAACCTCTTAACATTTTAAATGTTTTCTAAACATAAAAATATATTGTTCTTTTTTGTCCCGTCAAAAGCGGGAAACCATAAAAGCACAGTCGAAAACGAATACATCACGTTTTCGACAGACGAGGTTTGATTAAACTTTTCTACTTCTGTGGCTTCAGCATTTGGAATTCTATTGCGCACTCATGCACTCGCTTTCCTCAAAATCCCTTTGCTTCGTTGTTTTCTTTGCGCTCTTTGCGTGAAACTTCCTACGCTTTCGCAAACTTATCAATTCCTTCTACCAACAAATCCAGATTTTTTGTTGTGGTGTAAACATTAGGAGTGACACGCACTCCATGAATATTTTCCCATTCGATGCCGACAGAATGGATTTTATATTTATCAAAAAGAAAAGCTTCGAGCTCAGCAGGTTTTTTTCCTTCAACACTTACTAACCCTATCGCACAACCGAAACCGGGTTTTAACGATGTTCCAATTTTTACTTTCGGAATATCCTTCACTTTGCTCATCCAATAATTTTTCAGATATAATAATCTCTTTTCTTTTCGCTCGCCACCAATCATATCATAAAATTCAACGGCTTTTCCTGTTGCCTGCTCAATAAAAAATGGTCTGGTGCCAAGGCTTTCGAATTTTCTGACATCATCACTTTTCGGTTCACCTGTTCCAAATAATGGATAGAGATTTTTTATCTTTTCTTTTTTTACAAACAACATTCCTGTGCCGATACAAGCTGTGAGCCATTTGTGCAAACTGCTGCCAAAATAATCACAACCAAGTTCAGACATGGTGAATTGAAAGTGAGCAAAACTGTGAGCACCGTCAACCAACACATCAATTCCTTTTGCATGAGCAGCATCAGCAATTTTTCTCACCGGAAGAATTTGTCCGTTCCAATTAATAATATGAGTGATATGAACCACTTTTGTTTTTGAAGTGAATGCGCTCACATATTTATTTACGAGATAATCATTGTCTTCGCTCGGTAAATCAAGATTAATCCAAACCAATTTTATTCCATCGCGGAGTTCTCTTTGTTTCCACGCATTAATCATGTTCGGGTAATCCTGTTTAGTCAGCACCACTTCATCACCAGCTTTCAAATCAAGACCGAATATTACCGTCTCTAATGCTTCAGATGCATTTCTATTCATCGCAATTTCATCAGGAGAACAACCTGCAAGTCTTGCCAAATTTTTTCTCAATGGTTCTCTGCCCTGGTCAATAATTCTCCACATATAATAACTCGGCGCATCAT
This sequence comes from Puia sp., assembly GCA_035295505.1. GTDB lineage: Bacteria > Bacteroidota > Bacteroidia > Chitinophagales > Chitinophagaceae > Puia. Next base: position 2,644 of record DATGIX010000024.1, on the reverse strand, counting down.
TGGTAATATCGTAATAACGCTTCATTGCATCCTGCACAATTTTTGGTGCGGGAGAAATTCCACCGTTGTTTAAATTGATAATGCCCGGCGAACAACTAAAAGATTCCTGCACGTAATACCAGAAATCTTCATCATCGACAAGCTCTTGCGGAGAGCGGTTTTCAGCATTTGTCAATGCCTTATGCAGATTACGGCTCCATGCGGATTGAGTTAATGAAGCCAAAAATGTTGAAGCCGATAATGTGCCGAATGTGTTGAGAAAAGAACGGCGATTAAAATCTCTCATGTTAGTGTCGGTTTGAAAAACTAAATATACTGAAACTATGTACGATGTATGATTTTAGATGTACGATTTCTTTCTTGTCAGATATTATGGGACGCGACTTTTGCCCACAGAGGGTCGCGGAGATGAATAGAGAACCTCAGAGCTTCTCTTTTACCTCGGTGCCCTTTGTGGGCAAAAAAAATAAATAGTTTGACGTTACTATTGTGAAGCCAGAGTTCAATAGTAGCATTATCGTTGAAAGGAGCGTCGCAACGATGTTGAATAGCAAACAAAAGTTGGTAACAAAAAAGAAAAAAACTATATTACTAATCCAACTCTATTGTTTATGAAGATTATTGAAATCAAAGTACTGAAAGGCCCCAACTATTGGAGCATCCGCCGCCCGAAACTGATTCAGATGAAACTCGATTTACAGGAAATGGAACAACGGCCGACAAATGCTATTCCGGGCTTCAGGCAAAGACTTGAAAAACTATTCCCGAGCATGTATGAACATCGCTGCAGCGTTGGTGAGCCAGGCGGTTTTTTTCAGCGTGTGGAAGAAGGCACATGGATGGGCCATGTGATTGAGCATGTAGCGCTCGAGCTGCAAACACTTGCCGGCATGGATACTGGTTTTGGCCGCACCCGCGGCACCGGAAAAGAAGGCGAATACTATGTGGTATTCAGTTATATGGAAGAGGATGCAGGAGTGTACGCTGCAAAAGCTGCTGTGCGCATTGTGCAAGCGATTGCAGATGCCGTTGAATACAATCTTGCTGAAGACATTCAACAATTGCGTGAAATCCGCGAGGACACAAGGCTTGGGCCATCAACAGGCTGTATTGTAGACGAGGCAATGAAACGTGGCATCCCATATATACGTTTGAACAAACATTCGCTCGTGCAATTGGGTTATGGCGTTCATCAAAAAAGAATTCGTGCAACAATAGCAAGCACTACATCATCCATTGCTGTGGATATTGCATGTGATAAAGAAGAAACAAAAAATTTATTAGAGGCTGCAGAAATTCCTGTTCCACGTGGTGTAATCATCCGCAGTGAAGAAGGATTGAAAGAGGCCATTGACAGAATTGGCTATCCGTTGGTACTGAAGCCAATTGATGGGAATCATGGCAAAGGAGCAACGACAAATATTATTAATTGGGCACAGGCATTAACTGCGCTTGCTGCTGCGCAAAAATATTCTCGTAGTGTTATCTGCGAAAAGTTTATTGTTGGTTTTGATTTTCGTGTACTTGTCATTAATTATAAATTTATCTGCGCCGCGTTAAGAACGCCTGCATCAGTTGTTGGCGATGGCACACATACTATTCAATGGCTGGTGGATGAAACCAATAAAGATTCTCGTCGCGGTTTTGGTCATGAAAAAGTATTGACACAAATTAAGGTTGATGATTTCACACAAAAAATGCTGGACGAAAAAGGATATACATTAGAAACTGTTCCACCAAAAGGTGAACTGGTTTTATTAAAGCCAACAGCGAATCTCAGCACTGGCGGAACTTCAACAGATGTTACAGACGAAGTTCATCCGGTAAATATTTTTCTGGCAGAAAGAATTGCAAAGATCATCGGATTAGATATTTGCGGTATTGATATCATGGCACCTGACTTACGGGCACCTATAACCGAAAATGGCGGAGCTGTGCTCGAAGTGAATGCAGCGCCTGGTTTCCGCATGCACATCGAACCATCAGAAGGTTTGCCGAGAAATGTTGCAGAACCGGTTGTCGACATGCTTTATCCGAAAGGCAGCAATGGAAGAATTCCGATTATTGCCATTACCGGAACAAACGGGAAAACAACCACAACAAGATTAACAGCGCATATTGTAAAAACAGCCGGATACAAAGCAGGTTTCACAACTTCAGATGGTGTGTATATTCAGAACCAAATGATGATGAAAGGCGATTGTACGGGGCCTGTCAGTTCACAATTTGTTTTGAAAGACCCAACTGTTGATTTTGCAGTGCTGGAATGCGCAAGAGGTGGCATTCTGAAATCCGGTCTTGCATTTTCAAATTGTGATATTGCAATTGTTACAAATGTAACTGCAGATCATCTTGGACTCGGTGGCATTGATTCGTTGGAACAAATGGCAAAAGTGAAGAGCGTGGTTCCTGAAACAGTTTATAAACATGGCTTTGCAATATTGAATGCTGATGATGATTTGGTATACGCCATGAAAGATAATCTTGAATGCAATATTGCTTTGTTCAGCATGGATGAGAATAATCCGCGCATCAAACAACATTGTAATGATGGTGGCATGGCTGCTGTTTATGAAAACGGATACGTATCACTGTTAAAAGGCAACTGGAAAATAAGGATTGAAAAAGTGACGGACATACCATT
>DATGIX010000023.1:0-6318 GCA_035295505.1 Puia sp. | reverse complement strand
TCAATAAAAACTGAGATAATAATTTCATGATATTTTTTCTTGAAATTTTTTTGACCTGTCCACCGTGGTGGATACTGGCATTAACCCTTGATTGGACATCGTTGCTTCGCAATCCTTTCTTCAGTTGTGCTACTATTAAGCTTCAGTTTGATGATGCATCTCGCAAATAAAAACTAAATAAGCTTTTATTCAACGACTGTAATGTTTATAAATTTTGATGAAGGAAGAAAATAACAAATTGTTTAAATATTACAAACAACTCTGAGGCTCTCCATTATTCTCCGCGGTTCTCTGTGTCCAACTCTCTAAAAACAAAAACTCCACCTGATAAAATCGGTGGAGTTTTTTGGCAAACAATGTTAGAGGCCGTGAAATCAAAAAAATGTGGGTGCCAATATCTGCATTTTATTTGTATTTCAGAACATTTTTTAACAAAATATTTTATAATAGCGGCGCGGAAGCCAGAATTTCGGCGCTAACACCTGATTCATAGCGCTTAAAGTTCTCAATAAATTTTCCTGCGAGGCAGCTTGCCTGCTGCTGATAAGCTGTTTTATCAGCCCATGTATTAACCGGGTCAAGCATTTCTGCTGGAACTCTCGGAACACTAACGGGCATAGCTACCTTAAAATTCGGGTGTATTTTATATTCAGCATTATCAAGTTTTCCTTCAAGGGCAGCGGTTACCATGGCGCGGGTGTAAGACAATTTTATTCTGCTTCCCACAAGATAAGGACCACCTGTCCAGCCGGTATTAATCATCCAGACATTCACTTTATTCTCTCTTATTTTCTTTCCAAGCATTTCAGCATATTTGCCTGGGTGCAACGGAATAAACGGCGCACCGAAACAAGTGCTGAACGTAAGCTTCGGGTCTTTAATACCGGTTTCTGTTCCTGCAATTTTTGCAGTGTAGCCGGAAATGAACTGATACATCGCTTGTTCAGGAGTCAATTTAGAAATTGGCGGAAGAACGCCATAAGCATCACAAGTCAGGAAGAAAATATTTTTTGGCGAATCAGAAATTGAAGGCTCTAATGAATTGCTGATATAATTCAGCGGATAAGAAACACGTGTGTTCTCTGTAATTGAGCCATTATCAAAATTAATTTTATTAGTACCGGGAAAAAATTTCACATTTTCAACCAATGCTCCTTTTTTGATGGCATGAAAAATCTCAGGCTCTTTTTCTTCGCTCAGGTTAATGCATTTTGCATAACAGCCGCCTTCAAAATTAAAAACACGGTCAGCAGTCCATCCATGCTCATCATCACCAATCAATTTTCTCTCAGGGTCCGCACTGAGAGTGGTTTTGCCTGTTCCGCTAAGTCCAAAGAAAATAGCTGTATCACCTTTCTTCCCAACGTTAGCAGAGCAATGCATGCTCAGCACATTTTTTTGTTGAGGCAGAATAAAATTCAATATCCCAAAAATGCTTTTCTTGATTTCTCCAGTGTAACCTGTTCCTGCAATCAAAATCATTTTGTGCTTGAAAGAAACAACAACCGCGTTATGCTGTCGGGTTCCGCATTCCGCTGCGTTCAGTTTTAATCCAGGCGCACAAAGTATCTGCCATTCAGGATTAAAATTTTCGAGCTTGTCTTCTTCAGGGCGAAGGAACATGTTATAGGCAAACAAATTCATCGCAGGTGTTTCATTAATCACGCGAAGGTTCAAACGGTAACGCCTATCTGCACAAGCATAGCAATCACGAACCCAGATTTCCGGTAAGCCATTCATGTAGGCTGTCATCCTGTTCAAAATAATCGTAAAATATTTTTCTTCAATCGGCAGATTAAAATCGTTCCAGTCAACAGTATTTGTAGTCATTTCGTCCTTCACAATGAATTTATCTTTCGGACTACGACCTGTGAACTCACCTGTGTTAATCACCAAAGCGCCTGTGTCGTTCAAAACGCCTTCGCCGCGCTGCAAGGTTTGTTGCACAAGTTCTTCCGGCGATAATTGATAATGTATGGAATCTGAAACCTGAAGACCCAAAGCCAATAATTTCTTTGTAGGGATAGAGAGGGTTGGTACATGCATGGCAATAATCGTATAAATGAACTGCAAAGCTAAATTTTAAAACTGTCTAAAAAAAGTATCATAATGACAGTTATATTTGAAAATATCTAATAAAAAACAATATTTTATAGATAATAACTAAACTAACAACTGTTAGTTTTTATAATTTTTGTTATGCATCCAATATTAGGTAAATCATTACGAATAATTATAAAATCAATCTTTTTTTCAAGCCATTAACAGGAAGAGCTAAGCCACAGATTACACAGAAAAAACAGATAGTATTTATGAGCTTCCAAAAAAATTATCTGTGAAAATCTGTGCAATCTGTGGCTACATCATCTTCAGTCGAAATCATTCTTTACTTTTACAGCCTTGAAAATCAATTCAGCATCAACATGAAATATCTTCCGCTCAATCCTGAGATTTTTGTCAAGAATCGCGAACGTTTCAGCAAAGCCTTAAAACCAAATTCAATTGCCATTTTTGTGAGCAATGATGAAGTGCCCAGCAATGGCGATGCATTATACACCTTCAAACAGAACAGTGATTTGTTCTGGCTCAGTGGTGTTACACAGGAAGACTCGATGGTGATTATTTTTCCAGACCATCCTGATGAAAAGTATCGCGAAGTACTAGTGCTTGTTCGCCCAAACGAGTTGAAAGAAAAATGGGACGGAAAAAGATTAAGGGCTGACGAAGCAAAAAAAATGTCCGGCATCCCAACTATTGTTTGGCTTGATAGCATCGATAGTTTGTTGCAGCAATGGATTCATCTTGCAGAAAATATTTACCTCGATTCAAACGAGAACGACAGAAAAGCAACCGTTGTGCAAACGCGTGAATACAGGTTTATTGAAGATGTGAAAAAGCGCTATCCGCTTCACAATTATTTTCGCGCCGCAAAAATCATGAAAGAACTTCGTGCAATTAAAACTTCATTTGAAGTGGAAGTTTTACAGCAAGCTATCGATATCACCAGAAATACATTTTTGCGATTGCTGAAATTTATTAAACCCGGTGTGATGGAATATGAGATTGAAGCTGAAATATTTCATTCGTTTTTGTCGCAACGTGCAACCGGCGCGGCTTATAATAGCATTATTGCGAGTGGTAATAATGCAAGAACGCTTCATTATATTTCTAATAATCAGGAATGCAAGGATGGTGATTTGATATTAATGGATTTTGGTGCAGAGTACGGCGGTTATTGCGCCGACCTGACAAGAACAGTTCCTGTTAACGGGAAATTCACTCGCAGACAAAAAACAGTTTACAATGCATGCCTTCATCTTCATAATTATGCAAAAAGTTTATTGAAGCCAGGGATTAGCATTGCTGATTACACAAAAAAAGTAGGTGAAGAAGCCGATCAGGTTTTTTTGAAAATCGGATTGCTGAAAAAATCAGATATTAAAAATTCGACGCCGGAAAATCCGGCTTACTGGAAGTATATGTATCATGGCATTTCACATCATCTCGGCATTGATGTTCATGATTTGGGGACACGCACCGAGCCGATTAAACCGGGCATGGTGTTTACTATTGAGCCGGGCATTTACATTGAAGAAGAACAACTCGGAGTTCGTATTGAAAACAATGTCTGGATAACAAAAAACGGCAATAAAGATTTGATGGAAAAAATTCCGTTGACTGTTGAGGAAATTGAAGCGCTAATGAAAAAGTAATTTACCAATGTGCAGATTTGAAAATGTGCAAATGAAATAGTGTATTTTCATTTTCAAATTCGCACATTTGCACATTATCGAATTAAAAACTAATGAAGCAAATACCTAACCTATTCACACTTCTGAATCTTTTTTTTGGCTGTATCGCAATTATTTTCATTTTGCAAAACGGCATATCGATTTTGCCCGGCGCGGAAGGAACGCAGTTAGTCGGCATGCCTGAAAAAATATGGATGGCTTCTCTTTTCATCGCACTTGCTGCGCTTGTTGATTTTTTAGATGGATTTGTTGCAAGATTATTTGGAGCAACTTCTGATAAAGGCAAGCAGTTGGATTCATTAGCAGATGTTGTAAGCTTTGGTGTTGCTCCGGGAATGATATTGTATCAGTTCCTGAGAATGAGTTTTATGCAACAACCCGATGGTCTTGAAATTTCTATCCTTTGGTTGTTGCCGGCTTTTATTTTTCCATGCGCTGCTGCATACCGGCTCGCAAAATTTAATGTCGACAGTTCGCAACAATATGTTTTTAAAGGAGTGCCGTCGCCAGCGGCAGGGTTGCTCATTGCGTCTATGCCTTTAATATATTGGTATAGCAGTGATAGTGTTTCACAATTATTATTGAACAAATGGTTTTTGTATACGATTATTTTAATTGTGAGTTATTTAATGGTGAGCAATCTTAAATTAATTGCGCTCAAGTTTTCGGACATGTCCATGAAAAATAATTTGCCGAAAATTATTTTGCTTGCTGTAGCAATTCTTGCTGGCGTATTTTTCAAATGGCTTGCTGTTCCGATTGTGTTCATTTTTTACATTATTATATCTTTGATTTTTAAAAATAAAACGTCATGATTTTTTCTGTTCATATAAAAGTGATGCCTTTAAAAGAATTATTAGACCCACAAGGAAAAGCAGTGATGGGAGGATTGGAAAATCTTGGGATTAAAGATGTGACTGATGTCCGCGTCGGAAAAAATATCAGTCTTCAGATTGAAGCAGCATCTGCAGAACAGGCAAAACAAATTGCGGAAGATGCCAGCAAGAAATTATTGGCTAATCCTGTGATGGAATATTTTGAGATATCAATTAACTAATTTGCGAATGTGCGGATTTGCGAATTCCTGAATCAGAAAATCCGCACATTTTCTAATCCGCAAATTATGCTCTACATCGTTCCATCTCCCATCGGCAATTTAAAAGACATTACTTTCCGGGCAATTGAAGTATTGAACAGCGTTGACGTTATTCTTGCAGAAGACACACGCAATTCTATCAGGCTGCTGAATCATTATCAGATTATCAAACCGCTTTCGCCTTATCATCAGCATAATGAACATAAAGTATTGCATCATCTCACCAATCAATTATTAGATGGAAAAAGAATGGCACTGCTTACAGATGCAGGCACGCCGGGCATTTCAGACCCTGCGTTTTTATTGGTGAGGGAATGCATTAAAGTTGGAGTGACGGTAGAATGTTTGCCCGGCGCAACTGCTTTTGTTCCTGCGCTTGTCAATAGCGGGCTTCCTACAAACCGTTTTGTGTTCGAAGGATTTTTGCCGTTGAAAAAAGGAAGACAGACTTTATTGAAAAAATTAGTTGAAGAAGAACGGACAATTGTTTTGTATGAATCGCCAATGAGATTAATCAAAACTTTAGAAGAATTGCTTGTTTCTTTTGGCGAAGAAAGACAATGTTGTGTGAGCCGTGAGCTGACAAAAATTTTTGAAGAAAATAAACGGGGAACAATTGCTGAGGTTCTTACTTACTACAAAGAAAAAGGAGTGAAAGGAGAGATTGTGATTGTGATACAAGGGAAAGATTAATAAAACCAATTCTATTTTCTATCTGTGTTTATCCGTGCAATCCGTGGCAAAAAATAAATTTTAGCTTTTTCTAAACTATCTCCTCAAAATAAAGAAGCGATTTTTGTGTTTGCATCCAAAATGGTTTTATGAAAAAACAAATTATCGTTTCTGTTTTAGCAATTGTACTTGTTTTCATTTCATTCTCTTCTTTTTCTCAGATTAGAAAAATTCCCTCTGAAGTAACACAGGCGCTGAAAGAAAAATATCCTGATGCTGATAATGTTTCCTGGAAAGATAAGCTTACTGTATTTTCTGCAAGCTTTGAAATGAACAATGAAAAATACGAAGCGCGGTTCAACGACAAAGGCGAGTGGAAAAGCACTGAAAAAGAAATCAGTGAGAACGACATTCCTGCGGAAATCAAAGATGGCTTTGAAAAAAGTAAATATTCCGATTGGGAATTGAGAAATGTATATTTAATACAATTGCCTGAAGATGCTGTTCAATACCGCATTTTGGTTGCCAAGAATGATATCCAAAAGAAAAACCTTCTTTTTAATAATGATGGCAAATTGTTGAAAGATAATATCACTTTGAAATAGCCTTTTCATCCCTTAAAATTTCTTTTTCTTATCAGGTGCATTTATCGAAATTTGCACCTTTGTTTTTATTTGTAGTTGCTTAATCTAAAAAATAATTGATGAAAAAATTTTTATTCCTCTGCTTATTTGTAATCTCTTTTTTATTTCTTTCTGCACAGCCGGACCGTTGGCAGCAGCGTGTGAAATATGTAAT
>DATGIX010000022.1:0-4261 GCA_035295505.1 Puia sp. | reverse complement strand
TAAACCAAATAGAATTATAACGATTCCCTGCGCTACTTGAACTATTTCCTGAAACCGTGCCACCATATCTGAATTTGATGCTGCTTACTTTCGAGTAATTCAAAGTAACCATCACCTTAGTAGCCGTTGTGTCAATACCTGCAGAGTTTGCAGTTGGGCCAGTGAACTGGCTGCCACCTGAAATGCTTCCTACAACCAGGCTCGAAGGTGTGTTTAATGTATATGTTGCTGAACCAAATGCACTGAATTGTTCCTGAATTGCAGATCCATCTCCGTCAACGTCAATCGCAGTCGCGTTCAAAGTGTCCTGCTCAATTGGTGTGGAAGTGCCGCCTTGCACGAAAGTGACCTGAAATTCCATCCACCAGCTTACAGGGCCTTTTACATTTCCTTTATTATAAGTTACAACTGGTTGGAATGCTTTATCCCAGCCTGTGCTTGTAACGTCAACTGTGTCTAAAGTAACAAGGTTAGATGACCGTCCATTGATAGTTACCAATGCATCCACACTGGAGGTAACATTTGAGAACCTATATACAGCACCATCGCTTCCGGCAGTACCAGATTCCAGGGCTGGGTTCTTAAATATTAATCCTTGTGAAAATGAAATCATTGTTACGAATAAAAATGCAACTGTTAGGGCTGCGTGTTTTAAAATTGCAAAAACATTCTTTTTGCGAAATGGGTACAACTGTTTCATAACCGTATTTTTAGGGTACTTAGTTACTTGCTTGTTGGTAGCCCACAGTTATTGGAGGAAGCTCTGAATTTTAAATGGAGATTGGAAAGGAATATAGAGACTAATTCTTTTGAAACTAAATTTTAGAAAATTGGATGGAAAGACTTTTGCACGGATTTGGAGAAATAGATAAAGGCTAAAGATCTAATGTAAAATTGGAAAATTGGATGAGACTTGGTTGATAAGGAGATTGGGTACGAGAGTAGATGATGAGACAAAGATTATATGAAATTTTTGAAAATGCAAGTAAATGCTAAAAAAATTTTAATACTTAATATCAAGCTATAAAATCAAAAGCCTTTCATGATGAAAGGCTTTTGATTATCAATGAATATATCTTATTTATACTGAGGGATTAGCCCATTCGCTAGTTCAACCATCTTCTTAACGCCATCTTCCGGCAAGTTTCCTTTTTTGAATTCAGCTAAAACAGCAGGAAGCTTATTTTCCATCTCAAGCAGGAAATGGTCTTCAAATTCTTTCACTTTTTTAACTGACACGCCACGCAGCAAACCCTGAGTTCCTAGATATATAATAGCTACTTGTCTTTCAACAGCAAAAGGCGAATATTGAGGCTGCTTAAGGATTTCCACATTGCGGGCACCTTTATCGATTACCAATTTAGTAGCTGCGTCCAAATCACCACCAAATTTTGAGAAGGCTTCCATTTCGCGATAAAGTGCCTGGTCAAGTTTCAAAGTACCTGCTACTTTCTTCATGGATTTAATCTGTGCATTACCACCCACACGGCTGACCGAAATACCTACATTGATAGCTGGTCTGATGCCTGAGTTGAACAAGTTGCCTTCCAGGAATATCTGACCATCTGTGATTGAAATTACGTTTGTCGGAATGTATGCAGATACATCACCAGCCTGAGTCTCAATAATTGGTAAAGCTGTTAACGAACCTCCGCCTTTTACTAAATGCCTGATTGAATCTGGCAAATCGTTCATGTTTTTTGCAACGCCATCATCGTTAATAACCTTCGCCGCACGCTCCAACAAGCGGCTATGCAAATAGAATACATCTCCCGGATATGCTTCACGACCTGGTGGGCGGCGGAGCAACAATGAAACCTCACGATAAGCTACAGCTTGTTTTGAAAGGTCATCATAAATAATCAATGCCGGGCGACCGGTATCGCGGAAATATTCACCAATAGCAGCACCTGCAAACGGAGCATAGAATTGCAAAGGAGCAGGATCTGAGGCTGATGCAGCAACAATCACCGTATATTCCATCGCACCATTGTCAGACAATGTTTTCATCACACCTGCAATGGTGGAAGCTTTTTGCCCAATCGCTACATATATGCAATAAACAGGTTTGCCTGCCTTATGAAATTCTTTTTGGTTAATGATTGTATCGATTGCAATGGCTGTTTTTCCAGTCTGCCTGTCACCGATAATCAGCTCACGTTGCCCACGCCCGATTGGAATCATCGCATCAATCGCTTTGATCCCTGTTTGAAGAGGTTCTTTCACGGGCTCACGGAAAATTACACCCGGCGCTTTTCTTTCCAACGGCATTTCATACTTCTCACCCGAAAGAGGGCCTTTCCCATCAATTGGTTCACCCAAAGTATTCACTACTCTACCAAGCATTCCTTCACCAACATTGATAGAAGCAATTTTTCCTGTGCGGCGAACTTTTGCGCCTTCTTTAATATCACCGCTTTCACCCATTAACACTACACCCACATTATCTTCTTCAAGGTTCAATGCAATGGCGCGAACACTGTTCTCAAATTCAACAAGCTCACCGCTTCGAACATTGTTCAATCCATACACACGTGCGATACCATCACCCACCTGAAGCACGGTGCCTACTTCTTCCATTTCAGCTGCAACATTAAAATTGCTCAGTTGCTGCCTGAGTATCGCTGAAATTTCATCTGGTTTAATTTCTGGCATAATCTATCCCGGTTTAATTTTTATCGAATCTTATAAATGAAATCATTATTCTGGAACTGTTTCTTCACCGTATTCAAATCATAAAGAATGCTTGCATCCACTAATTGCCCGGCTGCTTCAAGAACAAAACCTCCAATCAGTTTTTCATCTACCTCAGCGTTCAATTCAATATTCTTAATAACAGTACCGCTTCTTACTTTATCTAAAATATTATTCTTCACTTCTTCGCTAACAGGTGTTGCCGTTGTCAGCTTCACAATATAAATCCCTTTATAATCTTTGTATTGCTGAATGAATGCAGGAATGATTTCAGGCAACACATCTTCGCGGCCTTTTTTAATAAGCAGTTTATTAAATGAAGAAGTGATAACACCGATATTGCCCGCTGTCACAGCATCCAGCACTTTTTCTTTTTTATCTGATTTAACAACAGGGCTTTTCAAAAAGCTCACAAATTCTTTGCTGCTTTTGCAAACCGATTGCAGGAAAAGCATATCATTATATACTGATTCCAGTTCGCCTTTTTCAAGTGCCAAATCAATCAGGCTTTTTGCATATCGTGCTGCGAGACGTGGGTTGGGCATATCAGTTTCCAGTTTCCAGTTTCCAGTTTCCAGTCTGCCGACTGATAACTGCCAACTGATGACTAATTAAGTTTCACTTCGTTTGCTAACTGCTTAATATAATTTTCCTGATCACTTTTATTATTCAGTTCTCTGCGCAGGATTTTCTCACTCACTTCAATCACTAAATTTCCTACCTGATTTTTTACGTCAGTAATAGCAGCCATTTTCTGTTGTTCAATAGCAGCTTGCGCATCAGTGATGATTTTGTTGGCTTCTATCTTCGCCTGGTCTTTTGCTTCGTTAATAATTTTATCTTTGGTATCTCTTGCTTCTTTCAGCATCTGCGCACGTTCTTCACGAGCTTGCGCGAGCAAAGCTTCATTCTCGCTTTTTAATTGCGCCATTTCAGCTTTCACTTTTTCAGCAGTTGCCAATGAATCAGCAATCCCCTGCTCTCTTTCTTTCAGACCTTTTATGATAGCAGGCCAAGCAAATTTTCCAAGAATATAGAACACCACTAAAAATGCGAGAAGCGTCCATATTAAAAGCCCAAATTCCGGAAGAAGAAGTTTCATATAATCAATTTCTCATTTTTTGAAATGAGCTGCACTCTCGGCCCTTTGCGTTGAATGCAGCTAATTGCTTTTGCCCCGGTATTATTTCAATACCATTGCTAGGAAGCCAACAATGATTGCGAACAGCGCAGCACCTTCAACAAGCGCAGCAGTCAAAATCATGTTTCCTCTGATGTCATTAGCTACTTCCGGTTGGCGGGCGATAGCTTCAACAGCACCCTTACCAATTTGGCCAATGCCAATGCCTGCGCCAACAGCAGCAAGACCTGCACCAATTGCACCGCCTGCATTCGCTGTCGCATCCAGCATGATAGTCATTAAATCCATAATAGTGGCTTTATGTTTAGTGAAAAAAAACTTTTACGCAAGCATGGAATCGTCATGCTTCTGATGATGCTGATGCAATTTCCCTTCTATTGCCTGACCAACAAACACCGCTGTCAGCATTGTGAAAATAAATGCCTG